>NZ_JBFBEK010000030.1:0-102715 GCF_040683715.1 Streptomyces sp. NPDC093260
ACCTCTGCTCGTCCGATCGGCCGCCGCCGCCGCCAGCGCCGCGGCGCTGGCGGCCACCCGGGCCGTCCGGTTGGCAGCAGCCGCCGCGGACACCGCCGTACGGGCCGCCTGCGCCGCCCGGTCCGCCGCCGCGGCGGCGCGCGAAGCCGCTGCCGCCGCCTTCCCGGCGGACGACTTGGCCTCCAGCGCCTCCTGCGCCGCGACCTGGGCCGCCGCCTTGGCGGCCGCGGTGGCCGCCGCCGCCTTGGCCGCCTCCTCCTTGGCCTTGTCGGTCAGCTCCTTGGCCTGCTTCTGCGCGTGGTCCGCCAGGTCGGCCAGCTGGGCGACGGTCAGCGTCTCCTGGTCCCGGGCGGAAGCGACCTGCCACCCGTCGTCCAGGAACGCCTGCACGTCCTCCGGCGTGCCGTCCAGTGCCTGCTGCGCGACCTGCTTGACGTTCGGACCGCCCGCGGACATCAGCCGCAGGACCTGGATCCGGTTGTCGTCCTCACGGGGCCGGAACTGGCCCTTGTCGATGAACGCCTGCCAGTCGTCGGGCGTCCCGTTCAGCGCCGTGTTCGCCGCGGCCTTCACGCCCGGACCGCCGTACGCCATGATCTGCGCGACCTGCACCCGCAGGTCCTCGTCGTACGGGGCCTCGAAACCCTCGTCGAGGAACGCCTTGAGCTGGTCGGTCCCGCCGCTCAGCGCGGTGTCGGCCGCCGCCCGCACGCCGGGACCGCCGATGGCCATGACCTGGGCGACCTGCACCCGCAGGTCCTCTTCCTCCAGTACGGGCAGGTCCTCGCCCATGAACGTCTGGATGTCCTGGTCGGAGCCCACCAGGGCGGCCTCCGCCGCCCGCTTCACGCCCGGGCCCGCGGTCCCCCACACCTCCAGGACGTCCGCTCTGCCGTACGCCGGCGCGGTGTCGGCCGCCGCGGGGCGCAGATCCAGTCCCAGGAGCAGTGCCAGGGCCACGAGCGTCACCACGACGCCACGCCAGCCCGGCACAGCCCGGAATCCGGTTGCCAATGCCTTCTCCTTCTCCCTGACCGTCCACCGCGGTGTGCGGCGGACGGGGAGCGGTTCAGGGGGCTCGTCGGCGCGACGCTTCCTGGAGGGTGCCCTCGCGGCCAGGAATCCGGTCGATCACCGGCAGTCCGTGCGGCACCGTATGTGCTCCCCCGTGTGCGAACCGCCTCGACCCGCACCCCCCTGCCCCGGCGTGCGCGAGCACGCGGAAGCAGGCACAACAAACTTGGAAATCATTACCTGCGCTTGGTCATGCGCACAGCAACTTATCAGCCAGAACCGGCCATGCCATGACTCGATACGACCGGCGACGGCGGCCTCGCGCCGCCTTACGGACGCGAGCGGACCCGGCGGACCGCCCGGCGCGACGCGTTCCAGCGGTCCGCCTTCGACTTGCAGCCCGAGCACCTCGATGCCGGGGCCGGCGTCGAGGATGTCCCGGACCCATCCCCCCAGCTCGGTCAACTCGATTCCCCGGGCGAGCTGGTGGGCGCCGTACGTGGTCCAGGCGGCCGCGTTCCGCGTGTCGGTGTCCGGCACGAAGGGCTCTCCAGCAGCAAGAAGGCGGTGGTCAGGGGCGCAGGGCGGAGGAGCGCGGGACATCGATGTCGGCGGTGCGGACGGTGGACCAGCCGGCCGTGAGCAGCTCCTCGTCGGCCGCGGTGATCCCGAGTCCCAGGAGAGCGGGATCGGCGGTCGTGCGGCGGCCGGCGGCCTCGGTGACGACCCAGAACATGCCGCCGGGCGCCAGGAGGCGGCGGACTCGGTCGACGAACGCGGCCTTGTCGTCCGTCCACCGGTGGACCAGCCGGCAGGTGATGACGCCGTAGGCCGCATCGGGCAGGTCAGCCGGGATCGCCGGTGGTGATGCCCCAGCACCGCCACGTCGGCCCCGGGGCCCCACCGGTGTCCCATGCGGCCGCCGAGGCGAGAGCGCCGGGGGAGCAGTCGATGCCGGTCGTGCGGTAGCCGAGCCCGTGATGCAGGTAGCGGGCCAGGTTGCCGTCTTCCGCTGCCGACGTCGGGAGCGGGGCGAGCACGCCCAGGACCGTCGCCCGCCGGCGTGCCCGGTGCGCGGTCTTGTGGCCGTGCGTCATCAAGCGTTCCGAGCCCGTGAACTGGAGGAACGCCTCGGCATGCCCATCGACGGGGCATCCACGACAGCACCCGCAGCCGCCTCGGACGCCTCACCCGCCAAGGCTTCCTCACCCAACCCGGACGAGGCCGCCACCAGAAGCGGACCTGACGTCCACTGAGAGCTACCGGTCGGGTCAGCACTGCCCCGGTACTGACGTAAGCGAACCGTCGGCCGGATGTCAGTCAGCTGACGGAGGCTGTAGGCACGGTGGCCGCGCCATTCTCGTGGAGACATCGAATCCGCCCGGCACCCGGGCGAGACCACGAGGAGTGGACCATGAACACCATCGCGCAGCACTGGATCAACGGACAGTGGACCGGCTCAGGCCCGGTTCTGGAATCGATCAACCCCGCCGACGGCACAGTGGTCGGCTCGTTCTACGACGGTGGCGAGGCAGAGGCTTCGGTCGCCGTGGACGCCGCCGCCGCCGCTTTCGCGACCGGCGAATGGGCGCGCAGTCCCTCGCTTCGGGCGACCGCGCTCGGTCGGCTGGCCGACGCCCTCGAGGCCCGGGTGCCCGAGGTTGCGGCCATGCTGTCCCGGGAGAACGGCAAGCTGCTGGGTGAGACCATGTGGGAGGTCAGCGGCGCGGTCGGGTGGCTGCGGTACGCGGCGGCGTCCGCCCGCACCCAGACCGCCGGGCGCGCCGCCGAGACGGCACCCGGCCAGTACACCCACTCGGTGCCGGAGCCGCTCGGTGTCGTCGGGATCATTTCTCCCTGGAACTCCCCCATCATGCTGACCGTGCGGGCACTGGGCCCGGCGCTGGCCGCCGGCTGCACCGTCGTGGTCAAACTTCCGGCTCAGACGGCGCTGACCAATGAGCTCTTCGCACAGGCCCTGGCCTCGGTTTCGGAGATTCCGGCGGGCGTGGTCAGCGTGTTCACCGAGTCCGGCAACACCGGAGCCCCGTTCCTGGTGTCCTCGGACAAGGTCGACGTGATCAACTACACCGGCAGCACGCCGGTCGGGCGTCACATCGCGGCCGCGGCCGCCCCCACGCTCAAGCGGCTCGGTCTGGAGCTGGGCGGCAAGGCGCCGATGGTGATCTTCCCCGACGCCGACCTGGACATGGTGATCCCGACGGTGGTGCAGTCGCTGGTGCTGATGAACGGGCAGTTCTGCTGCACCGGCTCCCGCGTACTCGTTCACCGGGACATCGCCGACGAGGTGCGCACTCGCCTTGTCGACGCGCTCGCGCAGGTGCGGCTCGGCTCGGGTGAAGACGAGAAGGCCCAGCTCGGCCCGGTCATCGACCGGGCGTCCGCCCAGCGGGTGGACGCGATCGTCGAGGAAGCCACCTCGTACGGCACGGTACTGCTGCGCGGCGGTGTGGTCACCGACGGCCCGCTGGCCGCTGGTGCGTTCTACCGGCCGAGCCTGATCGAGGTGGACCGCACCGACGTCCGGATCGTGCAGGAAGAAGTCTTCGGTCCGGTCCAGACGTTCGAGATCTTCGACGACGAGGACGACGCCGTGACCAAGGCGAACGCCACCATCTACGGTCTGGCCGCCTCGGTGTTCAGCTCGGACTCCATGAAGGCCCGCCGGATCGCCCGGCGCATCCGCACCGGCACCGTATGGATCAACACCTGGGGAGCCATCAGCGAGGACTTCGAGGAGGGCGGCGTCAAGGGAAGCGGTTACGGCTACCTGTGCGGCCCGCGCGCGATCGAGGAGTTCCAGGCCCTCAAGGTGTACGTGGAGCAGGACCACACCCAGTCCGCTCACTGACCAGATGATGACCTGGCCCGGCGCCCACCTGGGCGCCGGGCCGTCCCCTGCACGGGAAGCTTGCACCAGGCGTCGATTCTGATCGCCGGAGCGACGAACGGTCTTGGTCTCGCGCTGGCCGAGGAGCTTGCAGATGCCGGGCACGACTCGCTTCTGCGCGGTCGTGACCCGCAGCGCTCGGCGCCGATCGCGCAGCGTCCCGGGGCCGAGCAACACATCGCCGGCCTGTCCGCTCTGGCCGAGACCCAGCGACTCGCGGCCGAAGCGGCGGCACGGCACTGCTGCTCACCCGGCAACTGCTGCCGCTGGTGCGCGCGGGCAGCCCATCACGCAGCGTCAACATCGCCCCGGCCGCGCAGGAACCGATGGAATCAAAACGATACGCGGCATTTCGATGTGGAGTGGTCCATGAACGAGAGAGTTGTTTCCCATGCCTACGGTGCCGACGATCCTGGACGGCCCAGCCCACCGGCAGTGACAGACATCCGGCACACGCTCCGGGAGCAGAGCCGGAACGCGTTCGCGAACGCCGAACCCCGGCTCGTCCCCACCGTTCCGGCCGCCGTACGGCGTTGGAAGCTGTGGCTCCTCACCGTGTGCGGTATCTACCCCACCATCGTCCTGCTGGGCCTGGCCACGAACCCTGTTCTGGAGCATCTGTACCTGCCGGTGCGACTCGCTGTACTCGTCCCTGCGGCGGCAGCAGCGATGGTCTGGCAGATCAATCCCCGACTGCAGCGGCATTTCGGAGCTTGGCTCACCAGATGACAAGCAGCCCGGCTCCGCCGCCGGTGTGCTCCGCGGCGCCCGCACACCACAGACCACTGCGCAGGCTCACGGCGCGAGGCCGCGACGAGACCCACCGCGGCGTCTCCTCACTGGAGCTCTTCTTCGACCTGTGCTTCATCGTGGCCATAGCCCAGGCAGGCGCCCAGTTGGTGCACGCCGTAGTCGAGGGACACACGGGCGAGGGGATCCTCAACTACTTGATGATCTTCTTCGCCATCTGGTGGGCGTGGATGAACTTCACGTGGTTCGCCTCGGCTTACGACAACGACGACGTGCTGTACCGGATCGTCACGCTGATCCAGACAGCCGGCGTGCTCGTCCTGACGGCAGGCGTCTCCCAGGCGTTCGAGGAACACGCGTACCTGGCCGTCGTCCTGGGCTATGTGACCATGCGGCTCGCCATGACGGCGCAGTGGCTGCGCGTGGCGCGGTCGAGCCAGGGCCCCGAGCGGACGATGGCGCTGCGGTACGCCATCGGGCTGTGCCAGACCGGCTGGCTGGGGCTACTGGCCCTGCCGGAGGCCGGCCGCCCGTGGGTCTTCCTGGTGATGGCGCTGCTGGAGATGGCTGTACCGCTGTATGCGGAGCGGGCCCACCCCACGCCGTGGCACCCCCACCACATCGCCGAACGGTACGGGCTGCTCACGCTCATCGTGCTCGGCGAGACCATCGCGGCGGCCACCGTCGCCGTGAAGTCGGGGATCGGCGAGCACGAGGCCCTGGGTGAGTTGCTCCCCATCGCCGCCGGCGGACTGCTGATCATCTTCGCCGCCTGGTGGGTGTACTTCGCGGTCCCCATCCACGGGCACCTCCGGTCCAACCGGCAGTCCTTCCTCTGGGGCTATGGCCATTACCTGATCTTCGTCTCGGGTGCCGCGATCGGGGCCGGCCTGGAGGTGGCGGTGGAGCAGGCGGTGGGCAAGACGCACCTTTCGGCGCTGTCGGCGTCGGCGGCGGTGACGCTGCCGACAGCGCTGTTCCTGCTCACGGTGTGGGCGCTGCACTCGCGCTTCTACAAGGTGGGGATCGCCCAGCAGTCGGTGCTGCCGGCCACGGCGCTGCTGGTGGTCGTCTGCACGTTCCTGGGGCACCGGGCGGTGCTCGCGGCGGGGCTGGTGGCGGCGCTGGCGGTGGCAGCCGGGGTGACGCTGACGGCGCTCGGGGCGAGCCCGGAGCGCGGGAGGGGCGAGGAAGGCGTCGCGGTGCCAGTTCTGTGAGGGAACCCTCGCCGCCGCGGGAACCTGGCCGGCACGGCGTACGACGGCGCCCGTGCCGTGCGCCCGGTGCACCTGCTCGACGACGGCGACACGTTGTCCACGCCGACGACGGGGACGCACCCGCTCGGCACCGCGAACCCGCTGGCCCCGGACAACGTCCTCACGGCGGGGCGCGGACGCGGTGACCCACGCGACCGTACGCGCTGTGGGCACCGCCGAGTGGGTGGCGCGCTCATCGACGGAGCCGAGACCACCACGGTCGTCAACGCTGCTCAGCCCGCCAACGTCGACGCCACCCGCATCACCGTCATCAGCCAACTCGAAGGGCTTCCCGGGAAGGCTGACACCGAGGACCTGTGCTCCACCAAGGACCACCTCTGGCTCCACAACAGGGCCACGTCACCATCAACGAGCCAGCCCTGATCGCTGCCGACAAGCCCTTCCCGATCCCCAAGCGCATCGGGATCCCCCGGGAGAAGCGGAACAACCCCCGGGACTTGGACCACGTCGGCCCGAGCTGCGGGTGTCGGCGAAGCAGATGGCTTCAGGCTCCGTTCGCCGGTGGGTGCAATACTTTCCGGTCAGGTGCGTGGCTAGTGTTTCGACTGCTTCGCGAGGCAGGACGAGGGACGCGGCGGATGTGGGCGAAGTCAGGGACAGGCATGGGCGTCGGCCCGACCGGGCTGGTCGGCCGGGAGGGCGAGCTCGCCGAACTCGCGGCGTTCCTGGACATGGCCGGGAGGGACGGAGCTGTCCTGCTGCTCACCGGTGATCCGGGCGTGGGGAAGACGGCACTCCTGGACGCGACCGCCGAGCTGGCGGTGGCGAGGGGAGTGCGGGTCGTCCGCGGGAGCGGTGTCGAGTACGAGACGGACATCAGTTTCGCGGGGCTCCACCAGCTCGTCGGCTCGCTGTCGGACGAACTCGGTCGTCTGCCGCGTTCCATGCGGGAGGCCCTCGAGGTCGCCCTAGGTCTCGGCGCCGGTCCCGCGCCGAGCCGGATCGCCGTCCTGAACGCGGCACTGTCCCTGTTCGACGAGGCCGCGAAGGAGCGGCCGTTGCTCCTCGTGGTCGATGACCTTCATGTCGTCGACCAGGCGAGCCGAGCTGCGGTGGGTTTCGTCGCCAGAAGACTGGGGGGCCGCCGCATCGGGCTGCTCGCAGCGCAGCGGGCGGAGTCCGGCGAATCCTTCCGGTCCACCGGTCTGTCGGAGCTCGAGGTCGCCCCGCTGGGTGACGCGGACGCCCTGCGGCTGCTGTCCCGACGCTTTGCTCACCTTCCCCGCCGGGTTCTTTCGACCGTGGCCCACGAGGCGCAGGGAAATCCCCTGGCGCTGCTCGAGTTCGCCGGGTCCACCGGGGTGTCCGGCGACCAACACGGCCAAGGGGCGGGGTGGGCGAGCGGCCCGGGGCGGGATGTCCGCGCTCTGTACGGCGCCCGCGTCGCAGGACTGCCGCGGGGAACGCGTGAGGTACTGCTGCTCGCGGCTCTTGAGGGCTCCGGCGACATCGGCGTCCTCGAGGCGGCCGGCGGGCCGGGCAGTCTTGGGGAACTCGCTCCCGCGGAGCGTGACCACCTGGTCATGGTCACGGAGAACGGCCGCGCGGTGCGCTTCAGGCATCCGCTGGTCAGGTCCGCGGTAGTCGACGGTTCCACCGGTGAACAGCGGCGCGGCGCCCACCGCCGGCTGGCTGACGCGCTGGCCGACCAGCCCGAGCGGCGCGGTGATCACCTCGCGAGAGCCACTACGGCGCCCGACGAGGCGGTCGCCGCCGTGGTGGAGTCGGCGGCCCGGAGCAGCCTGCGGCGCGGTGACGCTGACGGCGCGATCGCGAGATTGCGGCGCGCGGCCGAGCTGAGCACCGACCGAGCGGACCGCAGGCGCCGCCTGTCGCAGGCCGCCTATGCCGCCGCCTGGGTCACAGGCCGTCTGGAGGTCAGCCACGAGATCATGCGTGAGGTCGAGGGCAATCCGGAGACCCGGTCGCTCTCGGCGGCCGCGACGGCCGGCTTCCTGGTGCTCGTCACGGAAGGCGACGCCGATACGGCCCATGCACTCCTGATGGAGGCGGTCGAGCAGGCCCCGGTGACGCCCGGACCACCGCATGAGGAGCTGGAGACCGCGCTGTTCACCCTCACCCTCGCCAGCCAGTACTCGGGCCGGCCCGAGCACTGGCAACCTCTGGTCAAGGTGCTCGCCCGGGTCCCCGAGGCGGCGCCCGCCGCCGCGGCGTCGCTGGGGCGCGTCCACCACGACCTCGGCTCCGTCACCGACGGCATGCTGCGCCGCCTGGACGAGGCGATCGCGCGGCTGAGGGACCAGAGTGACGCCGACGTGGTCATCCGCACCGCCCTGACCGCCTCGTACCTCGACCGGCTTCCGGGCTGTCGCGAGGCCGTGTCCCGGGTCATACGCGACGGCGGCGCGGTGGGATCGAGCATGCCGGCCCTGATGTTCGTCGCCCTGGACGACCTGTACGCCAGCCGGTGGCAGGCGTCGGCCGGCGCCGCGGACGAGCTCATCACACTGTCCGAGGAGACGGGGTACCACCTGTTCGCCCAGGTGGGGCACTACGTCGCTGCAATGGCCGCGGCCCAGCGCGGCGCCCTCGACACGTGCCGGGAGCACTGCGAGGACATCTGGGGGTGGGCGGGTCCCAGGGGCCTGCGGCGGC
The DNA here is from genome assembly GCF_040683715.1 of Streptomyces sp. NPDC093260. NCBI lineage: Bacteria > Bacillati > Actinomycetota > Actinomycetes > Kitasatosporales > Streptomycetaceae > Streptomyces > Streptomyces sp. NPDC093260. The sequence goes on from NZ_JBFBEK010000030.1 coordinate 8,569, forward strand.
TGGAGAACTGCGCCCACCAGGCGGCGGCCCGGGCGGCCCTCGGTGCCGCCGACTTCGAGACGGCGTTCCGGCACGCCACGGCGATCTGCGCCCCGGGCGTGCTGCCGGCGTTCAACCCCGAGGCCGTGTGGTCCGCGCCGGACCTCGTCGAGGCCGCCGTGCGCTCCGGGCGGCACGCGGAGGCGCGACGGCACGCGGACGCGCTGCGCGACGCCGGTGTCGGTCACCTCTCGTCGCGGTTCGCGCTGAGCGCGGCCACGGTCACGGCGATGACATCGGCTGCCGAGGACATGGTCCGGTGCTTCGAGGAGGCGCTCGGGCTGCCGGGCGTCGAGCAGTGGCCCTTCGAGGTCGGCCGTGCTCGTCTGGCGTACGGCGAAAGGCTGCGCCGTCAGGGGCTCAACCGCGAGGCACGGGTGCAGCTCGCCGCCGCCCGCGGCCGCTTCGAGGAGCTCGGGGCCCGTTCGTGGGAGGCCCGGGCCGCGGCGGAGCTCCGCGCCACCGGGATGACGCGGACCGGCCGGGGCAAGGCTGGCGAGGCCCTCACCCCGCAGGAGCTGGAGGTCGCCAGGCTGGCGGCGACGGGGCTGTCGAACCCGCAGATCGCGTCGCGTCTGTTCCTTTCGCCGCGGACCGTGTCGTCGCATCTCTACCGTGTGTTCCCGAAGCTGGGGATCACGTCGCGGGCCGGGCTCCGCGACGCTCTGGAGGCGCTGCCTCCCGAGCCTCCGGCCACCCGGCTGTGAGAGCTACCGGTCGGGTCAGCACTGCCCCGGTACTGACGTAAGCGAGCCGTCGGCCGGATGTCAGTCAGCTGACGGAGGCTGTCGGCACGGTGGCCGAGCCATTCTCGTGGAGACATCGAATCCGCCCGGTACCCGGGCGAGACCACGAGGAGCGGACCATGCCGTTCGTCACCACCGGCGACGGAGTCGAGATCTTCTACAAGGACTGGGGCTCGGGCCGACCGGTCATGTTCCACCACGGCTGGCCGCTGAGTTCGGACGACTGGGACGCCCAGTTGCTGTTCCTCGTCCAGCGGGGCTACCGCGTCGTCGCCCACGACCGCCGCGGGCACGGGCGCTCCGCCCAGGTCGGCCACGGGCACGACATGGACCACTACGCGGCGGACGCCGCCGCCGTGGTGGCGCACCTCGGCCTGCGCGACGTCGTCCACGTCGGCCACAGCGCCGGTGGCGGAGAGGTCGCCCGGTACGTCGCCAGGCACGGTGCCGGCCGGGTTGCCAAGGCCGTCCTCGTCGCAGCGGTCCCGCCGCTCTTGGTCCAAACGACATCCAACCCCGCAGGGCTGCCGGCGGAGGTCTTCGACGGCTTCCGTGAGGGCGTGGCCACCGACCGCTCCCAGTTCTACCTCGACATCGCCTCCGGGCCGTTCTACGGGTTCAACCGTCCGGGCGCGGACGTCTCCCAGGGCATCATCCAGAACTGGTGGCGCCAGGGGATGGCCGGCAGCGCGCAGGCGCACCACGAGGGGATCAGAGCGTTCTCGGAGACGGACTTCACCGACGACCTCCGGGCGATCGACGTGCCCACGCTCCTCCTGCACGGTGACGACGACCAGATCGTCCCGATCGCCAACTCCGCCCGTTCGGCGGTCACGTTGGTCGAGGACGCGGACCTGAAAGTCTACCCGGGCCTGTCGCACGGCATGTGCACGGTCAACGCCGACACCGTCAACGCGGACCTCCTCGACTTCATCAAGAGCTGACCCGGCTCGGTACCGACACACAGCCCGTCAGCACGGAACACAACACGGAACAGAGAAGGAATCACCATGACCGCAACACCCACCGGCTACGTGACCGTCGTCTGGGACGCGAAGGCGAAGGCAGGCAGGGAGGACGACCTCAAGGCGTTCATCACCGCCGCTGTCACCCCCTCGCGCAACGACCCCGGCAACATCGACTACGAATGCCACGAAGTCGAGGGCCGACCCGGCGAGTTCGTCATCTACGAACGCTGGGAGACACGCGCCCACCTCGACGCACACCTCGCCGCGCCCCGGATGCGGGAACTCGTCCCGCAGATGCTCGAACTGATCGACGGATCCATCGAGGACGGCATCCGCCTGCTGCGTCCGTTCCGCCCCGCCCACTAGAGCAGGACGCCCGCCGACGTCGGCGCCGACGCCGACGGAGCACACCGCCGCGGAACCAATCCCTTGGGTGCTCCCGGTGACCGCTTGCCGGGAGCACCCGCTCAGACGACACGCACAGGAGAGACACGACGTGACCACCACATTGATCACCGGCGGCAACAGGGGCCTCGGGCACGAGATCGCGCGCCGACTCGTCCAGGCGGGCCAGACGGTCTGGATCGGAGCCCGGGACGCCGGGAACGGACGCAAGGCCGCCGACCGGCTCGGCGCCGGCTTCGTCCAGCTGGACGTGACCGACGACGCGTCGGTCGGTGCGGCGGTCGAGACGCTGCGCGCACGGGCGGGCCACCTGGACATTCTCGTCAACAACGCCGGAATCCTCGGCGAAGTGACCGCACCCGAGGACATGACGGCCGACCAGATCCGCCACGTCTACGAAACCAACGTCTTCGGTCTGGTGCGCGTCACGCACGCGTTCCTGCCCCTGCTGCGGAAGGCGGCCGCCCCGTCCGTCGTCAACGTCACCAGCGGTCTGGGGTCGTTCACGCTGACCCATGACCCGGAGCGGGTCGAGTCGCAGTATCCGCTCGCCGCCTACGGCTCGTCGAAGAGCGCGGTCACCATGCTGACCATGCAGTACGCCAGGACGATCCCCGACGTCCGCTTCAACGCCGTGGACCCCGGCCAGACCGCGACCGAGTTCACCGGCCACATCGGGCAGAGCGTCGAAGGGGGCGCGGAGGCGGCGGTGCGTATCGCCACCCTGGGACCCGACACGCCCACCGGCACGGTGACCGACCGCGCCGGCGCACTCCCCTGGTGACGGCAGCGGGCCCGACCCCGCGACAGCCCTGGCAACCACACCCACCCGGCGCACCGGTCAGGGCCGACGGGCGCTGACCGAGGGAATCAGGACTCAGTCACTGAGCCCCTGAGTGGACGTTGAGTCCGCTTCTGGTAGCGGCCTCGTCCGGGTTGAGTGAGGAAGCCTTGGCGAGTGGCATCGCGCACACCATTCCCGAGAAGGCCGACCAGCGGCGGCACCGGCTGCAGCGCGGGAGTCGCGGCGGCCGACCGCCAAAATTCGAACGCTGCTTCAACCGGCTCAAGGGCTTCCGCGGCGTCGCGACCAGGTACGACAAGACCGCCACCTCCTACGAAGCAGCGGTCAGCCTGGCGTCGTTCCTGCTCTGGGCAAGATCCGTTCGAAGACGGACCCTAGGTGGTGTTCATCAGACCTCCGGCGCTGTCGGGGTTGAACCCCATCGAGGTCAGCACCTTCGTACGCTGGCCCACCGGCATCAGGTCCAGTACCGGGCGGCGGCGGTCTCGCGGGAGATCACTGATGGCGCCGTCCGCACGCATCCGGGGCCAGCACGTCGGCGATCTCCTCGTCCGTCCGGGCATCCAGCAGCCGGGACGCCCGGTCCTCCTCCAGATCCTCGAAGACATCCGCCTCAAGCTCCGGGTCCTGCCGGACATCGCCGAGGATCTGGCGCTCCTCGGCCCCACCGCGCCTGGCAGGCCGTCGTGGCGCTTGGGCCGGGGCGGCCGCAGTATGGGATTCGGATCAGCGGCCGTAGACGGGCCGGCCCGGGCTCGTGCACGACCGGATCGGGAAGGTGATCGGCGGTGGCTCGCGGGCGTCTGCGTGTGTATCTGGGGGCCGCACCGGGGGTGGGAAAGTCCTACGCCATGCTCGCCGAAGGCCAACGCCGCCGGGGGCGCGGGACGGATGTGGTCATCGGGTTGGTGGAGCCGCATGGGCGGCGCCTGACGGCGCAGATGGCGGAGGGTCTGGAACTGGTGCCGCGTCGGACCATGGTCCACCGGGGGCATGAGTTCACGGAGATGGACCTGGAGGCCGTGCTCGCGCGCCGGCCGCAGGTCGCGCTCGTCGACGAACTGGCCCATACGAACGTACCCGGGTGCCGCAATGAGAAGCGCTGGCAGGACGTGGAGGAACTGCTGGATGCCGGGATCGACGTGGTGAGCACGCTCAACATCCAGCACCTGCTGTCGCTGGCGGACGTGGTGGAGGAGATCACCGGGGTCAGGCAGGAGGAGACGATCCCGGACGAGGTGGTGCGGCGCGCCGAGCAGGTGGAGCTGGTCGACATGACCCCCGAGGCGCTCCGGCGCCGTATGGTCCGCGGCAACGTCTATCCGCCGGATCGTGTCGAGGTGGCCCTCACCCATTACTTCCGGCCCGGCAACCTCACCGCGCTGAGGGAGCTGGCGTTGCTGTGGGTGGCGGACCGGGTCGAGGAGGGGTTGCAGCGTTACCGCGCGGAGCACGGCATTGTCGCGCCCTGGGAGACGAAGGAGCGGATCGTCGTCGCGCTGTCGGGCAAGCGGGACGAGGAGGCGCTGATCCGGCGTGCGGTGCGGATCGCGGGCCGGATTCCGGGCAGTGACCTGCTGGCGGTGCACGTGGCGGGCGACGACGGCCGGGTGGCGGCCGATCCGGTGGTGCTGGCCGGGCACCGGGCCTTGGTGGAGTCGCTGGGCGGCAGCTATCACCAGGTGGTGGACTTGGATGTCGCCGAGGCGTTGTTGGAGTTCGCGCGTGCGGAGAACGCCACGCAGATCGTGCTGGGCGGGTCGTACCGCCTGCTGCATGAACTGCTGGGGGACCGTGTGGTGGCCCGGGTGACCCGGCGGGCGGGTGGCCTCGACGTGCATGTCCTGACGCACGAGCGCAGGGAACGTGCCAGGGTGCCTGCCCTGTCTGCGCTGACGGGTGGTCTGGGCCGGGGCCGGTCCGGGTGGGGGCTGGTCCTGGCAGCGGTACTGCTGCCGGTCCTGACCGTAGTGCTGTCCACCGTACGGGGGTTCGGGCTGGCTGCTGAGCTGCTGCTTTATCTGATGGCTGTGGTGGGTGTGGCAGTAGTGGGCGGGCTGTACCCCGCGCTGGTCGCCGCGGTGGGGGCCGGTGTGCTGGCCGACTATTTCTTCGTACAGCCGGTCCACTCGCTCGCTGTGGCAGGCGTGGGTGACGCGGCTGTCCTGGTGGTGTTCGTCGTCGTGGCCGCCGCGGTCAGTGTTGTCGTAGAACGGTCGGCCCGGCGGGCTCGTCGGCACGCGCGGGCTTCGGCTGAGGCGGGGGTCCTCGCGGATCTGGCGACGTCGGTACTGCGCGACCGGGACGACCTGCCGGCCCTGCTGGAACGCGTCCGCACGACCTTCGGCCTTGAGGCGCTCAGCCTGCTCCAGCGAGACGGCTCGGACAGCCGCCGGTGGTTCGTCACCGCCAGTTCGGGGCCTCGTCCGCCAGAGCGACCAGAGCAGGCGGACACGGAGGTGTCGGTGACGGACGAACTGGTGCTGGCTGCGCGTGGCCGGCCGCTCGACGCGGGCGACCGGCGTGTTCTGCACGGCTGCGCGGCTCAGGCGGCGGCGTCATGGGAGAGCCGACGCAGTCGCCGGCAGGCCGAGGCCCTGAGCGAGCGTGCCGTCTCCGACCGGCGTCGCGCCGAGGCACTGCGAGCTGCCGCGAGCGACCTGGAGGCGGAGGTCGCGGCGGCGCAAGGAGCGCTGGAGCAGCTGCGGGAGCGCCGGACGCCCGCGAGCGCCGCCCAGTGGGCCGCCCTGTGCGACCGGTCCCAGCAAGCCGTTCGCCGGATCGGGGCACTCGTCGGCGACGTGCTGGACCTGAGCCGGGTGCACGCCGGAGCACTGGACGTGCATCTGCGGCCGGTCGACATGGATGAGGTCATGGCCGTCGCGCTCGGCGATCTTGGGCCGGGGGGCCACTCTCTGACGCTGGAGATGACCGAGGATCTCCCGGACGTGATCGCGGACGCCACGGTGGTCACCCGGGTGGTGACCGATCTGGCGGCACATGCGTTGCGCCGCAGCCCCGACGGCGAGCCGCCCGCGGTGGCCGTGGGTACGGCCGACGGCCGTGTCGAGATCCGGCTGGCCGATCACGGTCCCCTCGATGTCGAAGCCAGGGACGCCGTCGGTGTCCCGGTCCCGGTCACCGGTCTGGTGCCGCGCCTGTGCGCGGACCTCACGCAGCTGATCGGTGGCGAACTGCGGTGGGAAGCCACGGCCGGTGGTGGTCTGACCGCCGTGCTGAGCCTGCCTGCGGCGGCCGAGAGCGGAGGAGTGGCGCGTCGAGCGGCGGATTGAGTTCCCGTACGTCTGCACCCTCGCCGGCACCGCCGCCGCCCGTCGGCCCGGCAGACGGCGGTACGAACATCACCGTGCACGTCCCGCCGCACAGCCGCAGCCCTCGGAGCGTGTTCTCGGCGCAAGTCATCAGGATCCACGCCGCAGAGGTTGCATGTGCTCGAAGTGAACGTGCCCGCATGCGGGCTTCCTGGCGGTGACCCATGGCGGATGGGAGGCCGAAGCGGCGGCAGGCCCCTGCCCACCTGCGGCCCCCGAAAACGCTGGCTTCACGGCCGCTCTGGCCGGTGGCCGAAGCCTGGCGTGGGCATCAACGCGGCCAGATCGTGGTTGAGCCGGACGACGTTGACGCCTCCCTGACCCAGGAAGCCCAGCTGGCGCCCCCTGACCTGTGCGGCGACAAGCTTGCGAACCGCGGCCAAGTCCAACCCCCGGGCTTTCGCCACCCGGTTCACCTGCTCGTAGGCGTACGCGGGTGAGATGTCCGGGTCGAGTCCTGAGCCGGAGGCGGTGACCGCGTCAGCGGGAACACTGCCCGGCCGTACGCCGTCGAACGCGGCTACCGCAGCACGGCGCTGGGCGATCGCCCTGATCAGCGTGGTGTTGTTGGGGCCGAGGTTGGAGGCGCCGGAGCTGGTCGGGTCGTAGCCGGTGCTTCCCGCCGCGGACGGGCGGGGCTGGAACCACCGGGGGTCGGGTGCCTGCGTGGTCTGGCCTGGGCGCGGCGGGCGATCGAAGTTCTGGCCGATGAGACCGGAGGCGACCGGACGTCCGCCGTCCTTGATCATGGATCCGTTGGCCTGGTGCGGAAAGAGGCCCTGGGCAATGCCGGTGACGGCCAGCGGATAGGCGATGCCGGTGATCACGGTGAAGACCAGCAGCATGCGCAGCGCCGCCAGGTGGTGGCGGACCACGTGGGTGAGAGAGCCGAACATGAGGATCGCCCTCCTTGTCGCTCAGTGCAGTCCGGGGACGAACTGGATGATCAGGTCGATGGCCTTGATGCCGAGGAACGGCAGCACCAGGCCCCCAAGGCCGTATAGCCGGATGTTGCGGCTGAGCAGCGCGGCCGCCGATGACGGTCGGTAGCGGACGCCTCGCAGGGCCAGCGGGATCAGCACGATGATGATCAGTGCGTTGAAGGTGATCGCGGAGGAGATGGCCGAGGTCGGGCTGTGCAGAGCCATGACATTGAGATGGCGCAGGCCCGGGTAGACGCTCGCGAACATCGCGGGGATGATCGCGAAATACTTCGCGATGTCGTTGGCGATGGAGAAGGTCGTCAACGAGCCCCGGGTGATCAGCAGCTGCTTGCCGATTTCTACGATCTCGATCAGCTTGGTCGGGTTGGAGTCGAGGTCGACCATGTTGCCGGCCTCCTTGGCGGCCGACGTACCGGTGTTCATGGCCACGCCGACGTCCGCCTGGGCGAGCGCGGGCGCGTCGTTGGTGCCGTCACCGGTCATGGCGACGAGCTTGCCGCCGGCCCGTTCCCGCTTGATCAGGGCCATTTTGTCCTCAGGAGTGGCCTCGGCGAGGAAATCGTCAACGCCGGCCTCCTTCGCGATCGCCCTGGCCGTCAGCGGGTTGTCACCCGTGATCATCACCGTGCGGATGCCCATGCGACGCAGCTCTTCGAAGCGCTCGCGCATGCCACGCTTGACCACGTCCTTGAGGTGGATGACGCCGAGGATCCGGGCGCTCTCAGCTCCTGCCCGCCGTATCACCTCGCCGACGACGAGCGGCGTGCCGCCGGTGGCGGAGATGCCGTCGACCAGCGGGCCGACCTCGTCAGTGGGGTGGCCGCCGTGCTCGCGGACCCAGCGCATGACAGCGGTGGCCGCGCCCTTGCGAAGGGAGCGGTTGTCCAGCTCGTCGTCGAGGTCCACCCCCGACATCCGGGTCTGCGCGGTGAACGGGACGAATTCGGCGTGCTCCAGCTCGCCCTCGGTCCGCGCGCGCAGCGCGTGGCGTTCCTTGGCGAGGACCACGATCGAGCGCCCTTCCGGTGTCTCGTCGGCGATCGAGGACAGCTGGGCTGCGTCCGCCAGCGTCTCCAGGTCCACGCCGCTGACCGGCAGGAACTCGGCGGCCTGCCGGTTGCCCAGGGTGATGGTGCCGGTCTTGTCCAGCAGCAGGGTGTTGACATCGCCCGCGGCCTCCACGGCGCGCCCGGACATGGCCAGCACGTTGCGCTGCACCAGCCGGTCCATGCCCGCGATGCCGATCGCGGAGAGCAGCGCGCCGATCGTGGTCGGGATCAGTGCGACGACCAGCGCCACGAGGATGACGATGGGCTGTTCGGCGCCGGCGAAGATAGCGAAGGGCTGCAGGGTCACCACAGCGATCAGGAAGATGATGGTCAGCGAGGCCAGGACGATGTTGAGCGCGATCTCGTTCGGGGTCTTCTGCCGGGCCGCGCCCTCCACCAGTGCGATCATCCGGTCGATGAAGGTCTCCCCGGGTTTCGAGGTGATCCGCACCACGATGCGGTCGGAGAGCACCTTCGTCCCGCCCGTCACGGCCGAGCGGTCGCCGCCCGATTCACGGATCACCGGCGCCGACTCACCCGTGATCGCGGACTCGTCCACGCTCGCGATGCCCTCGACCACATCGCCGTCACCGGGGATGACCTCACCGGCTTCGACCACGACCAGATCGCCGAGCCGCAGTTCGGTCCCCGGCATCTCCTCAGTGACCTCCGGTGCACCGGCTTCCCGGGCACGGATGACACGGCGGGCCATGGTGTCCTTCCTCGCCCGGCGCAGGGTCTCCGCCTGCGCCTTGCCGCGTCCTTCCGCGACCGCCTCCGAGAGGTTGGCGAAGACCACGGTCAGCCAAAGCCAGACGGTGATCACCCAGGCGAAGACGCTCGGGTCCCGAATTGCCGACAGAGTGGTCAGCACGGCACCGACCTCGACCACGAACATCACGGGGTTCTTGACCATGAGGCGTGGGTCGAGCTTGCGCAGCGCGTCGGGTACGGAGCCGATGAGCAGCCTCGGGTCCAGCATTCCCGCGGAGAGTCGCTGGGGTGCAACGCCCGGCGGGTCCTTCGACGTCTTGGCTTCCAAGGTGGTGGGCATCAGTGCAGCCCCTCCGCGAGCGGCCCCAGCGCGAGCGCGGGCAGGTAGGTGAGGCCGACGACAATGAGGATCACGGCGGACAGCAGGCCGACGAACTGCGGCCGATGGGTGGGCAGCGTGCCCGCCGTGATGGGCACCGGCTGCTGCTGGGCGAGCGATCCGGCCAGCGCCAGCACGAACACCATCGGCAGGAAACGGCCCAGGAGCATAGCGAGCCCGAGCGCGGTGTTGTACCAGACGGTGTTCGCGCTCAGCCCCGCGAACGCGGACCCGTTGTTGTTGGCCGCCGAGGTGAAGGCGTACAGCACCTCGGAGAAGCCGTGCGGACCGTGGTTGAGCATCGCCGCCCGCTCGCCTGGCAGGGCCATCGTGACACCGGTGCCGGCCAGCACGATCGCCGGGGTGGTGAGGATGTACAGCGAGGCGTACTTCATCTCCCGGCCGCGCAGCTTCTTGCCCAGGTACTCCGGTGTACGGCCGACCATGAGACCCGCGATGAAGACCGCCACGACGGCAAGGATCAGGATTCCGTAGAGCCCTGACCCCGTGCCGCCCGGCGCGATCTCGCCGAGCATCATGTTGAAGATCGTCAGACCGCCGCCGCCCGGCGTGTACGAGTCATGGGAGGAGTTGACCGCCCCACAGGACGTCAGCGTTGTGGACACGGCGAACAGAGCCGAGGCCCAGATCCCGAAGCGCTGCTCCTTGCCCTCCATCATCCCGCCAGCCACATGTCCGGTCGAACTGCTCACGCTGTGCAGCTCGTTGGCGGTGACGACGGCCACCGAGGCGGCCCAGACCAGCGCCATCACGGCAACGATGGCGTAGCCCTGGCGGATGTCGCCGACCATCTTCCCGAAGGTGCGCGGCAGCGAGAAGCCGATCACCAGGAGCAGGTAGATCTCCAGCCAGTTCGTGAACGCGTTGGGGTTCTCGAAGGGGTGGGCGGAGTTGGCGTTGTAGAAACCGCCACCGTTTGTACCGAGTTCCTTGATGGCCTCCTGGGAGGCGACCGGACCGCCGGGGACGGACTGGTGCTGACCGGCGATGGTGGTGATCGACTGGAAGCCGTGGAAGTTCTCGATCGAGCCCGCGGCGACCAGCACGACCGCCATGACCAGTGAGACCGGCAGCAGTACCCGCAGCACGATCCGGGTGAGGTCCTGCCAGAAGTTGCCGACCCGGTCGGTCTTCTTGCGGGAGAACCCGCGGATCAGCGCGGCGACCACGGCGATCCCGACCGCCGCCGAGACGAAGTTCTGCACCGCCAGGCCCGCCATCTGTACCAGATGCCCCAGGGCTGACTCTCCCGAGTACGCCTGCCAGTTGGTGTTGGTGACGAAGGAAGCGGCGGTGTTGAAGGACAGGTCGGGAGCAACCGGCTTCGTGCCGAGAGAGAGGAACAGATCGCCCTGCATACGCAGGAAGCCATAGAGGAACACCACCGAGACCACCGAGAACGCCAGCACGCTGCGCAGATAGCCGGGCCACGTCTGCTCGGCGTCCGCGTGCACGCCGCCGATCCGGTAGACCAGGCGCTCCACCCGCCAGTGACGGGGGGAGGCGAGGACATGGGCCAAGTAGTCGCCGAGCGGGCGGAAGGTCAGGGCCAGCGCGCCGACCAGGGCGATGATCTGCAGCCAGCCCGCGAGATCGGCGTTCATGGAGCACCTCTCAAGCTACGGACCAAACGGGACGCAGCTAGAACTTCTCGGGGAAGATCAGGCACAGGACCAGGTAGATCACCAGACAGACGGCGACGACCAAGCCGACCACGTTGTCCACGCTCACAGCCGGCTCACTCCCTTGGCGACCAGACCGATCAGGGCGAACACGGCGATGGCGAGAACGATGAATCCAACATCCGGCATGAGAGACACCCCGTAGCGACGACGGGAAGGGAATGATCGACTGCGGCGTAACAATGTGGGAACAGGGAAAAGGTTCATGTCGGCAGAAACAGGCCTATTCAGTACAGTTTCGCACCACGTGCTCGGCGAGCCTCGTTAGCGGTGGCTTAACGCTACCGGGCATCTATTTGACGAGTTCTTGATGGCGCTGCCCAAGCGGCTGTCGCGACGTTCCCATTCCTCTGATTCCGTTGATCCTGAACGTCTGGCTTCGGCGACCTCGCCGACGAGACGCACAGCGCCGACGGGAAGAGGCAGTTTTCCTTCCAGCCGTTCGGCGCTTGTCCCGCGGGTGCGGTGGGCCACAACCAGGCGGCACACAGGCGGTCGAGCGAGGGCGCGGCCGACACCTTCAGAGCGGCGCCGACCGCGCTCGGGGAGCCGTCCAGGAAGTGAGCAGCGGACCATAACGTGTCGACCGGCTCAGCGGCCCGGACCGGTGAACGCCAGCTGAACGGCCGGACACGAGCCTGCCGGACTCCCGCCCCGACGGTCAATGCGGCAAAGGCGACAGCCAGCATGGCAGCCGCCACGTTGGCACGAGCGGCGGCGGGGAGCCTCGTCCAGACCGAGGACAGAAAAGCGACCGTAAGACCGTCGTAGTGCAGGTAGGACAGGCTCATCCGGGCCTCCGTTGCACTGCTGCGCAACTATGGCAGGCGGCGACCGCCATACCGGTGGCCTCAAGTGGAGATTCATCCCTCCAACCAGTCCCACGTCAGCGCGCTCCGCCAACGGGCTGTCGAGTACCGCAGGATGAACGTCCGTCACTGGGGGCCGGATCGTTGAGGTGTGGGCGGTCGGCGACGACCAGGAGTTGGCGAGGCGTGGGGCCACGGATCGTGGATCTGGGATCGCTCTGGGGCGAGTACGAGTACGTGACCAACGTCGGCTACGCGGCCTGGTGGGTGCGCCTGGGGGTGCCCGCTCGTGATGACGGCACGCGATGAGCGGTCCGCCGACGGGGGGACGGCGAACCGCTCATCGCTGCGATCATGCACGGTTGCGCCGCGGGGCTGCTACTTCTTGGTCTTGTGACAGGCCCACTTGCCGTTGACCTTGGTGTAGTGCTCGCCCTTGGGGCACTTCTTGTGCTGCGGGGTCTTGGTGGGGTCGGGCTTGGGCGCCGCGTGATGGCTCGCCGCGACCGTGGAGTGGGTCGGCGCCGCGACGGCGGCGCTGGTGGAGGCTACGGCCGCCCCGCCGGCGAAGACGCCCGCAGCGACGGCAGCGGCCAGAGTGCGGGTGATCGTGCTGCGCATGATCGTCGCCTCTCTGTGGTCGGCGTTTCCTTCCACCCACGAGTCTGGCCAGTCCTCCCCAAGGGTGCATCTCGATCAGCAAGCCGGTCTGCTTGGGCTGCGAAGACGGCCCCGCAGCCGCCGCGTCCTGTGCGGAGCCGACCGCATCGCCTCGCCTGAGGAGATCGGTATGAGGAGCGGACTGGTTGCGGCAGCAGGCCGGCCGCTGACAGCGCCCGGCGGTGGCGGCATCGGCTGGACACGAGGCGCACCGCCGGGCGGCCCAGTCTCCCACCGCCCCGGTCTGGGGCTCCGGGCGGCCCAAGGCGATGATCGCGCGGTGCGCGGACTCGCAGCCCGACCTCACACGCGCCCCAAACGACAGTGCGGGGACCGCCGGGGTCAACCACCGCCTCCCGTACCCTGACGCCACCTCAACCGGTCCACCTGTCAAAGACGCCAGGAGCTCGAGGAGTCGACGCTCCGCCGCCCGGGTCCCGCGGCGAAGATGAAGACGGCGAGCCCGGCAAGCAGCAGCAGGACGGCGACGATGAGTACGGGCCGACGGCCGTACCGGTCGGACAGGGCCCCGGCCCCGCTGTTGAGTTGAGGGGCACAAGGGCGTCCGTGCAGCGGCGGGCTGCGGTGCCGACGACGAGGTCGTCGAGCCGGAGTGGTGCGGCGACGGCGTGGCGGCGCAGGGGCGAGCGAGCAGGGCCGGTCAGACCGAAGGATTCGACGAGGTGATCGTCGGCTCCGGCGTCCAGGCCGGGCGATCACACCAATGCCCTCACTGAGCACTGCTGATCACTAGTGCATGTTCCTGACCGGTCTGATCGGGTGCCTCAGTGTGACACGTATGGACACGCACTGCGCCGCGGCCGTCCGCCCGACACGCAACCTGACCTGCTGAACACCCTCGTTCAGGATGCGTTCAGGCACTCTGTGCCACGGTCGGGTATCACGGCTGCGTCGCGGCCGCTCATCTCACAGGGCGCTCGTCCCGCTTCCCGTGGGCGAGCGCCCTGCCGCCTCGACTGGACAGGAGAAAGCGACGTGGGAAAACCGGAGGTCCTCACCGACCTCGACGTGGCGGGCACGTCGAGTACGACCAAGTCGGTGATGAAGAAGCTGCCCGAGGTCACGCTGGCGTTCTGGATCATGAAGATCGCGGCGACGACCCTGGGTGAGACGGCGGGCGACCTCTTCGCGCAGACACTGAAGCTGGGCTACTTCCTCACCACGGTCGTGCTGTTCCTGGTCTTCCTGGTGACGCTGGTCGTCCAGCTGCGTTCCAGCTACTACAATCCGTTTTTCTACTGGACCGTGATCCTGTCGACTTCCATGGCCGGCACCACGATGTCCGACTTCATGAATCGTGACGCCAGTGCGAAGTACCTATCCGGCGGTGCGACGAAACTGGGGTGGGGCCCGCAGGGTCTTGGTCTCGGCTATCCGGAGGGCGCGGCGATCCTGATCTCGATCCTGCTGCTGATCTTCCTCGGCTGGAAGCTGAGCGGGATGACCTTCCAGATCACCGACATCGTCACCTTCAGGGGCGAGGCTCTGTTCTGGTCGGCGATCCTCGTGTCGAACACCCTCGGCACCTCCATGGGTGACTTCCTCTCCGACAGTTCGGGCCTCGGTTATGCCGGCGGTGCGCTGCTCGTGACCGGGGTGCTCGCTGTGCTGGTGGCGCTGATGAAGGTGCCCGCGGTGCCGAACGTACTGCTGTTCTGGATCGCCTTCGTCCTCACCCGCCCGCTCGGTGCCACCGCGGGCGACTTCCTCACCAAGCCGGTCGCCAAGGGCGGCCTGGACCTGGGCACGGCCGGCTCGTCCGCCGTCCTGCTCGCCGTCCTGTTCGGCTTGATGGCCTATGCCCAGTTGCAGGAGCGCCGGACTGCCGCAGGGGAGGGGCAGGCCCCGGTCACCCGGCGCGCTGACTGACGGAGAACCGAGCCCCGAGCGCGTGCCCGGGGCCGTAGGACTACGTCAGCGCTGACGGCGCGGGTCAGGCGCCGCCCGAGTGACAGCCCAGGCCGGCGCCGTGGTGCCCGTCACCGGCGTCGGCAGCCGGCTCTCCCGTGACCGCCTGTGGCACGCCAGGACCGTCGCCGGTGACGTCGATCCGCCGGGTCCTTGGAGACGTAGCGCGACAGCCGGGCGGGTGGCCTCGGCCACCGCGGGGCGGCATCGCGGGCGTGCTGGTGTGGCGGCGGAGGTGGGCGCGGAGGCGGGCGAGCAGGACGGTGAGGCTGAAGGGTTTGACGAGGTAGTCGTCGGCTCCGCCGTCGAGGCCGGCGATGATGTCGATGTCGTCGGTGCGTGCGGTGAGGATGATGATCAGCAGGTCGGGGAGGCGGGCCCGCAGGGTGCGGGCGGTGTCGATGCCGCCCGCGTCGGACAGGCCGAGGTCAAGGACGAGGGCGTCGTACGGGGTGCGGGCGGTTTCGGCCTCGGCCTGCCCCGTGCCCAGACGCTGGACGTCCTGGAACCCGGCCAGCTCGGCGCTCTCGTGACCCGCAAGCGCCCCTTCCTCTTCGGCGGGTCAGCCGCCGGCACGGCCGAACTCACCATCGGTGCGCTGGCCAAGCACATGGCCTTGCTGGCCGCCGCGTCGGACACGCCGTTGCACAGCGCAACAGGCCTGGCCGACACCCCTGCGGACCCCTGTCCCA
This sequence comes from Streptomyces sp. NPDC093260, assembly GCF_040683715.1. NCBI lineage: Bacteria > Bacillati > Actinomycetota > Actinomycetes > Kitasatosporales > Streptomycetaceae > Streptomyces > Streptomyces sp. NPDC093260. The sequence goes on from NZ_JBFBEK010000030.1 coordinate 23,743, forward strand.
CCGAGGCCCACGACGCCTCACCGCCTACCGAGCTCGTCAGACAGCGGTCACGGCAGACCAGCTCCCGGGGCTACCGCCCGACCAGGTACACCCCGCCCTCGGTGCAAGTGTCTGTCTCCGCTCCGGGCAGAGCAGGCTGGTGAACTGCTCGGTGCCGGGGAGCGGTTCGGCGGCCGCCGGTGGGGTCAGGCCGGCCGACGGGTTTTGTCGTGGATCCGTAACAGCGCCTGATCGCACAGAACCAGGCAGAAGGGCGGCTCATCTGAATGATCAGCCAGGGCGCCAACCGGGCGCCCTGGCGACAGGGGGCGGGCCTCCCTGCAGGGGCCCGCGGGAGGAGAAGTCCATGACCAGGACGAAGAAGGCCGGGACGAAGGCGCGGGGCGGCCGTGCGATGGTGGTCGGCGCGCTGGGTCTGGCCTCGGTGGCGCTGGCCGCCGTGCCGGCGTTCGCCAAGGGCGACGTGGACGTCACGGCGCCCCGCACGGCGCACGTCGGCAAGACCTTCACGATCACGGCGCACGGCAACGACGACAGCGCCGGTTACCTGCACCAGCTGTGCCTGGAGGAGCGCAGCGGCAAGCAGCCGTGGCACCAGGAGAACTGCAGCACCCCGGCCAGGGGTGAGGCCCGGGTCACCGCGCACGGCTCGGCCGCGCACCGTGGCGACCTTCAGTTCCGTGCCGTGCTGTACGGCCTGACCAGCAAGCATGACCACCACCCCAGGCGCCTGCACGCCTCGGACGTGGTCACGGTCCACGTCCGCTGAGCCACCAGCCCGGCCGCGGACAGCTGGCACAGCCACTGCCCGCGGCCGCGCGGACGGGGCGGTGACGCATGGCGCCGCGCAGCCACGATGCGCAGGCCAGATGTCTCGCTGGTGCCGGGAAGGCCATCGGGTCCGATGCGCTGCGCGGCACAGTGGCGGAGGATGGACGAAGCCGGGCAGGCGGCCGCAAAGCCGGCCCGGCGAGGAGGCGCGGCATGGCGAAACCGGTCGTAGTGGGAGTCGACGGCTCACCGTCCAGCCTGGACGCGGTCGAGACGGCGGCACACGAGGCGGTGTCGAGAGGGGCCGGCCTGCGGCTGGTGCACGCCTTCGGGTGGCCGTCGATCCATCCACCGCCTGGTGGGCCTCCTTGGAGTCCTGCCAGGGCGGGGGTGCGCGAGCTGGTGGACGGCACGCTGGCCGAGGCCGAGCAGCGGGCACAGGCGATCGCGCCGCATCTGGACATCTCACGAGAGGTAACCGTCGGCGAGCCACTGATGGTGCTGGAGATCGAGTCGCGCACCGCCTCGCTCGTAGTGGTGGGCAGCCGCGGACTGGGCGCGTTCGGCGGCCTGCTCCTCGGTTCGACCGCCGTGCATCTGGCCGCGTACGGCCATTGCCCGGTGCTGGTGGTACGGGACAGGCCGAATGCGACCGGACCCGTACTGCTGGCGGTGGACGGCTCCCCGGCAGGCGAGCGAGCTGTCGAGTTCGCCTTTGCCGAAGCGTCGATGCGCGGTGCGGACTTGCTGGCCCTGCACGTGTGGAACACCTGGAGCGAACGGGCCTACGAGGGACCGGGCGACCCGCTGAACATGGTGGTCGACATCGACCGGCTCCGCGAGGAGGAGCAACGGCTGCTGGACGACACCCTGCCTCCGTGGCAGACGCGCTACTCCCAGGTCACGGTGGAGCGACGCCTGGTGCGCTCCCGGATCCGCCCGGCGCTGATCGAAGCGAGTCATGATGCACAGCTGGTCGTGGCGGGCGCGCGTGGACGCGGCGGTTTCACCGGCCTGCTGCTCGGCTCGGTCAGCCAGGCCCTGCTGCATCACGCGCACTGCTCCGTCGCGGTGGTCCGCGGCAAGGAGTGACCGCCGCCACCCGTTCGTCGGGCCTTCGACGTCAGCACCGGTCAGGGGAGTCGGCCGCTGGCGACGGCGGCTGTGTCGGAGCGGGAGAAGCTGACGGCCAAGCCCAGGGGGGAACCGCCTGGTGGCATGTCGTGCTCTGCGAAGGGTTTCCGCACAGCTGGGGACGGCGGAGCCGGATGGGGCGTTGGGTCCTCCGGCCCTGCATCCGGGAACTGTGGCCCAGATCGGCTCAGTTCCACCGATCCATCCTGGTAGCGCTGGAGCAGTCAGCCGAGGGAAGTGATCGGCATGATGTGGTACGACGGCGGATGGGGCTGGGACGGCTGGCTCGTCATGACGGTGTTCATGGTGCTGTTCTGGGCGGTCCTGATCGTCGGGCTCATCGCACTCGTGCGCTATCTCGCCGGTGCCCGTCACCATCAGCAGCCCGGCTCGCCGCCACCGCCCGGCGAGGGCGGGTGGCAGGACCGACGGGCCGAGAGCCTGCTCGCCGAGCGGTTCGCGCGCGGGGAGATCGACGAGGACGAGTACAAACGTCGGCTCGCGGTGCTTCGGGAGCAGCGGTGAACCCGCATCGTCGCCGAAGGGTCTGGTCGGCGGTCGCCGTTGCCGCCGCGGCCTTGGTCCTGGGCGTCACCACGACGGGTCTGATGGCCGCGTCCGGTGCCTCCCATGAACCTGGACGGTGTACGACAGGCCTCGACTGACCCGAACGCCGGACTTCCAAGCGTGTTGGTCCGGGGTAGCCCGGCGGTACCAGGCGGCCGGGTTAGCCTCGACCGGGCATGCCACGCGGGCGTACGGGAGGTGTCGAGGTGCCGACGGTCGGGTCACGCACGGACGCGACGACCCTGCCGATCATCCTCGGTCTTGCCCTGGCTTTCGCGGTCACGGTCGTCGACCCGCTGGTGCTCAGCCTGAACCTGCCGCAGGTGAGCCGGGCTCTTCACGCACCGCCGCAGGCCCTCGGGTTGCTGAGTGGCGCGGCGACTTTGGTGATGGCTGCCGCCGTTCTCGCCGCGGGCAGCCTCGGGGACATCTTCGGCCTCAAGCGGCTGCTGATGGTGGGACTTGTCGTCGTCACGGTCGTCGACCTGCTCTCCCTGCTCTCCCCTGGCTATGGCTTCCTGCTGGTGATGCGCCTCCTGGACGGGCTGGGGATGACAGCGCTGCTGGGAGTGCCGTTGGCCCTGCTGAAGGTGGCGGTGCCGCCGGAGAAGCGGCCGGTGGGCATCGGCATCTTCATGGCTGTCACGATGATCCTTTGCGGGGTGGTACCTGCGTTCACGGGCTGGATGGTGGCGGCCGTCGGCTGGCGGTCCCTGTTCCTGATCGCCCCCCTGCTGTGCCTGGTTTCGCTCTGGTTGACGGCCCGCCGCGTCCCGGAGTCACCCGTCCAGCAGGGCCGTCGCCTGGACATCGTCGGTGTGGCGTTGATCGGGACCGCCCTGCTGGCCCTCGTCGTCGGCCTCGCGGCGGCACAGAACGGCATCTCCCGGCCCGAGACCTGGGTGCCGCTTGTGATCAGCACGGTCGTCGCAGTGCTTTTCGTGCTCCACGAACGTCGCACTGCTGAGCCTGCCCTGGACCTGGCGCTGTTCCGCTGTACACCGTTCAGTGTGGCCTTGGCGGCGACCCTCACGCTGAACTTCCTCGCGGCCGGACTCGGCATCGTCCTGGGACAGTTCGGGAGTATCGTCCTGTCGCTGTCTCCCGAGGCCATTGGCCTGCTGTACCTGCCTGGCACACTGCTGATCGCGGGTGCCGTCATCCTGGCCGGACGCCTGGTGGGGAAGTACACTCCGCGGCCGGTGATGGTCACCGGCCTGCTGGTGATGGCTGCGAGCGGGCTGCTGCTGGCGGGCACCGCCAGCCCGACGATGGCGGTGTGGCTGCTCGTCCTGGCCACATGGTTGTGCAACCTTGGCTCGCTGGTCACCTCAACCTCGGTGTCCGAGACGGTCCTCTCCCAAGCACCGCCCGGGCACTCCGGCACGGTGGCCTCGGTTCAGATGGCCTTCGCCATGACCGGCTCCGCGTTCGGCCCCACGGTCTACCTTCTGCTTTTCGACATCTTCTTCCAGCGACAGTGGCTCGCGGACGCGAAGTCACGCGATCTGTCGGTGAGGAAGGCCGAACAGGCCGTGGATGCCGTACGCAGCGGGATGGCGCAGAATCCGGGTGGCGGCGGATACGACCCGAACCTGCTCCGACAGGCCTCGGGACTCAGACTCGCGCTGGACTTCGCCGGCGGACTGCGGCTCACCATGCTCGCGGTCAGCATCCTGCCGCTCGTTGTGGCGGCGGCGGCCTCCGGGCTGATGCCCCGCTACGAAGAGCCCCGGGCGTAGGGCTCGCTCAGGCCACGGCCCACGCCGGCCTCCGCGCAGCGCCGCCCAGCGGGGGGAAGTGCAGAGCCGAAGCGGCCTCGCACATCGGATGACACCGACCGTGGCCCCGGGGGCAGTCAAGGCGGCGCCACGGTCGTTCGGCAGTGGCGTCAGGCGATACGGCTGATCGGCGGGCACTCCCATCGTGCGTCGACGACTTCGGGACGTGGCAGGTACATGCGCAGTGCGGCGAACCAGATGCCCTGTGCCGGTGTGGGCAGCCAGTTGGACTCCTCGGCAGATCCCGGAGAATCGGACTGCAGACGGATGGTCAGCCTTCCCTCTGCGTCCATGACCAGTCCCCGGGTTCGGTCACCGATGGAGTATCGGCCGATCGGGTTGGGGACCAGGTTCCTGTCCTCGCCATAGACGGTGAGGGACCAGAACGCGTCGACGGGAGGGAGACTTCCCGGCCCGAAGCGCAGTTCGTAGCGGCCCGTGGACAACGTGGCGCCATCAGCGTCGTGGAAGGCGGCCAGGTAGACCGCTTCCTCGGGATCGTTGGCGGCGACACCGGCCAGGGACTGCTCCGCGGCTCGCCGCAGGAAATCGTCTCCGAACCGTCCCATCTGCGGTGGCGGGTATCGCCAGCCGTTGACGACATGCGCCCATTCCCCACTGAGCAGCTGCTTTTCGAGCATGGGTACACCGATGGCCGCGGCCCGCACCAGGCTCTGCTTGACGGCTTCGGGCTGGGCTTCGACGTCGATGCCGGGCCCGATGCCGATCTCCGCGAACTGTTTGAGCAGGACCTCGTGGTGCGGCGGCGGCGGATTCTCGGCCAGCATCGCGTTCAGGGTCTTCCACGGCCCGAGAGGGTCCCTTGCCGCGTCGATCGGTTCCAGCACGTCGCGCCGCGCCGGTACCTGCGCTCCCGTTCTTCCGAACAGGTGGAGCGGGACCAACCGGTACCGATCCTGGAGTGCGTGGACCTTCGGGAGGTCCTGCTCGCCTTCGACCAGGGTCCGGCCGACGATGAGGATCCAGGGGCTGGGTGCGGTCGTCGTGCGACGCACCCCTTCGGGGAGGTCCCCGCTCCATCCCGGCCCGAGGAGGGCGAAATCACCGGCGTTCGGGCCGGTAACGCGCCCGCCCACGTAGTCGTAGTTGTCGGAGGTGATGCCGACCAGTTCGAAGGTGAAGTACCGTTTCCCCATGTCCGGGTGCGAGAGGATGACGGGTTCCTCGCTCAGGTCCACCCAGGCGAACGAGTACAGCGTGTCGTTGTTGGGGCACAAGCCCTGTCGATCGGAGGCGTCGAAGAGCTTCCGGGCGTGCCAGAAGTGGTTGACGGGGGCGTACGGCGTCGCGTCGGTGTCGGGCTCCAGGGTCACCCACCGGTGGCGGAGCCCGGCATTGCAGATGTAAGGGAACCCGTAGACGAAGGCCTGTTCCCCGAGCGTGTAGGCGTATTCCCGGTGCCAGTCGGTCACATGGCCGGTCAGCACCGGCTTGACCGACTCCCACATCAAGGGCAGCGCCTGCGATGTACTGCGGGCACGCCCGGCCGTTGTTCCCGGGTGGCGCACGGCGTCGGCCGTGGCCTTGCCCGTCGCCACCGCGGCCTTGCCGATGGTCGACGCGACTTCGGTGACTTGATGGAGCAGTCGCCGCCCGGGACGGTTGTTCGTGGCTGTAGCGGCCATTGCGGCGTTCCTTTCCAGCGCGGAGCCCCACATCTCCGGCCGCACGGCAGATCGCCGTCGGCGAGCGACCCCGGCTCCTCCTTGTGGGGCCGACGGGCTGCATCGATGACCTCTTCGGCCGGGCGGTCGGTGCTGAAGGACGGCTCGGCTGCCTCGTACGACTCCCCCAGGGAGGCATGGACGAGGTGCAGGGGCAGCCCGTGACGTGCCGCCTCGTCCACGGCCCAGTCGACCGCCGTCAAGCTGGACTCCGATCCGTCGACTCCGGCCACCGGTGGGAGTTCCATCGCCGTCACCGCCTTCGCCGTCCGGCTGCGCGAGCCCCCTGTGAATACCGTCGCACTGCCAAGCCGGCGCCGCGACACGCCACCGGGTCCGGAGCGGCGGGTTTCCGGCTGGTTCGCGGTACGCCCCGTCGCGATGGTTCTCGAGGCAACGGCTGAGCTCACCTCTCCGCCACGCCCTGCAAGGAGGAGATCACCGGAGATCTCCTGCGGCGCACCTTGGGAATCGGTCCCCGGGACATGACAGCAGAGGTCTGCGACGGGCGGGTGACCCCCCACCGGCACCGTCCAGGCCAAGAGTCTGATTCCTGTCATCGAACGGTTGTGCCGTGGTGTCGACGGCGTGGTCTCGGCCACCGCGCGGATCGAGTTCCGGACGGACGGCGCCCGGGATACACCTACCGGGACCCTGTGAACCGGTTCCGGTTCACAGGGTTCGTTCGACGGTCCGGCGAGTGCTGCCCCGGGCAGCCATGCCTTCGATGTCGCGTCCAGCGGCCTCCATCAGCTGGTGAGCGAGGTCGATCATGGCCCTGCCCGCCGCCAGCTCGTCGCCGATCTCCGGCACGTTCGTATCCGACGGATTGCAGTGTGCGGTTCCGTGCCCTGCGAGGGCCGTGGCGCCGGTGTTCAGCACCAGATGTGCTTTCGTCGTTCCGTCGTCTTCCTCGAAGAGGTCGAGATGTACCTTCCACTGACCTGTGTGCGACATCGCTTACTCCTTGGCCTCCGCGTCCTGCTCAGCCCGGCCACAGGCAGCGGCGCCGAGGTGGTGTCAGCGGGACGCATGGGATGTCTCGGAACCTGGTGTCGGCCAGCAGGCCGCCGACCGGTCCCCTGGCCCTTTCACGATCGGACGCCGGCGGTCCTCGGTCACAGGGCCGAAGGTCCCCGTGGGGTCGGCGACCGGTCCCGGAAGCCGACGGCGATCCGTCTCTCCGGTCCTGTGGCGGTCACATCTGTGGGACGACGGCGACGGGACACGGTGCGTGATGCAACAGCGCGTGGTTGATCAGGCCGAGCTGCAGGCCCGGATGTCCAAGTCGCCGCCGGGCACCCACGACCAGCAGATCCGCCGTTGACGCGGCCTCCAACAGTGCTGTGCGTGCCGGTTTCTCGATCAGACGCGGGCACACCTCGGCGTCGCGGTACCTTTCCGCGGGCCGGCACAGAGCGTCGTCGAGCACCTGCGCCGGCGGACGCCGATGGGCTTCCAGGAGCCAGGACGAGGCCTGCGGTGTCGTGCAGGCACCGGACGGTGCGCTCCACGCATGCACCGCCTCGAGTCGGCTGTGCCGCACCTGGGCCTCGCGGAACGCAAAGTCCACGGCCGTGCCGCTGCCCTCCCCGTCCTCGACACCCACGACGACGCTTCCGAACCGGGCAGCGCGATGCTCCGCGGTGCCCCGGACCACCACGACCGGGCAGTCAGCGCGTGCCGCCACGGCGAGGCTGACCGAGCCGAGAAGCATGCCGGGAAGATCTCCGAGTCCCCTGTCCCCGAGCACCAGCGCGAAGGCGTTGCGCCCGTGGCCGACCAGGGCGGAGGCCGCGTCCTCGTGCGACACCTCGCTGGACAGCCGCACCCCCGGAGCCCTCTTGCCGGCACGGGCCGAGGCAGCGCTGATCACGTCGGACGCTTCCTGCTCGCCGGCCGCCGCGTGCAGGAGATGGAGCGGGACCCCGTGCCGAGCCGCCTCGGCGGCGGCCCACTCCACCGCCTCCAGGCTGGCGTTGGATCCGTCGACGCCGACCACCAGCGGAATCGTCACCGTATCCGTCTCCTCTCCCGCCGCGTGCCACGGCTCTGGCCCAGCTCACGCGTCCACATGCGCCATGAAGCGGATCAGGGGATCCTCGAATGGGAGAACCCGTCGCGCATGGTCCGACAGGCGACGTCCGGGCCATCCACACAGCCGGACCCGTGCACCGTTCCCCCAGCTTCGTACGAGACGGAGGCCACCGCCATGCAACCGGTCGTCACCGTGGGCCTCGACGGCTCGCCCGAGAGTCTGGCGGCCGCACGGTGGGCCGCAGACGAGGCCGAGAGGCGCAAACTCTCCCTGCGGCTGCTGCACGCGTGGCCGATGCTCGCACCGGAACCGACCCGCGTTCCCGCGGAAGTCGATCAGAACTACTGGGCGAAGCGACTCGTCCATACCGCGCAGGCGGAGCTGCAAGCACGGCACCCAGGCCTGTCCGTCGCCGGGAACCTGGTGGCCGACGACGCCCAGCACGCGCTGCTTCAAGCCGCCTCGGAGTCGGAGATGACCGTCCTCGGTTCCCAGGGACTGGAACCCGTCGTGAGCTACTTCCTGGGGGACATCGGCATGCCTGTGGTGGCGCGGGCCGAGCGGCCCGTGGTGCTGGTGCGCTGCGAACCCGGCGACCAGGGGAGCCCTGCGAAGCCCGCGAACCGTGTCGTTGTGGCGCTGCACCTGCGCGGATCCTCGGACGATCTGCTGGATTTCGCCTTCCACACCGCTGCGGCCAGAGGCGTCCCGCTCCTCGCCGTCCACGGCCGCCGCGTGCCGCTCCACGCACGAGTGCCCAGGGGAGTGGACCACGGGATCAGCGCGCGGATGACGGGAGAGGCGCACGAGCAGCTGAGCCAAGCGCTGTATCCATGGCGGGCGAAGTATCCGCAGGTGGACGTCGCCGACAGCGTCCGTCTCGAAAGTCCGGCAAGGGCTGTCGTACAGGCGGCGGAGGGCGCCGCACTGTTGGTCGTGGGCCGGCGCCGACATCGTGGGGACCTGGCACCCCACCTTGGCCCGGTGGCGCAGGCCGCCGTCCATCACGGACGCTGCCCAGTCGCTGTCGTTCCCCATGACTGAGCCCCGCCTCCGCGCGTCGCGGGCCGACACGTCCACTTCCACGTCGGATGCCCGGAACGACGGCGTGGCTCCCTCACGCGCCGAGGTGTGCGAGACCCACACCGCGACGCTGTTCTTCGTCGGCGACCGGGCCTACAAGGTGAAGAAACCGGTGGATCTGGGATTTCTGGACTACACCACGGTGACGGCCCGCCAAGCGGCCTGCGAGCGCGAAGTCGTCCTCAACCGCCGCTTCGCCCCCGACGTCTACCTGGGAGTGGGCGAGTTCCGCAGCCCTGACGCGACGGCGCCTGAACCACTCGTGGTGATGCGCCGCATGCCGGAGAACCGCCGTCTCTCCCGGTTGGTCCGAGCAGGGGCCGCCGTCGACGACGTCCTCCGGGCCGTCGCCCGGCACCTCGCCACGTGGCACGCGGACGCGCCCCGCGGCCGCGACGTGGCCGAGCAGGGCACGCGTGACGCGCTGTCAGCGCGGTGGGAGGCCGGCTTCGAGCAGATCCACGCGCTGGCCGCCGACGGCCTCGTGCTCGACGGGGCGACGGAGGTCGAGCGGCTGGTGCGCCGGTACCTCGCCGGTCGCAAGCCGTTGTTCGACGCCCGCATCGAGCAGGGACGGGTGGTCGACGGCCACGGCGACCTGCTCGCCGACGACATCTTCTGCCTCGACGACGGCCCCCGCGTCCTGGACTGCCTGGAGTTCGACGACCGTCTCCGCTACCTCGACGGCCTGGACGACGCCGCCTTCCTCGCCATGGACCTGGAACAGCTCGGCGCCCCGGAGGCTGCGGCGTACTTCCTCGCCCAGTACGGCGAGTATTCCGGTGACCCGGCGCCCCCGTCCCTGTGGCACCACTACATCGCCTACCGCGCGTACGTCCGCGCCAAGGTCTCCCTGATCCAGGCCTGCCAGGGCGCGCCCGGATCCGAGGTGGCGGCGAGGCGGCTTGCTTCCATGGCGCTGCGCCACCTGCGCACCTCCGCGGTCGGCCTCACCCTCGTCGGCGGACTGCCCGGCAGCGGGAAGTCCACACTCTCCGGAGCGCTGGCCGACCGGCTGGGGGTCACCCTGCTCAGCAGCGACCGCCTCCGCAAGGAACTGGCGGGCATTCCCGCGGAGCAGTCCGCGGCGGCCGGCTACGGCGAGGGCCTGTACACACCCGAATGGACGGCCAGAACCTATGGCGCCCTGCTCGAGCGCGCAGCTGCCCTGCTGTCCGCCGGCGAGTCCGTGGTCCTGGATGCCACCTGGTCCGATGCGGGACAGCGTGAGGCGGCCCTGCGCGTGGCCGACCGCACCAGCGCCGACCTGGTGGCCCTGCACTGTCACGTACCGGGCGACGTCTCAGCAGCCCGCCTGAAGACGCGCGCCCCCGGCGCGTCCGACGCGGGCCCTGAGGTCGCCGCCGCCATGGCGGCCAGGGAACCCCCATGGCCCGATGCCGTCGCGGTCGGCACCGGTGGTTCGTTGGAGTCCGCGGTCACCCAGGCGCTGACGGCCGTACGTCCGTGGGGCCCCGGCCAGGCCCCGGTCTTCCGCCGCCCCTACATGGAGCCGGACTGAGGCCCGCGGCGACCAGGAAGCCCCGGCCCGGTGGGAGGTCGCGGACGAGGAGGCTGAAGCCCGCATGTCCTCCTGGACGTAGGACATGTCCATGGCCACTTCGTGAAGGTCGGTGTTAGTGACATCGGACATGGTGATCGCCGCCGAGGGGGTCTTGGTTGCCTGATCCCCAGTCCGACGGGGACGCTCAGGACGAAGGGGACCTCAGGTCCCGAGGCGTGGCCTGTTCGGCCTCAGGGGCGCCGTGCCCGGCGGCCCAGCGTCGTCGAACCGCTTCTTCGTGTTCCGCCTCCTCCAACGTAAGCTCCGCCTCGGCCAGTTCGCCCTGCAGCCGCGGGATCCAGTGCCGGCGCAGGGCACGGACCCGCTGCCGTGTCCGTACCGCCTCGGCGGCAAGAAGCTCGGCGGCTGCCTGGTGGGCGGCGAGTTCCGCCGCGGCACGGGCCGCGGCACGGTAGGCCGTCTCGGCGTGCGCGAGTGCGGTGTTGGACGGGGTCTGTTCCCACGGGGAGCGGACGGGGTCCGTCCAGCCCACCGCTGCCGGGTGACGCACGCCCATCAGCGCGCCCCACTGGACGTCGACGCGCGCCCGCTCCACCGGCGCTGCCTCGGCCAGCGCGCGTTCGCCGCCGATCAGCACACCGCGCACCAGCCACGTTTCCGCCTCGGCCAGCTTCCGTCGCCATATCTGGTCCGCGTCCTCAGCCGCTTGTCGTGCCATGCGCTCCCGGTCCAGCAGGAGCCGGAGCTTGCGTTCCAGGAGGTCCGCTCCGCGAACCGCCGTGGCGAGACTGCGACGCAGCCGAAGGCGCCCGGCGCGTCCGGCCGGGACCCGGCGCGCCCGCGGACTCACCGTGCCTCCTGGTCCTGCGGCGGAGCGTGGGCGTCGAGCAGGTCGGCCGGAAGCATGCCGAGCTGGCTGCGCGGCAGCGTCAGCAGCACCTCCCAGGCCCGGTCCAGGGAGTCGTCCAGCGACCGATTCTCATCGGTGCTCTGCGCCAGGAACCGGTGCCGGAAAGCGTTCTCCAGGTCCAGATGGCGGAGATCCGTCGGGCTGAGCGCCGAGCGTCCGATCAGGTCGGCGAGCTCTCGCACCTGCCGGGACCGGGCCAGCGCGGCGATCAACTGCGCCGCGACGGCGGCATGGTCCGCACGGGTGCGTCCAGCTCCGGTTCCCTTGCGCATCAGCCGCGACAGCGAGGCCAGCGGATCCACGGGCGGATACGTACCTGCCGCCTGCACCTCGGCGGACAGCACGATCTGGCCCTCCGTGATGTAGCCGGTGAGGTCCGGGACGGGGTGGGTGATGTCGCCCGCGGGCATGGTGAGCACTGGCAGGATCGTCACCGACCCCGGCCGCCCTCTGATACGGCCGCAGCGTTCGTAGAGGGACGCGAGGTCGCTGTAGAGGTATCCGGGATAGGCCCGGCGGGCCGGAATCTCGCCACGCGCGGCGGACACCTCGCGCAGCGCCTCCGCATAGGCCGTCATGTCCGTCATGACCACCAGGACGTGACGGCCCTCGCTGAACGCCAGGTGCTCGGACACGGTCAGGGCGAGTCGCGGGGTCAGCAGCCGTTCGATCACCGGGTCGTCGGCGGTGTTGAGAAGCAGGACCAGTTCCCTCGCGGCCGAGCGTGCCGCCAGTCCGTCGCGGACGAACGCCGTGTCGGCATGGGTGAGTCCCATACCGGCGAACACGACGGCGAACGGCTCACCTCCGCACGTCGCCTGGGCCGCGATCTGCACGGCCAGTTCCAGGTGCGGCAGCCCTGCCGCCGAGAACACCGGCAGCTTCTGGCCCCGCACCAGCGTGGTGAGCACGTCCACGGCACCCACGCCGGTGAGTACCGCCTCGTTGGGCGGTTCCCGGCGTACCGGGTTGATCGGCGCGCCGCCGACCAGCGCGTACGACCCGCCCAGCACCGGTGGTCCTCCGTCCGCCGGCTCGCCCCGCCCGTTGCACACCCGTCCCAGCCATCCGGTCCCGACCGGGATCCGCAGTGGCGTGCCGGAGAAGGCGACGCGGGTACCGGTGCGGTTCATGCCGGCCGTATCTTCCAGGACCTGCACCACCGCGATGTCGCGATCCACTTCCAGGACCAGGCCGTGCCGTCGTTCACCGGAGTCGAGGACGATCGTGGCGAACTCGTCCCACCCGACCCCGCTCACCCCCTCGACGAACAGGAGCGGACCGCGCAGATCCCGCACCCCCGCGTACTCGATGCCCACGGCGCCGGTCATGCCGCCTCCTTGAGCCGGGCCAGCACGGTGTCGCGGGCCGCGGCCACCGGAGTGGTCTCGGCGGGGCCCGCCGTTTCACGCGCCCGCAGCAGAGGGGTGAAGTCGACCGCTTCGACGACATCCGCGGGAATGCCGGAGTCCACCAGTTCCAGGCAGCGGTCGACAACCGTCAGCACGGCCCCCACCAGGGCCGCCGTCCTCCCGGGCGCGCTGTACGCGTCCGCCGGGGACAGCGCGTTCTGCTGGATCGCAGCCTCGCGCAGCAACCGTCCGGCGAGCACACTGATCCGTTCCCGGGGCGGCAGCGCCGTGATCCCGACCAGCTCGACGAGGTCGGCCAGCCGGTCCGCCTCCGCCAGCTGCCGCGCCACACGTCCGCGCCGCTCGGCCCATTCGGCGTCACCGGCCCGCGCATGGGCGGCGGCCAGCGTGGCGGCGTCCCGGGAGAAGGACTCCGACCAGGACACGGCCGGGTAGTGGCGTGCGTAGGCGAGATCGCGGTCCAGGCTCCACAGACAGCGCACGAAGCGCTCGGTGTGCGCGGTGACGGGCTCGGTGCGGTCACCGCCCGGTGGAGACACCGCGCCGATCACCGTGACCGAGCCGGTCGCGCCGCCGAGGGTACGCACGGCGGCGGCCCGCTCGTAGAACGCGGCCAGTTGCGAGGCGAGCCCCGCCGGATAGCCCTCCTCGGCGGGGAGTTCGCCCATACGGGAGGCGAACTCGCGCAACGCCTCCGCCCACCGGGAGGTCGAGTCGGCGATCAGAACGACGTCGAGGCCCATGTCGCGGAAGTACTCGGCGACCGTCGCGCCCGTGTGCACGCCGGCCTCGCGAGCCATCATCGGCATGTTGGAGGTGTTCGCGATCGTCACGGTCCGTTCGGCCAGACGGCCCCCGGTACGCGGATCGGTCAGCTCCTCCAACTCCTCGATGACGTCCGCCATCTCATTGCCCCGTTCGCCGCAGCCGACGTAGACGATGACGTCGGCGTCGCACCACTTGGCGATCTGCTGCAGCAGCATGGTCTTGCCGGTGCCGAAGCCGCCGGGCACGGCGACCGTGCTGCCACGTGCCACCGGGAAGAGCAGGTCGACGGCCCGCTGCCCGGTGTTCAGGGGCACGTCCGCCGGCAGCCGCCGCGCGACCGGTCGGGGTCTGCGCACCGGCCAGGACTGCTCCATCCGCACTTCCTGGCCGCCCACCACGGCGAGCACGTCGTTCGAGCGGTGATCGCCCGCCGCCGCGATCCGAGTCACCTCACCCGACAGGTTCGGAGGCACCAGGAGCCGCAGCGGCACGCCTGCGCGGATCTCCCCGAGGACGTCACCGGCCGCGACCGGCGCTCCCTCGGCCACTCTCGGTGTGAAGGACCAGCTGCGTCGGTCCGGTTCGCCGGTCGTCGGTCCGCCCGCCGTGAGAAGGTCGCCGATGTCGGCCAGAGGGCGCAGCAGCCCGTCGAACACGCCGCCGAGCAGATCCGGTGCCAGTCGCACTGACAGGGGGCGGCCCTGGGGCTCCGCAGGGTGCCCGGGCGCAAGTCCGCCGGTGTACTCGTACGCCTCGATGATGGCCGTGTCGCCGTGGATGGCGACCACCTCGCCCGGCAGCCCGGCGGCACCCAGCATGACCAGGTCGTGCATGGCCACCGTGGGCGGGCAGGTGATCTCCACGAGAGGGCCGGCGACACGAAGGATCCGTGGGCGGTCCGCGCCGTCCGGCGTAGAGCCGGACGTGATCTGCGCAAGCGCATGCCTGTCCGACGAGTCCGACGAAGGGTTGCCGGAGCTGGTCATGCCGGCGCCCACAACGTCTCGGCCCGGGCACCGAGCCGGTCCAGGGCACGGTCGGCGAGGGCGTCCGCCGACAGGTCGACCCGGCGGCCGGGCACCTCGGCCGTCACCCCGCCCTGCGGGGCTGCCGTGACCCGCGCCTGCGGACCCAACAGGTTCCGTGCCGCCTGCGCGCAGCGCGACCGCACAGACGCGTCCTCCGCGAATTCCCTTCGCACGCCTGCGCGGACCGCAGCTCTGAGAGCCGCGTAGACCTCAGCCCTGGCCGCCAGTTCAGCCGCCCAGGCATCCTGGACCGCCCGCACCCGTTCCCGAGCCGCCTCGGCGGCACCGTCGGCTCTGCCGAAGTCCCGGGCCCGCGCGAGCACCGCCTCGGCCGTGGCGCGGGCTGAGCGCAGGGTTTCCTCCGCATCGGCCTGAGCGCGGTCCCGTACGGCGTCGGCCGAGGCCCGTGCCGCGCGCAGCAACTCGGCGCGTACGGGGCTCAGCGCGTCGACGGAGGCGGTCATCCGGGCATCACCACCGTCAGTGGCCTGGACGGGTCCGGCGCGGTCGCCGCGCCGCCCAGCGCTTCGGCGGCCTCGGCCGTGAGGATCACGAGGCCGACCGTGCGGGGCAGCGTCCGCCAGGCCTGGCGGACGGCGTCCGGGTCTTCCGCGACGAGCAGGTCGACCCCCGCCAGCGCCAGACCGGACACGCTGGTCCCGGTGCCGATGGCGGCCACGGTGGCCATCGTCATGCCTTTCCGATCAGCAGGATCGCGACCACCAGCCCGTACACCGCGATGCCCTCCGCGAGACCGACGATCACCATGGCCCGGCCGAACATCTCCGGTCGTTCGCTCAACGCCGCCAGTGCCGCGGCGCCCGTGTAGGCGACGGCTATCGCGGCTCCTATCGACGCGCCGGCCACCGCGATGGCCGCCCCGATCAAGGCAGATCCGTTGACCACACCGGACCCGGCGGCCTGTGCCGAGGCCTGTGCCGGCCCCGCCAGCGCGGTGGCGAGGACGATCAGGGCACCGCCCAGAAGGGCGAGGTTCGTGCCCAGGAGCCAGCGGAAGGCGTGTCTGGTCCGGTGCCGCTGGAGCAGCCGGACGGCGCCGAGCACCGCGACCAGGACGGGAAGGACGATCAGCCAGGTGAGCATGGGATCACCTTCGTAGCGGGATCGGCAGGCTCCGCCAGGGGAACGTGCCAGGGACGGAACGGGCGGCCCTCCGTCTCGAAGAGCCGGGAGAAGAGCTCGTAGAACTCCAGCCGCAGCGCCTGCACACCGGCCACCAGGGCTTCCAGACCGAAGGAAACGGCCGTGCCCACGACGAACAGCAGGGCGGCGCCCGCGACTCCGGCGGCCCCACGCCCGGCCAGGCCGGTCGTACCGCGCCACACCAGATCCGCGAGGGCGGCGTGGGTCAGGCCGAAGGCGGCCAACCGGGCGAAGGAGAGTGTGTTGGTGCCGGTCCGCACGACGACGTCGAACAGCTGTACCACCGTCTCGGCGAGACCCGCACCACCGCCCGCAGTGGTCCGGAACAGGCCGGACGCCACCAGCGCCAGCCCGGTCACGGCAAGAGCGGCTCCGGCGACGGCCGTGGCCTGCCGGTGCAGGACCAGGCCTGCCGTGGCCAGAGCGAGCCCCAGGTAGAACAGCAGCCCGGCGCAGCCCGACGCGGCATACAGGGCCGAGACCCAGCCGCCCTCACGCACCCGGTTCACCGCCCCGGCGGCGTGTGCGAGGGCCAGCAGACCTGCACCGAACACCACGGCGGCGGCCAGCAGACGGGCAGGACTCTCCAGTGGGCTCAGCCACAGCACCGGCAGCAGGCCCGTCGGTCCGAAGAACTCGCCGTAGGCGGCCCCGGCCACCATGGAAGCGACGCCCGCACCCGCGAGGAACGGCCACAGCCGGCGCACCCCGGCCAACCGGCGCGGCCACCCGAGGCGCAGCGCGACCGCACCGAGCACCAACAGCGCCCCGTGCCCCACGTCGCCGAACATGATCCCGAACATCGCGACGTAAGTGAGGCCCGCCGGCCACGAGGGATCGACGTCCGCGTAGGCGGGCGTCCCGTACGTGGTCACCAGCGGGGTGAAGGAGGCCGCCCGGCCCGGCCGCAGCAGCGTCGGCGGATCGGTTCCGCGCGGGGACGGCAGCGGCAGCAGCGCGCCTCCCGCAGCGGCCAGCCGTCCCGCGACGCGGGGTACTTCGGAGGCCGGGCACCACCCGGCCAGCGCGGCCACCTCTCCCTGCCGTACCGCGCCCTCCGCACGCTCCTCCAACTGGGCCTCGCCCGCCAGGAGCGCGACATCTTCTTTGCGTTCGAGCAGGTCGAGATCGGGCGCGGCGGCAGCCAAGAGCGCTGTGGCGGCGCTTTCGGGGCCGACTGTTGCGCCCCGTCCCCGCAACCGCTGCAGTCGCACGGCCGCCGCCCCAGAAGCCGCTTCCTCGGCGCGGTCCAGTTCCACGCAGCCCTCCTCGGCGATCCGCACCAGAGCCTCCCGCAGGGCCGCCTGCGGCACGATCACCGCAACACGGCGCATGCGGACCGGCGTCACCGCCTCAGACCAGGGCATCGAACACCTCCCCGGGCCGTCCCCCGCGCGCCGCCGACTCCAGCGCCGCCCGCACCCGCCAGGCGTCCACGGACATCAGCGCCACCGCACCGACGACCACTCGGGGCCCGTACCGGCCCTCACGCACCAGCGCCGCGCCGTCCGCCTGCACCGTCCGCCACCAGCGCACCTCCGCCCGCCACAGCTCACCCGGCTCGTCGATGCCCTCCAGGGCCCAACCCGCGGACGAGGGCAGACGCTCGCGGAACTCCTGGTACGTGGCGGCGGCCGTCACCCGCGCTGCGAGCAGGCGCGCCGCGTCGCGCAGTACGGGCTCCGGAAGAGAGCGGTGATGCACGAACAGCTCACGAGCCGCCAGCAGGACAGCGCGTCCCCGGGCCCAGCGGCGCGCGGGCTGTACGGCGACAGCGGTGCGGCGCGCGGCGGCCATGCGCATGCCGGTGACCAGGGCCCACGGCGTGTCGCCGCCCGGGTCGCCCCAGGGCGAGGCCGTGAGCGCCGCCCGTGTCTCGGCGGGTGTCCCGGCGCTCTCCAGACTGCGCCAGGCGGTCTCCAGCGCGCCGAGCCGGTAGGGCTCCGGGACCTCCGCGCGGCGGCCGTCGATTGAAGGCAGCCGGGAGGCCACGTTGGCGATCTCGAACCCGGCGGCGAGCGGAACCAGCAGGCGGGCACCGCCCCGGGGCAGCCAGCCGGCGAGTACCCGCAGATGCCACAGCAGGGTGGCGGACACCGCCCGCTGCGCCTGACGCAAGTCCGCCGCCGTCCGCGTGTACCTCCCATAGGGCGTCGTCGCCACGCGTTGCAGGGCGTCACCGAGCGTCGGACCACGCGCGATCTCCCGCACCCCGTCAGTGCCCGGATACCGGCCGACGAGGGCCTTCGCGCGCACCGCTCCGGCGACCCACCCGGCAGTCACGGCTCTTCCCACCTCCCGCCTGTGAGGCGCAGGGCGTCGGCCACAGCGAGATCCACCAGGTGGGGCATCCGCTCCAAGGCCCGCTCACGGAGCGCCGAGGCAGTGCGGTCTCCGGCGGCGCGGAGGGCCTTCGCCTCGTGCCGAGCCTCCCGCAGGAGGGGTTCCGCGGCCTGCTGGCGAACCTCGGGAGCACCCTCCCGCGCGGCTTCCACCATGCGTGCCGCCTCTCGCGCGGCGTTCTGACGGAGGGCCTCGGCCTCCTGCTCAGCAGCGGCCCGGATCTGCGCCGCCTCCTGCTGAACATCTGCCAGCCGGGCGAGGGCGGGTTCCAGTTCCGCGGCGCGTTCCGTCGTACGGTCGGTGGGCACGCCGGTGGCGGATCCTCCCGGCGTGCCCACCGCACGGAACCGCTCCAGGAACTCCCGCAGGCTCATGGACGGCCTCCTGCCGGTCGGCTTCTCTTCCAGTCTCACCGTTGCCGTTCCGGCCCGCATCGGACAGGGCCGTCACGCCGTTCCGCCAGGGCCGTTCGGCTCTTGGCACGGGAAGAGGGAACGAAAGACTGGGGGTAGGCAACTCGACGGAGTCTGGAGGTCGCCGTGAACGAGCACGAGAACTTCTCCGCGGGGGCCGAGGTCCGGCGGGATGTGTCCTCCCGTCCCTCGAGCCCCGGCGAAACAGCACGGCAGGACACGTTGCTTCGCTACCTGGGTGCCGTGGCCACGGCCGCGTCCAAGCACGCAGGCACTGAAGCGCAAGCTCTGCCGAGCGCCACGGCCCGCCCCGCACTTCCGTCCACCCCGCTCACGCCGCACTCCGCGTCCGCGCCCGAACCGGGACTGCCGCTGGTACGGGACGTGATGGACGTGCCCGTCGCCTCCCTGCGCGAAGACCTGCCGTACCGCGACATCGCCCGCTCGCTGGCGCGCGAGCACGTGGGCGTGCTCCCGGTCGTGGATGCCGAGGACCATGTGGTCGGCGTCGTCTCGGAGTCCGACCTGCTGGCCAAGGTCGCCTTCGAGGCATCCGGTCACCGGCCCGGCCGTATCGGCAGGCTGCGCGAGCGCCGGATCCATGGCAAGGCGCGTGGCGACCTGGCCGCCGACCTGATGACAAGTCCCGCGATCACGGTGCTGCCGGGCGCGACCGTCGCCGAGGCGGCCTGGCTCGCCGCGCTGTCCCGGTTGAAGCGGATGCCTGTCACCGGCCGCGATGGCCGCCTGGTGGGCGTCGTACGCCGCGATGCGCTGTTGCAGTCGCTCATCAGAGACGACGCCGGTATCCGGACGGAGGTCGAGGCAACGATCGCCGCGTGCTGCCCACCGGGTGACCGGGAAAACGTCGAGGTGGCCGTGCACGACGGCATCGTGGAGCTGACTGGGCGGATGTCCTCGGCGACACTGGCCCGGCTGGTGGCGGAGGTCGAGGGGATCTTCGACGTCGTCGAGGTGAAGAACCTGCTCACTGCAGCCTGACGCCGGCGACTCTCAGCGGGAGGAACGGTCCGTGTCTCTGTGGGAGTCGTGGGGGTCGGATTCGTGCTGGTCCAAGTGGGAGGCGAGGACCGCCGCCTGGACGCGGCGCTGCACGCCCAGTTCGGCCAGCAGCCGTGAGATGTGGTTCTTGACGGTCTTCTCCGACAGGTACAGTTTCCTGCCGATCTCGCGGTTGGTCAGACCGTCGCCGATCAGCGTGAGAATGTCGCGTTCTCGGGGCGACAGGGCGGCCAGTTCCGGAGGCAGCGACGGCGCCTCGGCCGGATCGGCCCTGAGGGAGCGCATGAGGCGGGCGGTCGTCGCCGGGTCCAGCATCGACTGCCCCGAGGCGACGGTACGCACCGCCGACACGAGGTCGGAGCCCTTGATCTGCTTCAGCGCGTATCCGGACGCCCCGGCCATGATGGCGTCCAGCAGGGCCTCCTCGTCGTCGAAGGAGGTCAGCATCAGGCACGCCAGTTCCGGCATCCGGTCGCGCAGCTCGCGGCAGACCGTGATGCCGTCGCCGTCGGGCAGGCGGACGTCGAGCACGGCGACGTGCGGTCGCAGGGCGGGGCCCCGGGTGAGCGCGTGTTCGGCGGTGTCCGCGTCGCCGACCACGGTGATGTCCGGTTCGGCGTCCAGGAGGTCGGTGGCATACCTCGACGTGACCCTCGGGCAGTGCGGTGGTCCGTCCAGTGGCCGAGGTCTGTCCGTCATGACGCCTCCTTCGTGAGGTGCGGCTCGGTGCCCCGTGACATGGCCTGCGCGGGCCCGGCAGGCCACGCCAGGGCCCGGGTGATGTCGGCGACGGTGAGAATGCCGACGAGGCGTCCTTCGTCCAGGACAACCGCGCGGCGTACGGGGCTCACCTCCAGCCGGGGGAGCAGGTCGAGCACCGGTTCATCGGGCGCGGCGATGACGACATCATCCAGAGGACGCATCACCTCCCGGACTGTCGTGCCTGCACGCGCCTGGTCCGGCGTCGTCTCGACACGCCGCACGGTGAGCAGACCGACCACCGAGCCGTTCGCCGCCACCACTGGGAAGGCCGAATGGCGGTAGTGCCCGAAGGGACCCTCGGCCACGAAGTCGGCGAGTGTCGCCGCGTCCGGAACCGTGGCGGGGTGCGGGGTCATGACGCGGCTGACCGGGACACCGCCCAGCACGCTCCGCACCTCGGCCTGACGGGCTTCCGCAGTCGCCGCGGTGACAAGGAACCAGCCGACCAGCGCCGGCCACAGGCCGGACAGGTTGTGTCCGAACAATACGGCGGCGAAGCCGGTCAGCACCATGAACCAGCCCAGTGCCCGGCCCGCCGCCGAGGCTCCGCGGGTGGCCCGCAGTCGGTCGCCGGTGCGGTGCCACAGGTACGCCCGCAGCAGCCGACCTCCGTCGAGCGGGGCGGCGGGCAGCGCGTTGAAGACGGCGAGCAGGATGTTGATCGCGGACAGCCAGGCGACCGCCTCGACCACGAGCCCGGAGGCGTGCAGCGTGTCCAGTCCGGCGGCAACGCCCGCGAGGACACCGCCGGCCAGCAGACTGGTGAGCGGACCCACGGCGGCGATGCGCAGCTCCGCGGCCGGGGTCGCGGCCTCGCTGTGCAGGCGCGCGGCGCCGCCCAGCATCCACAGGGTGATGCCGTCGACCTGCACCCCGTTGCGGCGGGCGACCACGGCGTGCGCCAGCTCGTGCGCCAGCAGCGAGGCGAGGAAGACGACCGCGGCCAGCAGGGCCAGAGCCCAGTACTGCAGGGCAGAGTGGCCCGGATGGGCGGCAGGGAATTCGCCGCGCGCGAGAGCGACCGTCACCAGGGCGACGATGACCAGAACGCTCCAGTTCAGGCCGACCCGCACGCCGGCGATTCGACCGAGGTACAGCGTCTCGTTCATGAGTCTCGCCTCATCCTCCAGCTTGCGTACCGAGGGCCGCTTCGCCCACCAGCGGGTGCGAGAGGGAGTGGCCCCTGAGGGTACGGCTCAGCCCGTCTTCGGGCCCCACTGCGGTCCCACCAGATCCCACTCCTGCTCCCATCGGGCCATGCGACGCCGGTCGAGCCGTGCTCGAGCGCAGGCGCCCGCGCCGAAGACCGGAGCCGCGGAGGCGAGGGCGGCCGCGGCACCGAAGAGGGCGGCCTCGACGTGCCCTTCGGCACGGCTCGTCGGCGGTGAGAGCGTGAGTCGGCCCTGAGCGTCCTGCCAGACGGTCACTGAGGCTCCGGCCTTCAGGCCGCTGTCCACCGGCGTCTGCCCGCTTCGAGGGGTGCCGTCGGGGGCCGTCCAGTGCACGGAGCCCCGGACACGGCCGTCCCCCGACCAGTCAGCGGTGGTGCCGCGCGGCGCGTCGGCAAGGAGGACCGCTCGAGCGGCATGCCTGTGGGCGCGCTGCTCGGCGAACTCATGCTCGGCGGCACGGGCCGTCATCAGTGCGGCGACAGCGCCGGCGACGGCGACTATCACCCAGACCGTCAGGACGATCCAGGCCTCGACGATGTCCTCGTGTCGGCGCAGCGGATTGCTCCGCCACCGCCACAGCCGCTTCGTGGCGCTCATGAGGAACACCTCCTCGTCGTTGTGCCTGCTTCGACGGTGACTCCGGCCGGGGCATGCTCACAGGGGCCGATGGGGCTCGGTGCAGGGCCGCCCGGTCCTGGATCGCGTACTGGGAGGGCCGATGGTCCCCTGTTGGGCTCCGAGCGCAGGCGTCCCAGTCGCCGGGAGCGTGGCAGCGATGGGAGTTCGGCACACCCCGTTGCCGTACCGAGGCCGCCCTGCCACGGGCCGGTCAGCCAGGCACGTCAGCGCACGTCAGCCGGCTGTCTTCGCTGTGCGTCCGTCCTCGTCGCTGTGCGTCCGTCTTCGTGAGGAGGACGCCGTTGACCAGCTCGGGGCGGATGCGCACCGCTTGGTCCAGAGGTTCCGTCGGCGCCCGGGGCTGCAGCAGGCCACGGATGCGTTCCGGTTCGACCGGGTCGGTCACCAGCTGGGCGTACCTCGACGCGCCGATGTGCTCGCGTCTCACCGGCTGCCATGACGTGCCTCTCTTCCGCTGCCGGTCGGGTCCATGCCGGTGAAGGGACCGTGGGCCTCTGTCACCTGCTGTCACTCGTGTCCATGTCCGTCAGTGCCGCCCGGCCCGCCTCGAGACGGGCCACCGGAACCCGGAATGGCGAGCAGGAGACGTAGTCCAGGCCGACATCGTGGAAGAAGTGGATGGACCGCGGGTCGCCGCCGTGCTCGCCGCAGACGCCGGTCTCCAGGTCCGGTCGGGCAGCGCGACCCTCGTCGACGGCGATGTGGACCAGTCGGCCGACCCCCTCCCGGTCGAGCGTCTCGAACGGCGAGGCGGCGAAGACGCCCTTGTCCAAGTAGGCCGAGAAGAACGCGGCCTCCACGTCGTCGCGGGAGAAGCCCCACGTGGTCTGGGTGAGGTCGTTGGTGCCGAAGGAGAAGAACTCGGCCTCCTCGGCGATCCGGCCGGCCGTGAGCGCCGCCCGGGGCAGTTCGATCATCGTGCCGACCGGACAGTGGACGGGGGTGCCGGTCTCCTCACCGACCTGGGCCAGAACGCGGGCCACCTCCTCGCGGGCGAGCCGCAGTTCCTCGACGGCTCCGACGAGCGGCACCATGACCTCCGCATGGGGGGAGCCACCCGCTCGGGTGCGCTCGACGACCGCCTCGGCGATCGCCCGCACCTGCATCGCGACCAGTCCCGGAACCACCAGGCCGAGCCGCACGCCCCGCAGGCCGAGCATCGGGTTCTCCTCATGCATCCGGTTCACCGCTGCCAGCAACTCCACGTCGTATGTGTCCGGTTGCCCGCCCGCGGCCTCGGCGGCGGCGATGCGGACGGCCAGGTCGGTGCGGTCGGGCAGGAACTCGTGCAGCGGCGGATCCAGTAGCCGGATGGTGACCGGGAAGCCGTCCATCGCCTCCAGGATGCCCGCGAAGTCGCGCCGCTGAAGCGGCAGCAGAGCCACCAGCGCGCGGTCCCGGTCGGCATCCGTACGGGCGAGGATCATCTCCTCGACCAGCTTGCGCCGCTCGCCGAGGAACATGTGCTCGGTGCGGCACAGCCCGATCCCCTGGGCCCCGAACTTCCGGGCCCGGGCAGCGTCTTCGGGGGTGTCGGCGTTGGCCCGCACCTCCAACCGCCGAACCGAGTCAGCGTGGACCAGCGCCCCGGCAACCGCGGAGACCACGCTGTCGGCCTGTTCACCGCTTTCCAGGTAGCGCATGGTCGCCGACGCGACCAACGGGACTGCCCCGAGGAACACGTCACCGGTGGAACCGTCGACCGAGACGACGGTTCCCTCCGGGACGACCAGGCCGTCACGGGCGGTGAAACGCCGCGCCTCCGCGTTGACCGTGATGTCCCGCGCCCCGCACACGCAGACCTTGCCCATGCCCCGGGCGACGACCGCCGCGTGGCTGGTCTTGCCGCCCCGGCCGGTCAGCACCGCCTGCGCGGCCACCATCCCGGGCAGGTCGTCGGGCGTCGTCTCCTCGCAGACCAGGACCGCCTTCTCGCCGGCCGCGGCACGTCGTACGGCCTCCGCGGAGTCGAACACGACAGCGCCCACCGCGGCGCCCGGCGAAGCCGGCACACCGCGGGCAAGCGCCTCACCGGTGGCGGCGGAGTCGAAGCGCGGGAACATCAGCCGGGCCAACCCCTCACCGCTCACCCGCGCCAGGCCCTCGTCGGAACCGATGAGACCTTCCTGCACCAGCTGGGCGGCGATCGCGAAGGCGGCGTCGGCCGTGCGCTTGCCCACCCGGGTCTGCAGCATCCACAGCGTTCCGCGCTCGATGGTGAACTCGATGTCGCACAAGTCGCGGTAATGCCGCTCCAACGTCTGTGCGTGATCGCGCAGCTGCCGGTACGAGTGCGGGTCCAGCTGCTCCAGCTCGGCCAGCGGCGCGGCGTCCCGCACACCCGACACGACATCCTCGCCCTGGGCGCTCGGCAGGTAGTCGCCGTACAGGCCGGGGCGCCCGGTCGCCGGGTCACGGGTGAAGGCGACGCCGCTGCCCGAGTCGTGGCCGAGGTTGCCGAACACCATACGCTGCACCGTGACGGCCGTTCCCAGATCGTCCGGGATGTGCTCGCGCCGCCGGTACAGCACGGCGCGTTCGGCGTTCCAGGACCCGAACACGGCGAGGATCGCCCGATGGAGCTGCCGGGCGGGAGACTGAGGGAAGTCATGGCCGGTCTCGTCCCGGATCAGGTTCTTGTACGTTTCCACCAGCCATGCGAGGTCGCTCGCGTCGAGATGGAGGTCGTCGGGGGCTTCGCGGGCGTCCTTCAGCAGGGTCATGGCCTCGTCGAACAGGGCCGCGTCGACTCCCATCACCGTGCTGCCGTACATCTGGACGAGCCGGCGGTAGGAGTCCCAGGCGAAGCGCTCGTTGCCGGACACCTTGGCCAGGCCGAGCACGGAGTCGTCGTTGAGACCGATGTCGAGGATCGTCTCCATCATGCCGGGCATGGAGAAACGAGCCCCGGAGCGGACGGACACCAGCAGCGGATCGTCCCCCTGCCCGAGGAGCCGCCCGGCACCCGTCTCCAGTGCCGAGAGATGCCGGGAGACCTCCGCCGACAGGCCCTCCGGTTCCTCGCCGGTGGCCAGGAACGCGCGGCAGGCTTCGGTGGAGACGATGAACCCCGGCGGGACGGGCAGCCCCAGCCGGGTCATCTCCGCCAGGTTCGCGCCCTTGCCGCCGAGCAGGCCGGCCAGGTCACGGCCACCGTCCTGGAAGTCGTACACGTAGTGGACCATGACGCCGCTCCTCGGCTCTTGGCTCTCGGTACCTCCCAGCCTGAAGGGGAGCGGCGCGCCGGGGCAGGTGTCCTCCGTCCCGCGCGGTGGGCCGACCGGCCCCATGAGTGCCGAGAGCCGGCCGGTTCTGACGTCGGGAGACCGTCTTGGACGGCTGGTCCCGCTCGACGCGTTCCTTGACCTCGTCAGTGCATGGTGCGCGCGGCTTCGACGACCCCCACTCCGGCCGGGCGCGCACCAGCGGTCCTGAGCTCGGCCCAGCGTCCTTGGGCGCCGTGTCCGGTCCGGCCGACGGGGGTCGGGCGGACCGGACTGCCTCGTGTGACGCGGACCGCGGTCTTCCGGGTCGGCCGGGGCGGTCAGTGCAGCCTGTCGAGCGCCTTCTGGAAGGCGGCGGCGTGCCTGGCCTCGTCGGCGGCGGTGTCGCGGAAGTAGCGGGCGGCCGCGGTGTCGCCGACGGCGGTGGCGCGCTCGGCGAATGTCGGGTACACGGTGGTGGCCTCGTTGTGCTCCCCGGCGACGGCCGTGCGCAGGTCCGTCTTTGTCGTGTGGACCAGGCCGGCCAGGACCGCCTCGCCGGCGAGGTGCTCGTGCAGTTCGACTGCGGCGGTGCCCTCCCACAGGCGGGCCAGCGCGGTGTTGCCGGTCTGCCGGGCGTGGGCGGCGAAGAGCATGTACTTGGCGTGGGCGAGCGCCTCGCCGTGCAGGGCGGTGTCCAGGTTGGCCTTGGTGCGGGCTGCCTTCACCTTCGGCAGTCCGGCGGGCACCGACACCACGTCGGCCTTCCAGGGCGCGGGGACGGTGCCGCGGCCGGTGGTCGTGGACGTGAGGGCGGTGCGGAAGGCGTCGCGGTGACGTCCCTCGTCCACGGCGATCTCGCTGAAGAGATTCGCGGCCTGAACGTCCCCGTCCGCGCGGGCCTGTTCGGCGAAGCGGCGGTACATGACCTGGTGCTCGTAGGTCTCACCGCTGATGGCCTGGCGCAGGTTGGCCGCGTTCGATCCGACGGTTCCAGCCATCGCGGCCGCCTCGCGCAGGTGCTCGTTCAGTTCGGTCTGCGCCGTACTGAGGAAGAGCCTCCCGACGGCCGGCAGGCCCTGGCGGTCGGCCTCGGCGGCGAAGAGGCTGTAGGCGGCATAGGCGTACGCCTCACCCTTCATCGCCGCGGCCAGGCCCGTGAGCGTCTGCGTGTGCAGAGCCCGGGTGGCGGTGTGCGGCGCCGGGGGCGGTGCGCCCCCGGCCAGAGCCGGTGCCGCAGGCGCGGCTGCGGCCAGCGCGCACAGACCCGCTATGAACATACGTGTCGAATGGCGGAACACGGTGTCCTCCTTCCGGGGCGCACCCTTTTGGGTGTGAGCGCCCCTCCTCATGCCACCCGCACCTCCATGTCAGCGCCCCTTGACATCACCCGTCCGAGTGGACACAGAGAGTAATCGTGTGCTCGACGATGTCCACGGAGCGGTGCTGACGACGAACGGGCTGCGGTCGGGCGGAGCCCGGGCGTCCACGCTCGGCGAGGCGCACACGGTGGCCAGCCGAGGAAGACCCCCGCCGGACCGCACCCGCCGGTGCGTGCCCGCTGTCTACGCGATGCTTCGTGCATCGCCCGCGACGGACTTACGACCTCTGGAGCGATGTCAGCTCCCGGATCTGCCCGGCGGCCTGTGCGCGTTCAAAACGCCGCTGGGGAGAGGTGACCCCAGTCAGGCGGATCGCGGTCGCCGTAGTCTTGACCGGCGCGTCTTGGTCAGGGAGTGGACCGCAGCGGTGGTGCCTGCCACGTCATCCCGGGCGGCTGAAGCAGGGGCGAGGGCTCGGGTCCGGGGTCATCGGTGTCGACGACTCCGGCGGCCGTGTGGTCGAAGCCGGCGGGCCAGCGGGTGTGCTCGCTGGCCAGGGCGCCGGTAAGGCGTGCTTCGACAAGGTCGGCGGTACTCAAGTCGGTGCCGCGCAAGTCGGCCATGCGGAGGTCGGCGCGGTGGAAGACCGCGCCGTGGGCGTTGGCCTTACGCAGGTTTGCCTCGCGCAGGTCGGTCCCGGTGAAGTCGACGTCACGCAAGTCCGTTTCGACCAGCTTCGCGGCCCGTAGGTCGGCCAGGATGCAGCGAGCCCGCCGGAGAATCGCAGTCGTGAGGTCGGCGTGCCGCAGGTTGACCGAGACCAGTGACGCCCGGGTCAGATTGGCGTGGTACAGGCCCGCCGCCTCCATGCAAGCGCGGTCGAAGTTGACTTCGGGGAACCACAGTCCGTCGCAGTCGGCCCGGCGCAAGTCGGTGATACTGAGATTGACCCAGGACTGCTCCCGGTGCTGGCACAGCACGCCGAGCGCGGTCAGCGCCACCTGGGCGTCGGCGGCGCGGGTCTCCAGGGGCGCGAGGTCATTGATGGGCACGTCTGCCCCCGGTGATTCCGGCCCGGCGGGTGGCCAGGGCAGGTGTGTACGCAGGTACGCGGCCTGGATGGAGATGATGGCCTCGCGGTCGCGGGCGGACTGCTCCGCGATCCGCCACAGCGCGTGCAACCCGCCGATGCGCACATCCAGCTTGTCGCTGCCGAGCTGGTCGACGGCCCGGCTGAATCGGTCGGTGACGTAGCCCTCCTGGGTGGCGCGCAAACCGTCCTGACTCACCCGCAGTTGCCGCCAGGTGGCGTACGCGCCGAAGAGCACGACCAGGCCGCCGACCACCTGCAGAAGCGTCGTGCGGACGTCGTTCACCGCCTTCAGCCGATCCTGCGCGGCGACGCTCGCCCCGGCGAGATCGTGGTCGACCACCACCCCCGGCAGTACGACGAACACCGTGCCCAGAACGACCAGCCCGGTCCCGGCCAGCAGACCTGCGGCTGCAAGACGCCTGACCAGCCCGTCGTGCCATGCCCGCCGCCCGCGGTCTGGTTCCCCCGTCTCCATGGACATGAGAGCCTAGGTGCCATTCAGAAGACGATCAAGAGTGCTGTGCCACCGGCCCGTGACATGAGAACGGCCGTACGGGTTGGGTGAGTCGCGAGGCTTGCCCGGGGCCCGTACGGCCTGTCCCCACCCTGCCCTGTCCGGCAACTCGCGCGCCCGGCGTTCATCTCCGGCAAGAAGAAGCAGAACATCATCAAGACCACCACCTTCAGTGACCCGCAGGGTCGCACCCTGTTCAGCGGTGTGGTCCGGCCGGCCCGCATGCACGACCGAACCGCCGTGGTCGCCGAGGTATCGCCGAGCCGCTCCACCGGAGGAGGACGCCTCCGTCCTACCTCCCCGTCCAGGACGCCTACCGCGACGCCCGCCGCCGGTACACCGACGACGTCCTCTGGAAGGCCTGCCGATGCCGCACTGAACCCCGCGGCGAGGCCTTCCGGGCCGATGCGCCTCAAGGGCCGCCTCGGAGGGCTACCCTGCACCACTCATGCGGGGAGGGGGAGTGAGAGCGTCGAGTGCTGTCGCGCGGAGGACGGCGGCCACACGTGTCACGGCCCGGGTCGGCGGGTCGGGCAAGCGGGCCAAGAGCAGGCGCCGCTGTTCTTGCGGGCCGCCGCGGACGAGGAGGACCCGCACGCCGGGAGGTACCGCGGAGACGAGCGAGGCAGGAAGGGTCGTCAGCCCGCACCCTGCGGCGACCAGGTGGAGCTTGGCCAGCCAGTCGCGGGCGGTGAAAGCGATGTCGGGACGCTCGTCCAGGCCCGGCCACACGCCCATCAAGCGGTCCTCTCCTGATGAGGGCCCGGCGATCCAGCGCTGTCCCCGCAGATCGGTCACGTCTACGTAGGTGCCGCGGGCGAAAGGGTGCGTGGCGGGCACGGCGAGGCGCAGAGGGCGTTCGGTGAGTGTCTGCAGGGACAGTGGAGGCGACTCGGCGTCCGGCGCGCGGAACGGTGGCGCCGAGGCGAGCAGGGCCAGATCCAAGCTGCCCGCCCGGAGCGCGCGGACCAGTGCCGGGGTGCCGCCCTCGCGGCCGACGACCTCGAGTCCCGGATCGCTTTCACGCAGTGCGGCAAGGGCCTGGGGCAGCAGCACGGCGCCGACGCTGGGTACCCATCCCAACCGGACCGTTCCGGTCTGCTCCGGCAGGCCCGACAGTTCCCTGGCGGTCGCGGCGATCTCGTCGAGCACGATCGTCGCGCGGCGCATGACGACGCGACCGGCTGGCGTGAGCCTGGCCCCGTCGCGCCGCCGCTCCAGCAGCTCCGCGCCTGCCGCGCGCTCGATCGCGGCGATCTGCCGGGAGACCGCGGACTGGGTGTAGCCGAGCGACGCCGCGGCCGCGGTGAAGGTTCCCTGTTCGGCTACAGCTCGCAGGACGCGCAACGCAGTGAGTGACACATCAGTGAAGTCCATGACGTTTACGCATGTTAGCTGTTCTGAACTCTCGTTGGACTCATGGAGGGCGGGTTCCTAGCGTGGAGGCATGACCACTTCACGCATCGCCCTCGTCACGGGCGCCAACCAGGGACTCGGCCGGGCCGTCGTCGAGGGGCTCGCGGCCCGCATGGATCCGCAAGACCTGGTCCTGCTCACCGGACGCAGTCAACAGCGCGTGGCGGACGCCGCCCGGGAAGTCGCTCAACTGTCCGCCACCCGCGCCCGGGTCGAGGGCCGGGTCCTGGACGTCACGGACACCGAGGCCATCGCCCGTCTCGTCGAGGACCTGAGGGTCCGCCACGGAGGGGTGGACATCGTCATCTCCAACGCGGTCACCCGGCTGCTCCCCGAGGAGTCGCAGTCGGCGCGGGCCGACGAGTTCATCGACGTCTCCAACACCGCCACCCACGCGATCCTGCGCTCCTTCGGCTCCGTGCTGCGCCCGGGCGGCCGCCTGCTCGTCGTGGCCAGCAGCCTGGGGACCCTCGGTCATCTCGACGGTCGGCTGCACCACTTGTTCGACGGCGCAAGCCTGGACCAGGTCGAGTCCGCCGTCGAGTCGTGGCGCAGCGCCATCCACCACAGGAACGCGCAGGAGGCGGGCTGGCCGCTGTGGCTCAACGTGCCCTCGAAGGTGGCCCAGGTCGCCGCCGTGCGCGCCGTCGCCGCCGAACGCCGCGCCCGGGACCTGGCAGACGGCACGCTCGTCGCCGCCGTCTGCCCCGGCATGGTCGACACGGCAACCTCGCGCCCGTGGTTCAGCGACTACAGCCACGCCCAGCCTCCTGCCCGGGCCGCCGAGGCCGTGCTCGATCTGCTCTTCGCCGAGCACGTCGACCCCGCGCTCTACGGCGAGTTGGTGCGCTTCGGCAAGGTCCTGCCCTGGCACGACGGCACGCCTCCAGTCGAGCAGGACGCGATGCTCATCCCCTGACCGCACCGCCTTCCGCCCGCCCGCAGCGACTCTGTCCGCTTCACCATCCAGCCCTTTCAGCAAGGAGCCCCCTCGTGAGCGCCCTCACCACCCCGTTTGGTTTCGCCAGCACCGCCGGCGAGGTCGTGTCAGGAATCGATCTCACCGGCCGCCGCGCGATCGTCACCGGTGCCTCCTCCGGCATCGGGGCGGAAACGGCCCGCGCCCTTGCGGCCACCGGTGCGGCCGTCACCCTCGCCGTGCGGGACGTGGCGGCGGGCGAACGCGTCACCAAGGACATCACCGGATCGACCGGCAACCAAGACGTGCGCGCCGTGCACCTCGATCTGACCGATCCCGCGTCCATCACGGCCTTCACCGCCGCCTGGCAGGGTCCGCTGCACGTACTGGTGAACAACGCGGGCGTCATGGCCTGCCCCGAGCAGTACACCGAGCAGGGCTGGGAACGGCAGTTCGCCACCAACCACCTCGGCCATTTCGCCCTAGCCACCGGCCTGCACGGCGCGCTGGCCGCGGACGGCGACGCCCGCATCGTCGTGGTGAGTTCCACCGGCCACCAGCAGTCACCGATTGTGTGGGACGACGTCAACTTTGCCTTCCGCCCCTACGGCCCGTGGCTCGCCTACGGACAGTCCAAGACGGCCAACGTCCTGTTCGCGGTGGAGGCGACCCGCCGCTGGGCCGACGACAACATCACCGCCAACGCCCTGATGCCGGGCGCCATCTACACGAACCTGCAGCGGCACACCGGCGGCCGGGGCAGTGGCCGCGTCCCCGCCGAGCTGATCAAGACTGTCGAACAGGGCACCGCCACGTCAGTGCTCCTGGCCACCTCGCCGCTGCTCGAAGGCATCGGCGGCCGCTACTTCGTCGACTGCAACGAGACCGAGATCGTCGACCGCCGCTCCGGCTCGCTGCACGGTGTCGCCCGCTACGCTGTTGACCCGGCGGGCGCGCGGCGCCTGTGGGACCTCTCCCAGGACCTGATCGCCGGCGTCGCCTGACCGGGACAACCATCCCCCGCCAGACGAGCTGCACCTGTCGCTCCAGGACCGCAGAATGGACACCGGTGGGCGCCTCCCGCATGTAGGCCCCGCGCAGCTCGTGGGCCCCCTGGTACTCCCGGGTCGCGAGCGTCTCGCGCATCGCCGACTGCGAGTCGAAGCTGATCCGCGCGATCGCGTCGATGGATTCTTCCGCGCCGTCGCTCACCGTGTCGGTGACGTAGTACTGCACACTCCCTCAGCTGGGGAAGTGCCGCCTGGCAGCCGGCGACCGCTCTTCACCTCGCTGCTGGCCAACCTGGTGATCTTCCACGACACACTCGACATCGCCGACGTGGGACGCGAACTGCAGGCCGAGGGCCGGGTGGTCGACCCGCTCGACCTCGGCCGAATTTCCCCGTGCCTGACCGAGCACATCAAGTGGTGCGGCGAGTACTCCACTCACGAACTCGCCCTCACCCCCGACGCCTATGACGCCCACCCGGACGTCGGCTTCAGCATGCTCGGCGACGACGACGCAGCAACATGACGGTAGTCGGCAGGCAGCAAACCCAACCGACCGTACGCCGTCTCGCTGCCCGAGAAGTGCACCCGCCCTCGCTGTCAGTTCAGCATTGCCCCATGGTGTCTTGCCGGAGGCTGTGCCCGAATCGACGGCAGCGCACAGGGCGTCCTCGAGCCGATCCATCGCCTCGGCGCTGGACTCTCCCACCGTAGGAGAGTCCACCATGATGGCGTGCAAGAGAAGCTTCTCACCATCGGGCGCTTCGCCCGCCTGTGCCGCCTCAGCGTGAAGCAGCTACGGCACTACGACGACTTGGGGCTGCTGGCCCCCATCCGCGTGGACGCGGGCTCTGGCTACCGCTATTACGCCCCCGAGCAGGTGCGTGATGCCCTGACCATCGCCCTGCTGCGCGAGATGGATCTTCCCCTGGCCGTGATCGCCCAGGCACTGGCTGCCGGGCCCGAGCACAGGGCAGTGATCCTGCGCGCCGAGCGAGATCGGCTGGCCGGGCGGATCAGCAGGGACCAGGTCCGGCTGGAGATGCTGGAGCGGCTGGCAGAGGGAGGTCTGCCCGGCTATGAGGTGATCCTGGGCAAGGAGCCGGAGCGGCGGTTGGCGGTGGTGCGAGCGGTCTGCACCCCTGCGGAGATCGGAACCAGGGTTGAGGAGTGTGTAGGCCGGCTGCTGCCCGTGCTCGGCGAGACGGGAATCGCGTGGGAGCCGCCGCTGTGGGGGCTGTACCCGCTGGACCTGGAAGAGCGGATGGAGATCGCCGTCGGAGCACAGACCCTGCAGGGGGAAGGCGTGCCTGGCCTGGAATTCGAAGTGCTGCCCGGCGGACTCGTTGCCGAGACCGTGCACATCGGGCCCTACGGGCAACTTCCCTTGGCCTACCACGCGCTTTTCGCCGTCATCCACGAGCGCGGACTGCGCCCGCAAGCACCCGTACGCGAGGCGTATCTCGTCGGACCGGCGGAAGCACCGCGAGAAGAACTGATGACCCGACTGATCATCCCCGTCCAGGAGAGCACGGCATGACCACGATGACAGACATCGACGCCCGCGGCACCCAGCACTGCGAGACGACAACCCTGGGGGTGCTGCTGCGGCACCAAGGACTTGATCTGTCCGAACCCATGCTGTTCGGCCTCAGCTCCGGCCTGTCCTTCATCTACTGGGACGGCAAGAACATGGACTTCCCCTTCCTCGGGGGACGGGTAAAGCCTTTCGACCTCACCGGCAACCTGGCCACCACGCTCGGGCTGGAACTCCTGACTCACGAGACCACCTCCCCGCGCAAAGCATGGGACAACGTGGCGGCCTCCATCGACGCCGGCCACCCCGTCGGACTCCAGCTCGACAGCTACTACCTGGACTACTCCGGCTCGAAGATCCACTTCGGCGGCCACGTCGTCGCCATGTACGGATACGACGACCGCAACGCCTACCTCGTGGACACCGACCAGCAAGGCGGAGCCGTCTCCACCAGCCTGACCAGCCTCGCCCGGGCCAGGGCTGCACGCGGTCCGATGACCGCCAAGCACCGGTCCTTCACCCTCGCCGCTCCGGGAAACCTGCCCGCCCCTCACGGACACATCGTCCCCGCCATCACCGCCTGCGCCGACGCCTTCCTCAACCCACCCATCGCCAACCTCGGCCACCGCGGCATCGAGAAGGCCGGCAAGCTGGTACGCACCTGGCTCCAGCGCACCGACAACCCACAGCGAGACCTGCCACAGACCGCCCTGCTGATGGAGAAGGCCGGCACCGGTGGCGCCCTGTTCCGCAACCTCTATCGCGACTTCCTCGCCCAATGCACCGATCTGCTCGACAGCAACCACCTACGTACCGGCCACACGCTGTACACCGAGGCCGCCACCCTGTGGGCGGAAGTAGCAGCACTGATCAACAAGGCTGGTGAATCGGGTGATGCGCAGTGCCTCATCCAGGCCGGCTCGGTCCTCGGCGATCTCTCACGTATAGAGCGCGAGGCCATGGAAGCACTGAGCCGCCTGGGGAACGAGGCCCAGGCATGACCCAGCCCTGACAGCTCCTCAAGAAACCTTCGTTTATCGAAGGCCGTCGAGCCTGCCCGCCGGAGCGAGATCCGCATCGGCTACGCACGGGTGTCCACCGGCGGCCAGAAGCCCGACCGCCAGATCGACGCCCTCACCACGGCCGGCTGCCGCCGGATCTTCGCGGACAAGAAGTCCGGCGAGGACGACCTGCGGCCCGAGTTGAGGGCGTGCCAGGCCTTCCTGTAGCCCGGCGACGCTCTGGTGGTCCCCGCCCTCGACCGCTACGGCCGCTCGCTCAAGGACCTGGTGAACATGGTCGGCGAGCTGCGGTGCCGCGAGATCGGCTTCACCTCGCTGCACGAGCGCCTGGACACCACCACCGCCGGCGGGCGCCTGATTTTCCACGTCTTTGCCGCGCTCGCCGAGTTCATCCGCGAGCTGATCGTCTGCGGCTCCCGCGAGGGCCGACGTGACCTGGCGCCAGGTCCACTCCCACAAGGAGCCGGTGGTTCCGGACTTGCTGGTGAGCTGCTGGGCGTCGTTGCAGGTGTAGGTGGCGCCACGCGGGCCGGCCGGTGATCCCGCAGCCTTCCGACCAGATCGGCCACCGCCTGCGGCGGGGCCGACAAGGTGGCCGCCCACCCGGCTTCGACCGTGAGGTCTACAAGCAGCAGAACACCGTCGAGCGGTGCATCAACCGGCTCAAGCAGTGGCGCGGCCTGGCCACGCCAACCGACGAACTCGCCGTCGCCTACCGGGCCGCACTCCATCCGTGGGCATCCTCATCTGGACCCGAGGCTGACCAAAGCGACAGAACCTAGGCCTTGCCGCAGGCGCCGCCAGTGGATGAACGGCCCGCCGTCCCCGTGACCGGATCCGAGCCGTTGCCCGGCTGGGGGTGCACGCAGTGCCACCGGTGCGGTGCACAGCCTTCGGTGACCGCCGGGAACGCGACGGCGCACGCGTCGTCCGCCTTCCAGCAGCGGGTGCGGAACGGGCAGCCGGAGGGCGGGTTGGTGGCCGAGGGCACCGGGCCGTGCAGCACGATCCGCTCGGACCGCTCCAGCAGGCTCGGCGTCGCCGACAGCAGCGCCTCGGTGTACGGGTGCCGTGAGTCGCCGGTGACCTGTTCAGCGCCGCCCTCCTCGACCACACGGCCCAGGTAGAGCACGGCGACGCGGTCGGAGAGGTAGCGCACGGTCTGCACGTCGTGCGAGATGAACACCATGCCGAGGCCGAGGCGGGTGCGCAGGTCCACCAGGAGGTTGAGGATCTGGGCGCGCACCGACACGTCCAGGGCGCTGGTGGGCTCGTCGGCGACGATGAGCTCCGGCTCCAGGGCGAGGGCGCGCGCGATGGCCACGCGCTGGCGCTGGCCGCCGGAGAGCTGACCGGGCAGCGCGTTCAGGGTGTGCGCCGGCAGGCCGACCAGGTCGAGGAGTTCCTCCACGCGCCGCTCGCGCTCGGCGCGGGTGCCGCGTTCGTGCACGTCCAGCGGGTCGCGCAGGATCCGGCGCACGGGCAGCCGCGGGTTCAGCGCGGTGGAGGGGTCCTGGAAGACCACGCCCACGGCCGGCCCGAACCGGGAACGCCGCTCGGCGGGCGCCATCTCCCACAGGTCCCGGCCCCGGAAGTACACCCGGCCCTCCGTCGGGCGCTGCAGTCCGGTGACCACCCGGGCCAGGGTGGACTTGCCGCAGCCCGACTCGCCGACCAGCCCGAGGATCTCGCCGCGCCGGACCTCCAGCGAGACGTCGGTCAGGGCGTGCACGGCGTCCCGGCGCAGGATGCCGCCGCTGCGGGCCCGGTGCCGTACGTGGATGCGGTCGAGGCGGACGAGCGGGTCCATCGTGGTGTCCTCCGGGTCGGTCATCGGGCGCCTTCCAGCGGCTTGGCCGGCGGCAGCACGGGCGCCGGGTGATGGCAGGCGAACAGGTGGTCCTGCGCGGCGCGCCGGTCCGCCACGGGCGGCGGTGCGGTGGCGCACAGGTCGGTCGCCGTGGCGCAGCGGGACGCGAACCGGCAGCCGGCGCCGAACGCCTTGGGGGCCGGCACGACACCCCGGATCTGGTGCAGTCGCCGGGCGCCCGCCTCCAGGGAGACGACCGAGCCGAGCAGCCCGCGGCTGTAGTGGTGGGCCGGGTCGGTCAGTACGGCGCGGGTGACGCCGGCCTCGGCGACCTGCCCCGCGTACATGACGGCGACCCGGTGCGCGAGGTCGCCCACCAGCGCCAGGTCGTGCGAGACCAGGACCATCGCGAAGCCGAGTTCGTCGCGCAGCCTGACCAGCAGTTCCACGACCTGGGCCTGCACGGTGACGTCGAGGGCGGTCGTCGGCTCGTCGGCGATGAGCAGCCGCGGGCTGCGGGACAGGGCCATGGCGATCAGCACGCGCTGGCGCTGGCCGCCGGAGAGCTCGTGCGGGTAGCTGCGCAGGGTCCGCTCGGCGGAGAGTCCGACCAGTTCGAGGAGTTCGGCCGGGGTGCGGGTGCCGCCGCGCGAGGTGAGCCGCTTGAGCTGGGTGCCGATCAGCACGGACGGGTTCAGCGACGACATGGCGTCCTGGTAGACCATGGCGATCTCCGGGCCCATGAGCGCCCGGCGCTCCTTCGGCGACAGCTTCAGCAGGTCGCGGCCCCGGTAGAGGATCTCGCCCTCGGCCCGGGCGTTGCGGGCCAGCAGGCCCATGATCGCGAGGCTGGTGATGGACTTGCCGCAGCCGGACTCGCCGACCAGGCCGAGCGTCTCGCCCTCGCGGACGGTGAAGGAGATGCCGTCGACGACGCGGGTGTCGCCGTACCGGTCGGGGAAGCGGATCGTCAGGTCGCGTACGACGAGGAGTTCCGCCGCGTCCTCGGGCAGCGGCGGCACGGCGGGTTGGAGGGCCTCGAGCTTGCCGGCCAGCGCGGCGAGCGCGGCGTCGACCTCCGCGTGGTCGGCGGCGGCCGGGGCGGCCGCGGTGCTCTCGTCCGGGGCGGCGCCGGCGGCCCGGGCCTTGTCGGGCGAGGCGGCGGCGTCCGTCAGGCCCTCGGACAGGACGTTGAGGGCGAGGACGGTGATCAGCAGACACAGGCCGGGGAAGAGGGTCGCCCACCAGCCGCCCGAGAGCAGGATCTGGCGGCCGTAGGCCAGGACGCTGCCCCAGCTCGGGTCGGGGTCCTGCACGCCGGCGCCGATGAAGGACAGGCTGGCCTCGAAGATGATCGAGTCGGCGACCATGACGGTCGCGAACACCAGGACCGGCGCCGCGCAGTTCACGGCGACGTGGCGAGCCACGATGTAGCCGCGGCGGGCGCCGATGACCTGCTCGGCGGCCACGTAGTCCTCGCCGTACTGCTCCAGCACGTTGGCCCGGACGACCCGGGCGAGCGAGGGCGAGTAGACGAAGGCGATGGTGAAGATGATGACCGGGACGCTGGGCCCGAACACGGCGACGAGGACGGCGGCCAGGGCGATCGGCGGGAACGACATGACGACGTCGAGCGTGCGCATCACGGCCTCGTCGGCGAACTTGCGGGAGGTGGCCGCCAGAGCGCCCAGGAACGAGCCGATGACCAGGGCGAGCAGCGTGGCGCCGAAGCCGATGGTGAGCGAGTAGCGGGCGCCGTGCACCACGCGGGCGAAGATGTCGCGGCCGGCCCGGTCGGTGCCGAACCAGTGGTCGGCGTCCGGTGCCTGGGCGGGTATGCCGGTGGTGAGCGGGTCCTGGGTGAGCAGCGGGGCCAGGAGCGCGCCCAGCACGACCACGACGAGGATCGCGAGGGCGACCCGGGAGGGGACGGGCAGGCGGCGCAGGCGGGTGCCGGGCCGGAGCCGCTCGGCGAGGGAGCGTGGAGCGAACATCACACCGTCCTGATGCGCGGGTTGACGAGCAGGTAGAGCAGGTCGACGATCACGTTGACCACGAGGAAGGCGACCGCGATGGTGAGCACGGTTCCCTGGACGAGCGCGACGTCGCCACCGGTGACGCCTTCGAGGATCAGCTTGCCCATGCCGGGCAGGTCGAAGATCGCCTCGATGACGACGGCACCGCTGAGCATGTAGCCGACCTTGACGCCGAGCACCGTCAGGGGCGTGACCAGGGCGTTGCGCAGCACCGAGCGGATGATCATGAACGGTGGCAGGCCGCAGCCCCGGGCGGTGCGCACGTAGTCGCGGTCGAGTTCCGTGACCATCGAGGTGCGGATCAGCCGGGCCAGGGACGAGGCCACGGGCAGGGCGAGCGAGACGGCGGGCAGTGTCATGCTCTTGAGCCAGCCGCTGAAGGAGTCGGCCGGGTTGACGTAGCCGCCGGTCGGGAAGAGCGCGGAGTTCAGCGCGAACTGCTGGATGAGCAGCACGCCGAGCCAGAAGGAGGGCAGGGCGATGCCGGCCATCGACAGCACCCGGAACACCTGGTCCGGCCAGCGGTCCCGGTAGACGGCGCTCACCACGCCGAGAACCAGCGCCAGCACGACGGCGAGCGCGAGACCGAGCAGCGTGAGCTGGAGGGTGAGCGGGAACGCGGTGGCGATCCGCTCGGACACGGGCTGGCTGGGCGCCACGGTGACACCGAGGTCCCCCCGCACCAGGTCGCCGAGGAAGGAGAAGTAGCGTACCGGCAGAGGATCGTTGAGGCCGTGCGCCTCGGCGAACGCCGCCCGCGCCTCGGGGCTCGCGCTGTCGCCGAGCGCGTTGTACGCGGGGTCGGCCGGCGAGAACTGCAGGACCACGAAGACCAGCAGCGCGATGCCGAGGACCATCACCGGCATCATCGCGACGCGGCGCAGCGCGAGCCGGAGGAATGCAACCATCGTCAGGTTCCTAGGGATTGGGGGGCGGGGCCGCCGCCCGGTGTGGCGCGGCGGCCCGACGGCCCGGCCTGCGGGGTCAGGCGCGGCCGACGTCGATGAAGGACAGCCCGGTGGTGGGCAGCGGCTTGAAGCCCGTCAGCGCCCCGTCCTGCCAGGCGGTGGGCAGCTTGCGGTGCAGCACCGGGTACAGGGCGGCCTCGTCGGCGACCAGGTCGGTGACCTTGCCCCACAACTCCTTGCGCTTCGTCCCGTCGGCCTCCGACGCGGCCTGGTCGAGCAGCGACCTCGTCTGCTTGTACGCGGCCGACCCGGCCCAGCCGTAGCGCTTCTCCGGCCAGAAGCCGTAGTAGAACCAGCGCAGCAGCAGGTCGGCGTCGTTGCCGAAGACGGACGGGTCGCCGGGGGCGGCCAGGGCCTCGAAGGAGCCCTTGTCGATCTTGGCGTACTGGGCGGCGGACTGCTGGATGTCGAGCTTGACGTCGACCCCGGCCGCCGCCCAGCTCTCCTTGATCAGCGGAGCGATGTCCCTGACCCAGCCGTTGTCGGTGAGCATGAGGGTGAACGACAGCTTGCCGACGCCGGCCTCGGCGAGCAGCTTCTTCGCCTTGGCGAGGTCGTGGCCGTACACGGTGGCGGCCTTGTGGTAATCGGGATGGGTGGCCGGCACGTAGCCCGTGGCGGCCTCGGCGTTGCCCAGCAGCGCGGTGGAGATGATCTTCTCGGTGTCGAGGGCGTAGTGCAGGGCTTGGCGCACCCGCTTGTCGGCGAAGCGCTTGTCCTTGCAGTTGAACATGAGGAAGAGGAGCCCGAAGGACTGGACGGACTTCACCTTGTTCTTGCCGGTGATGCCCTTCACATCGATGTAGGGCACGTCCTCGATGGCCTGCACACGTCCGGACTGCAGCGCGCTGACCCGGGCGGACGGGTCGGAGATGAGGTGCCAGACCATCTTCTTGGCCTTGGCGGGGTGCGGGCCGTTGTACCGGTCGTAGGCCTCCATGACGATCTTGTCCTCGCGGACCGCCGACACGAAGCGGTACGGGCCGGAGCCGACCGGCTTGGAGTCGAACGCCTTCGCGTCGGCGCCGGCGGTCTTCTTCGGCACGATCCGCACCACGGAGATGCGGGACGGGAAGAGCGCGAAGGGGTACTTGAGCTTGAACTCGACCGTCGACCGGTCCACCGCGGTGACCTTGTCGATGAACGGGACGAACTGCGCCATCAGGGAGGCGTTCTTCTCGTCGAGGACGCGCTCGAAGCTGAACACCACGTCGTCCGCGGTGACTGCCGAGCCGTCGTGGAAGGTGGCGCCCTTGCGCAGGGTGGCCCGGTAGGTGGTCGCGTTGACCTTCACGGGCATGGCGGTGGCCAGCGTGGGCCGCGCCACGAGCGTGGCCGGGTCGAGGTCCACCAGACCCTCGAATATGTGCATGTTCGCGGCGAACGGCGTCGCGCCCGAGGTGATCATCGGGTCGAAGCCGGTGGAGAGGGGGTAGGAGAGCCCGGCCTCGATGGTGTCGCTGCCACCGCCGGACGAACCGCTACCGTTGCCGCTGGAGGCAGGACCACTGCAGGCCGTCAGGCCCGAGGTGACGGCGGTCGCCACACCGATGGCGCTCGCGTATCTCATGAAGCTGCGGCGGTCGAAGCCGGCAGTGTTGCGCGCGGACAAGGAGTCCTCCAGACGGAAGATGAGGGATTCGGTCGAGCGGGGAGGAGGCGAGCGAGGTCGGCACCTCACCGGGCGTACGAACACGACATGAGATGTGCACGCGTCAGACGTCTGATGTCTGATGCTTGATAACGTGGGAACGTAGCCGGACAAATGAAAGGGGTCAAGAGGTGGCGGTGGGACAGGGGCCGGTTCGGCGTACGGCGCCGGAACCCAAGTCGGCACGACAGCCTTTGCGGCAGGAGGTGGTGGACGGCATCAAGGCCTACATCCTGCGCAACGAACTTCGCCCGGGCGATCCCTTGCCGACCGAGCCCGCGCTGTGCGAGGCGCTCGGTGCGAGCCGCTCGAGCGTACGGGAGGCGATCAGGATCCTCACCGCGCTCGACATCGTCGAGGTGCGGCACGGGCACGGCACCTATGTCGGGAGGCTGAGCCTGTCGGCGCTGGTGGAGAGCCTGACCTTCCGCGGTCTGCTCAGCCCCGACGACGACTTCCAGGTGATGAGCGATCTGATCGAGGTACGCGAACTGTTCGAACGGGGCATGGCCGAACGGCTGGTCGCGTCGCTCGACGAGAAGCAGATCGACCGCCTGCAGGAGCTGGTCGACGAGATGCGCAGGGCCGGCGGCGGGCAGGGCAAGGGGTTCGTCGAGGCGGACCGCGCCTTCCACACCCTGCTCGTCGCGCCGCTCGGCAACGACCTCATCGGTCAGCTGTCCGCGGCGTTCTGGGACGTCTACGTGATCGTTGCGCCACATCTGGACGTGTTCACCCACGAACACGAGGTCGCCACCATCGCCAACCACCAGCGCATCGTGAACGCGGTGCGCGAACGGGACCCCGTGGAGTTCGCGACCGCGCTGACCGACCACTATGCGCCGGTCCGCCGGCGCATCGCGGAGGCGCGCGCGGCCCGCTGACCCGGATGCGCGAGGCCGCCCGGAAGGCGACGACGGAGGGGGGGGCACCCTGCTCCAGGGTGTGGTCGCCGCCCTAGTGGCACGGGGGGGGGGGCGGCTCGGGCCGGGGGCGGGCGCGGCGGCCCCGCGCCCGGGGCGCCGCTGCCCCGGCGCGAGGGGCGCCCGCGGCGGCGTCCCCCGGCCCCTCTGGGGTGTCTCCGCCTCCGTCGTCGCACGGGGGGCCGCGCGGCACGGACGGCGGGCGGCGCTTGACGGCCGCCGGACTGATCTCTAGGGTCCCAAGACAACAGACATCAGACGTCTGCTGTTGCGGCCGTGGCCGGCCGCTTCCGTGTTCCAGCGCTGCGCCGGGTGCGCACGCCTCACCCACCGGGGCCCCTGATGCCACTGACGGACCTCACCCTTGCCGAGTGCCTGGCACTGCGGCCCGACCTCGACGAACCCACGGACCTGGACGCCTTCTGGGACCGGACCCTGAGGGAGGCCCGGGCGCTCGGGAGCGCGCCGCGCTTCACGCCCGTCGACAGCGGGCTGACCCAGGTGACGACCTACGACGTGACCGTCCCGGGACACGGCGGCGAACCGGTACGCGGCTGGCTGCACCTGCCCGCCGGGGCGAGCGGACCGCTCGGCTGCGTGGTCGAGTTCCTGGGCTACGGCCGGGGGCGGGGCCTGCCGCACGAGCAGGTGCTCTGGGCCAACGCCGGGTACGCGCACTTCATCATGGACACCCGCGGCCAGGGCTGGTCCACGGCGGGCGGTGACACCCCCGACGGCGCCGCCCTGACCGGCGCGGTCCCCGGTTTCCTCACCCGAGGCGTCGAGAGCCCCGACGACCACTACTACCGACGGGTCTTCACCGACGCCGTGCGCTTCGTGGAGGCGGCCCGAGCGCACCCGGCCGTCGACCCGGACCGCGTCGTCGTCACCGGCCACAGCCAGGGCGGCGGCATCACGCTCGCGGTGGCCGCGTTGACCCCGGGCCTGGCGGGTGTGATGCCCGACGCACCCTTCCTGTGCGACATCCGCCGCGGCGCGACCATCGCCGGCGAGCCCCCGTACACCGAGATCACGGAGTACCTGAGCCTGTACCGCGACCGCGCCGAGACCGTGTTCGCCACCCTGTCCTACGTGGACGCGGCGGTACTGGCCCCGCGCGCCACCGCGTCGGCGTTCTTCTCCATCGCCATGATGGACGGCGTCTGCCCGCCCTCCACCTGCTTCGCCGCCTACCACCGCTACGGCGGCCCCAAGGACCTGCGCGTCTACGAGTTCAACGGCCACGAGAGCGGCGGCGGCCACCACCGGCGCGAGCAGCTCGCCTGGGTGCGTGACCTGCTCGCCGCGCCCCGCGCACAACCCACCGGCTTCTCCACCCTGCACGACGCACCACTCGTCTGATCGTCGACCGAGAAGAGGCTTGCTCATGCAGCGAAGAGTCACCCTGGCCACCGTCGCCGCGGCCCTTGCCGCCGTCGCCGCCGCCACGACCAGCGCTCAGGGCGCCACCGCCGGCACCCTCACCTCGCAGGACATCGCCACCGCCGGCACCGGTTCCCCGTACTACCGCATCCCCGCCCTGACCAGGACCACCAAGGGCACCCTGCTGGCCGCATACGACGCCCGCCCGACCCTGAGCGACCTGCCCAGCAACATCGGGGTCGTGCTGCGGCGCAGCACCGACGGCGGCGTCACCTGGCAGGCGCAGCAGGTCGTGCGCAAGGACGCCGCGCCCAAGGGCTACGGCGACCCGAGCCTGCTCGTCGACCGCGAGACCGGACGCATCTTCCTCTTCTACGCGGCCGGCGTGAACCAGGGCTTCTTCGGCTCGGCGACCGGCAACGACGAGAGCGACCCGAACGTCCTGCAGGCCGACTACAGCTACTCCGACGACGACGGCGTCACCTGGCAGCAACGGCGGATCACCGCCCAGATCAAGAACCCGGCCTGGGGCGGGATCTTCGCCGCCTCCGGCGAGGGCATCCAGATACGCCAGGGCGCCTACAAGGGCCGGCTCATCCAGCAGTACGCCATCCGCAACAACGGGGCGAACTACGCGGTCAGCGCCTACAGCGACGACCACGGCGCCACCTGGAAGACAGGCACCCCGGTCGGACCCGGCGGCGACGAGAACAAGACCGTCGAACTGTCCGACGGCCGCATCATGCTCAACACCCGCTCGGCTCCCTACCGCAAGGTGGCCTACTCCAGCGACGGAGGCGTCACCTACACGGC
Source organism: Streptomyces sp. NPDC093260 (assembly GCF_040683715.1). Classification (NCBI taxonomy): domain Bacteria; kingdom Bacillati; phylum Actinomycetota; class Actinomycetes; order Kitasatosporales; family Streptomycetaceae; genus Streptomyces; species Streptomyces sp. NPDC093260. The sequence goes on from NZ_JBFBEK010000030.1 coordinate 67,539, forward strand.
CTTCCAGCAGGACGCCGAACTGCCCGACCCCGGCAACAACGGCTCCATCGCCCGCTTCGCGCCGGACGTGGCGGCCACCCACCCCCGGGCCTCCTGGCTGATGTTCAGCAACACCGCGACCACCAGCAGCCGCAGCAACCTCACCGTCCGGATCTCCTGCGACAACGGGCAGAACTGGCCGGTGCGCAAGACCGTCGAGGCCGGCTCGTCCGCCTACTCGACGCTCACCCCGCTCGGCGACGGCACCGCCTCCAACGCCCGGGTGGGCCTGCTGTGGGAACGTGACAACTACCAGCACATCACCTACTCGTCCTTCGACCTGCAGTGGCTCGGCGGGGTCTGCGCGCCCGTCACCGTGACGCCGCCCGCCTCCCTGCCCGCCGGCCGGACCACCGAGGTCACGGTCCGCGTCGTCAGCCAGAACGACGTCACCCTCCCCTCCGGCACCGTCTCCCTCGCGTTGCCGAGCGGCTGGAGCGCGCCCGCCGTCACCGTCCCCGCGCTCAACCCCGGCCAGGGCGCGAACATGAAGATCCCCGTCACCGTCCCCGCGAACGCCACCGCGGGCAGCGTCGCGGCGACCGCGACCTACGAGGTCCGCGGCACCCAGCACTCGTACGGCGACACGACGCTCACCGTCAGCACGTCCTGACCCGGCTCCGGGCCGCTCGCCGCCACACCCGCCGCGGGCGGCCCGTTCCCGTTCCACCCTTCGTACAGCCCAGGAGACACCATGCCCTCGTCCCAGCCCCTGCGCGGCGTCGTGCCGCCCGTCTGCACCCCCCTGGATGCGTCGGGCGAGATCGACACCGCCTCGCTCACGCGGCACGTGGAGCACCTCGTCAGCGGGGGAGTGCACGGGCTGTTCGCCCTGGGCTCCAGCAGCGAGGTCGCCTTCCTCACCGACCGGCAGCGGGCGGTCGCCCTGGAGACGGTCGTCGAGGCGACCGCCGGCCGCGTCCCCGTCCTGGCCGGTGTCATCGACATGACCACCCCCCGCGTCATCGAACACGCCGAGGCCGCCCGCAAGGCGGGCGCCGACGCCCTGGTGGCGACCGCGCCGTTCTACGCCCGCACCCACCCCCGCGAGATCGCCGCCCACTTCCGCGCCGTCCGGTCCGCCGTCGACCTCCCCCTGTACGCCTACGACCTGCCCGTCTCGGTGCACAGCAAGCTCTCCGCCGACCTGGTGCGCCGCCTCGCCGAGGACGGCACGCTGGCCGGCATCAAGGACAGCAGCGGCGACGAGGGCGGACTGCGCCGGCTCCTGGTCGAGCTCGGCGGACGCCACGGCCGCGCCGACGGGCCGGCGCCGTCCTTCAGCATCCTCACCGGCTCGGAACTGACCGTGGACGCCGCCCTCCTGGCCGGCGCCGACGGCGTCGTCCCCGGCCTCGGCAACGTCGACCCCGCCGGATACGTTCGCCTCTACGACGCCGTGCGCGGCGGCGACCTGGACGGGGCGGTCAAGGAGCAGGAGCGCCTGGTCGAACTGTTCGGGATGGTCGACGCCGGTCCCGAGGACGAGATGGGCCGCAACTCCTCCGCCATCGGCGCCTTCAAGCACGCCCTGCGCCTGCTCGGCGTCTTCGACCACGGCGTCACCGCCGCCCCGCAGATCCAACTGGGCGACGCGTCCGTCGCCCTCGTCGAGGCGCGGCTGCGCGGCGCCGGACTGCTCCCGGTCCGATGACGGCGCACCGCCCGCACGACGCGGTGATCGGACTCGACCTGGGCGGCACGAAGATCGCCGCCGCCCTGGTCGGGACCGGCGGCGCCGTCCTGGCCCGGCAGACCCTGCCGACCCCGGCCGCCGAAGGGGCCGAGTCGGTGCTCGACTCCCTGGCGGAGGCCGCCCGTAAGGTGTGGACCCCGGGCGTCACGGCGATCGGCGTCGCCGCCGCCGGAGTGATCGACCCCAGGACCGGCACGGTCACCAGCGCCACCGACACGATCCGCGGCTGGGCCGGCACCGCCCTGGCCGCCGGTCTCGCCGCGCGCACCGGACTGCCGGTGGCCTGCGACAACGACGTACGGGCCGCCGCCGCAGCGGAACTGGACGGGCAGCAGGTCGCCGACGGCGGCGGGACCACTCTGGTCTACGCGGCGGTCGGCACCGGCGTCGGCGGCGCGGTCGCCGTCGACGGCCGCATGCTGCACGGCGCGGCCGGCGTCGCCGGCCACCTCGGACACCTGCCGAGCCCCGAGGCCGAGCAGCTGCCCTGCACCTGCGGCGCCACCGGCCACCTGGAGGCCCTGGCGGCCGGACCGGGCATCACCGCCCACTACGTGCGTACCAGCGGGGTCGCGGCCGACCGTCTGGAGACGGTGGCGGCCCGCGCCGCCCAGGGCGACCCGCACGCACGAGCCGCCATCGTGCTCGGGGCCCGCGCCGTCGGCCGGGCCCTGGGCGGTCTCGCCAACGCGCTGGGAGCCGACCGCGTCGTCGTCGCAGGCGGCGTCGCCCACATCGGCGCCCTGTACACGGACGCCCTCGACGCGGCCTTCGCCGCCGAACTCCTGCCCCCGCTCAGGGCCCTGCGGCCCGTTCCGCCGCGCGGCGGACACGACAGCGCGGTCCTCGGCGCCGCGGCCCTGCCGCGGACACTGCCCCTGCACCGTCCCCACACCAACGGAGCCCGCCGATGACCCAGCCCCTGGCCGACACCCTGCGGGGCCGCCTGATCGTGTCCTGCCAGGCACCGCCCGGAGACCCGATGCGGCACACCGGCACCCTGGTCCGCATGACCCTGGCGGCGCGGGCCGGCGGGGCCGCCGCCGTACGCGTCAACGATCCGGAGGTCGTCGCCGCCACGGCCGCCGCCGTGGACCTGCCGGTGATCGGCCTGTGGAAGGACGGCGACCAGGGCGTGTTCATCACGCCGGCCGTCCGGCACGCGCTCGCCCTCGTCGAAGCCGGCGCCGCCGTCGTCGCGGCGGACGCCACGGCACGCCCGCGTCCCGACGGCAGCACCTTCGCCGAGCTGGTGAGCGCCGTGCACGCGGCGGGCGCCCTGGTCATGGCGGACGTGTCCACCCTGGAGGAGGGCCGGACGGCAGCCGCGCAGGGGGCCGACTTCGTGGGAACGACCCTCTCCGGATACGTGCCCGGCTCCCCCCGGCAGACCGCCCCCGACCTGGCCCTCGTCGCCGGTCTGGCCGCCGCGATCGACGTTCCGGTGATCGCCGAGGGCCGGATCGCCACGCCCGGGCAGGCCGCCGAGGCGCTCGCGGCGGGTGCGCACAGCGTTGTCGTGGGCACCGCCATCACGGCGCCGACCGCCCTGACCGCGTCCTTCGTGGCCGGGCTGTCCGGCTGACCGGGGCCGGCGAGCCGGCCCCTCCGTGGCCGCGCGGAGCCGTGCGGCGGCGCGCCCCCACCTGTGGCCACGCCGCCGTGGGCCCGCGCCCGCGAACCCGACCCGTCCCGGCCGGTGAACCCCGGGGCGGGGCGGACACACGTGTGCCCGGGCCGGCGGCACACGTGGTGAACGTGTGTCCTGTCGGCTGAGCACGAGGAGCCCCGCGTGTGTCCGGCCCGTGGACCCCGGCCCACGGATCCCGGGGCGGGCGGAGGCAGGCACGTCCGGGCCGTTGCACTCGTGGTGGACGTGTGTCCCAAGGGCCGTGCGGGGCGGGCAGCGGGATCGTCACTTCCCAGGGAACCGCAGTGGCTGGACCCGTTCGGGCGCGGGGCCGGTGGACTGGCGAGAGACGTAGGTGGCGCGCAGGGTGTGCCTGCGGGGGCGGGCCGTGGAGCCGTTGATCCGGCGTACCAGGATGTCGGCCGCGAGCCCGCCCAGTTCCTGCACCGGCTGGCTGACCACGCTCAGTCTCGGCCGGACGAGGGTGGCCCACTCGGCGTCGTCGAAACCGATGACCGAGACGTCGTCGGGGATGCGGGCGTCGAGGTCGAGCAGGGCGTCCAGGGCGCCGAGAGTGGCCACGTTGTCGGTGGTGAACAGCGCGGTGGGCCGGTCGGGCGAACTCATCAGCTCCAGTACGGCTGACCGGGCCCAGGTCCGGTCGTATCCGGTGTGTCTGATCAGCTCCGCGCCGCGCGGGATGCCCGCGGCGCGCAGGGCCAGCCGGTAGCCGGTGAGCCGCTCGGTCGTGGTCCAGATGTCCGCGCCGGGCGCGAGCTGCGTGGCGTTCTCGTCGGGGGAGGCCGAGGTGACCACGGCGATACGGGTGTGTCCCGCTTCGGTGAACCGGGACACCGCGGCCTTGGCGGCGCCGCGGTTGTCCACGACGACCGTGTCCAGCGTGGCACCGCTGAGCGCACGGTCCAGCAGGACCACGGGGATGCCCGCGGCGACGGCCTTGTCGAGGTGTTGGTGATCGGCCGCGGCAGGGGCCACGACCAGACCGTCCACCCGCCGCTCGATGAACATCTGCACCGCGGACTTCTCGGTGTCGCCCTTCTCGTCGCTGTTGGCGAGGACGACCTGGAGGCCGGCCTTGGCCGCGACGTCGGTGACGCCGCGCACCGCACGGGCGAAGTAGGCGTTCTCCACGTCCGCGACGATCACGCCCAGGGTGTGGGTGCGTCCGCTGATCATGCTCCGGGCCACCGCGTTGGTGCTGTAACCCAGTTCTGCGGCGGCGGCCAGCACCCGTTCCCGGGTGGCCGCGCTGGACGAGCCGTACCCGCCCAGGACCCGGGCGGCGGTGGCCTGTCCCACGCCGGCGTGCCGGGCGACGTCGGGGATGGTGACACGACGCGGCGGCCGTGGGGTGCTGGGCATGGGTGGTCTCTCGTCAGTGACGGCTCGGCGGAGGCCGGGGAACCGGCCGATGAAAATTCGAGGCCATTCAACCATTGACGGACGATGCCCGTCCGTGGGTAAGGTCAAGCCCGTTGGTAACGTTATCAAACCGCGCCGACGCCACACCGCCCGCCTTTCCCCCGGCCGGCCGCGGCAGCCCTCGCCCGCGGCCGCCCCGATCCCACGCCCGGAGGTACCACGGATGGCACCCGACACCCTCTCGCCGCCGACGTCCGCTGGCCCCGCCATCAGCCTTGTCGATGTGGTCAAGGACTACGGCGGCGCCCGGGACGCGGCGGTCGTCCGCGGCGTCAGCCTCGCCATCGGCGAGGGCGAGTTCTTCTCGCTTCTGGGCCCCTCCGGATGCGGAAAGACCACCACCCTGCGGATGATCGCCGGCTTCGAGGAGCCGACCTCCGGGCAGATCCTGCTGCACGGCCGCGACATGGTCGGGGTGCCCGCCAACAGGCGTGACATCAACATGGTGTTCCAGTCGTACGCCCTTTTCCCGCACCTGAGCGTCGCCGACAACGTGGCGTTCGGCCTGCGCCGCAAGCGCGTACCCAGGGAGGAGCTCCGCGACCGGGTGGAGCAGATCCTGCGCACCGTCGAACTCGCCGACAAGGCCGACCGCCGCCCCCGTCAGCTCTCCGGCGGCCAGCAGCAGCGCGTCGCCCTGGCCCGCGCCCTGGTCAACCGCCCTCGCGCGCTGCTCCTGGACGAACCCCTCGGCGCCCTGGACCTCAAGCTCCGCCAGACCATGCAGCTGGAACTCAAGCGCATCCAGCGCGAGGTCGGCATCACCTTCATCTACGTCACGCACGACCAGGCCGAGGCGCTGACCATGTCCGACCGGATCGCGGTGATGAACCAGGGCCTGGTCGAGCAGGTCGGCCCCCCGCAGGAGGTGTACGAGCGGCCCGCCACCGCGTTCGTCGCCGGGTTCATCGGCACCTCCAACCTGATCCGCGGCCGGCTGACCTCCGTGGCGGCCGGGACCGGGGTGCTCGACCTCGGCGACGGCCAGCGCGTCACGATCCCGCTGCGCGGTTCCCTCACCGTCGGCGAGGCCGTCGAACTCACCGTGCGGCCGGAGAAGATCACGCTGACCACCGAGCCGGCCGACAGCGCCAGCCAGGTCCGCGGCACCGTCCGGGAGGTGGTCTACCTCGGCACCTCCACCAGCTACACGGTGCACACCGGCACCGGCGCGGAGATGACGGTCTTCCAGCCCAACGACGGCACCGCCTGCGCGTCGCCGTCTCGCGGCGACACCGTCTGGCTGTCCTGGGCCACCGACCACTCCTACCTGCTCACCACCGCCCCCGCCCCCGCGGCGACCGCCGTCGTGGAACCGGTTTCCCTCACCTCGCGCTGACGACAGGCGGACCAACCACCATGCCCGAGCACTCCACACCCTTCGCGCCCCGGCCGCGCGCACTGACCCCGCACAGCTGGACGCGACGCGGCCTGCTGCGCGCCGCGGCCGGCGCCGCCGCGCTCGCCCCGATCGCTGCCTGCAGCGTCCCCGGAGCCCGTGTGCACGTCCCCGCCGGCGAGGCGGAGATCGCCGCCGCCGTCACCGACTTCTGGACCGGGAAAAAGCGGTCCGGGAAGCTCGACTTCGTCAACTACACGCAGTACATCGACGTCGATCCAGCCGACCAGAGCAAGCACCCCACCCTCGACGCCTTCACCCGCGAGAGCGGCATCGAAGTCACGTACAACGAGCTGATCGACGACAGCGCCTCCTGGTTCGGCAAGATCCAGCCCGAGTTCGCCTCCGGCCAGGGCATCGGCTACGACCTGATGGTCGTCGGCGGCGACAGCTACCTCGGAAAGTACATCGAACTCGGCTACCTGGCCCCGCTCGACCACAGCCGCCTGCCCAACTTCGCGCGGTACGGCGGAGCCGCGTTCAAGAACACGTCCTTCGACCACGGCAACGTCTACACCGTCCCCTGGCAGTCCGGCATGACCGGCATCGGCTACGACCCGGCCAGGGTCGGCCGGAGGATCACCAGTTGGCAGGACCTGCTCGACCCCAAGCTGCGCGGCAGGGTCGGCATGTGGAACGACGCCGTGCAGATGGGCAACATCGCGCTGCTGGCCGTTGGGGTGGACCCGGAGACGTCCACCCATGCCGACTGGCGCAAGGCGGCGGCCTGGCTGCGGGGGCAGCGCGACGCCGGCATGGTCCGCTCCTACTCCACCTCGACCTACCAGTCCTCCCTCCAGCGCGGCGACCTCGCGGCCTCGCTCGTGTACTCGGGCGACGTCTTCCAGGCCAACCAGAGCGGCTCGCGACTGGAGTTCGTCATCCCGGACGAGGGCGGCCTGCTGTGGACCGACAACCTCTGCATCCCGTCGACGGCCGCCCACCCCGTCGACGCGCTGACCTACATGGACTACGCCTACCGGCCCGAGGTCGCCGCGAGGATCAGCGAGACCGTGCAGTTCGTCTGCCCCGTGCCCGCCGCGCAACGGGTCGTCGCACGCGACGCCGCCACCGCCACCGGCAAACGGCGCACCGTGCTGAACGCCCTGAGCACCAGCCCCCTGGTCTTCCCGACCAAGGCCGACCAGTCGAAGCTGCGCCGTCTGCGGGTGCTCGACGAAGAGGAGGAGAAACAGTGGAACGCGCTGTTCGAACCGATCTACCAGGCCTGACCCGGCGGCGTCGTCGCCCCGGGGAAGCACTGGGCCCCTACCTGATGATCCTTCCGGGCTGGCTGTGGCTGGCGGCCTTCTTCGTCACCCCTGTGATCGTGATGGTGTCGCTGTCGCTGCAGACCGGCAACTTCATCGACGGCTTCCGCCAGACGTTCCACTTCAGCACCTACACCGACGTGGTCCGCACCTACCACGTGCAGTTGGTCCGGTCCCTGGTCTACGGCGTCGCGGCGACCGCCGCCTGTGCCGTCGTCGGCTACCCGGTGGCCTACTGGATCGCCTTCCGGGCCGGCCGGCACAAGTCGGTCTTCCTCTTCCTGCTGCTGCTGCCGTTCTTCGTGTCCTTCGTCATCCGCACCCAGTCCTGGAACGTGGTGCTCGCCGACCACGGCGTCCTGCTCGGACCGCTGAAGGACATCGGCCTGCTCCCCGCCGACTTCCACCTGCTGGCGACGCCCTACGCGGTGATCGGCGGCCTGACCTACAACTTCCTGCCGTTCATGGTCCTGCCCGTGTACGTGGCCCTGGAACGGGTCGACCCCAAGGTGATCGAGGCCTCCACCGACCTGTACGCCTCCCGGGCGCAGACCTTCCTGCGGGTGGTGCTGCCGCTGTCGCTGCCCGGCGTCTTCGCCGGCGTACTGCTGACGTTCGTACCGGCCTGCGCCGACTACGTCAACGCCGGCATCCTCGGCGGCCCCTCGACGACGATGATCGGCAACATCATCCAGACCGAGTACTTCACCAACCTCGACTACCCCGGCGCCTCCGCCCTGTCCTTCGTCCTCATGGGGGCGCTGCTGCTGGCCGTGTTCACCTACGCCCGGACCCTGGGCACCGACGAGGTCCTGGAGGCGGCCGCGCGATGACCACCACAACCGCCGCCCCCGTGGCCGACGCGTCCGCCGCACCGCGCACCCGGCGCACCGGGCGCCCACGGCGCCGCCCCACGCTGACCCTGTACACCGTGTTGGTGCTGGCCTGGCTGCTGCTGCCGATCGCGGTCATGATCCTGTTCGGGTTCAACGACACCGGCAGCAAGGTGAACTTCACCTGGCAGGGCTTCACCCTGAACTGGTACCGGCACCTGTTCGCCATCCCCAACCTGACCTCCGCCCTGGTCAACAGCCTCACCATCGCCCTGGTCGTCGCCGTCGTCGCCACCCTCCTGGGCACCCCGATCGGGCTGGCGCTCGGCCGGCACCGGTTCCGCGGCCGGGGCTCGGTGGACCTGCTGATGTTCGCCGCCATCGCGGCTCCCGAGATCGCCCTCGGCGCCGCGCTGCTGTCGCTGTTCATCGTGCTGGGCGTGCCCCGCGGCTACGGGACCATCGTCATCGCGCACGTGGCCTTCTGCATCCCCTACGTCGCCATCACCGTACGGGCGCGCATGGCGGGGCACGACCCGACGCTTGAGGAGGCCGCCCGCGACCTGGGAGCCGGCCCGTGGACAGCGTTCCGGCTGGTCACCCTGCCCATGCTGCTGCCCGGCGTGGCATCCGGCGCCCTGCTCTGCTTCGCCCTGTCCGTCGACGACTACGTCATCACCAGCTTCAACGCCGGCCGTACGGTCACGTTCCCGCTGTGGGTGTACAGCGCCAGCCGTACCGGCGTGCCCCCGCAGGTCAACGTCATGGGAACACTGATCTTCGCCGGCGGTCTGATCATCGCCGGGGCGAACGTGCTGTTCTCCCGGCGTCGCGCGGCCTGACCCGCTCCGGTCCCCGCGCCCCCCGAAACACCGGCTCACCGGCACACGCCGGCCGGTGCGGAACAACCCTTGAGGAAGTCATCACCGTGCTCAAGTTCAACGAAGCCGAATTCGTCTCCCAGACCGAGAGCCTGCTGGCGCTGCGTCCCCAGATCGAAAAGCTCGTCGACCGTCTGGCCGACGAGGGCTACGACAACGTCCTCCTCGTGGGCGCCGGCGGCACGTACGCGCAGATGTGGCCCTACGAGCACCTCGCCCGGCGCACCTCGGTGCTGCCGGTCAGGGCCGCCGTCGCCGCCGAACTCGTCGTCTCCGGTGACGCCCGGCTCGGTGAGCGCACCATCGCCGTCTTCACCTCCGTCTCCGGCACCACCGATGACAGCCTCCGCGCCATCGACTACTGCAAGTCCCGGGGCGCCCACACGATCGGCTTCACCGGTTACCCCGATTCCCCCGTCGCCCAGAACGTCGACACCGCGCTGATCTCCGAGCCCAAGGCCTGGCCCTTCGACGTCCAGCTGCTGCTGTTCATGGGCCGGCTGCTCTCCCGCCGCGGCGAGTTCGAGGGCTACGACCGCCTCGCCGACGAGCTCGGCGTCCTGCCCCGCGTCCTGGTCGACGTCGCCCGGCAGGCCGAGCCGATGGCCTCCGACTTCGCCGAGGCCCACAAGGACACCGACTACCACTTCCTCATCGGCGGCGGAAACCTGTGGGGATTCACCTACCTGTACTCCATGTGCATCCTCGAGGAGATGCAGTGGCTGCGCACCACCCGTGTGCACAGCGCGGAGTTCTTCCACGGCTCGCTGGAACTGCTGGAGGAGAACACCAGCGTCATCGTCTTCCAGGGCGAGGACGAGACCCGGGCGCTGACCGACCGGGCGGAGGCCTTCGCCAAGCGCGTCTCCAAGGACGTCACCGTCTTCGACACCCGCGACTATCCCCTGGAGGGCATCAGCCCCGAGTTCCGCGGACTGCTCGCCCCGCTGGTGCTCGACACCGTGATGGACCGGGTCAGCAAGCACCTCGAGCGGGTCCGCGACCACTCCCTCGACCTGCGCCGCTACTACCGCGTCATGGACTACTGAACCCTGCGACCGGTTCCCCTCGTCCATCCGCCCCGCGCGCCGGTGCCCCCGCACCGGCGCGCCCACGGCGGGCGCCGTGTCCCCACGCACCGCGCCCGCGCCTCGGGAGACCCTGATGAAAGTCCTCGGTTTCGGCGACAACACCGTCGACCGCTTCACGGACCGCGGCACCGACTACCCCGGCGGCAACTGCGTCAACGTCGCCGTCTACGCCCACCGGCTCGGCCTGGACGCCGCCTACGTGGGGGTGTTCGGCGACGACGACCTCGGCACCAGACTGCGCGCGGCCGTGACGGCGCAGGGCGTCACCGCGGACCACAGCGTCGTGCGCCACGGCACGACCTCGGTCTCCACCCTGCACGTGCGGGACGGCGACCGGGTCTTCCTCGGCTACGAGCCCGGCGGTGAAGCCGTCCACGCCCCTCTCCCCCTCACCCCCGGCCTGCTCGCGTACGCAGCCTCCTTCAACCTGGTGCACTCCAGCGTCTACTCCGGCACCGAGGCCGAACTCCCGCAGCTCGCGACGGCCGGCCCACTGGTCAGCTTCGACTTCTCCGACGAGGAGGAGTTCCGTACACCCGCTTATCTCGACCGCGTCTGCCCGCACGTGGACCTCGCGCTGCTGTCGTGCTCACACCTGGACGAGGCCGCCACCCGCGCCCTGCTCGCCGAGGCCGTGGACCGGGGGGCCGGGATGGCGCTGGCCACCCGCGGCCTGCACGGGGCGGTCGCGTACGACGGCCGCACCACGGCCGTCGCGCCGGCCCGCGCCGCGGACCCCGACTCGGTCTCCGACACGATGGGCTGCGGAGACGCCTTTCTCGCCGGGTTCGCTGTGTCACTGCTGCGCGACGGATGGTCCCGGGAGATGCCACCAGCCCCGGCGGCCCTGCGGGAGGCCCTGCGGCAGGGCGCGGAGGCGGCGTACCACCAGTGCTTCGTGGAGGCCGCCTTCGGCTGCGGCTGGCCGACGCCGGCGACGCGGGCCGGACGGGGAGCCGGGCCCGCCGCGCGGACCGTGCCCGGCTCCGTCGCTCCCACTCGCCTGGTCTGAGCGCCTACCCGCCCGCGCGTCCCGCGCGCCACCCGGGTTCCAGGTTGTCGGGGAGCGCGTGGAAGGCCTAGTAGTGCTTCGTTGGGTTCTGTCCTGTGTGCGGCGGCTTTGATGGGCGGGCGGAGGTCGTCCGCAGGTGGTGCATGCACCGGCCCAGCACCTCAGCAGGTCCTGAAGGAGATCGAGGATCCTCCCGGCGGACGGCCTCGCCGAGCACCGGCAGGGAACGGACATCGACGTTTGGGTCCGCGGTGACCGGCACGCGGTCAGCGCCCCGGGACACCGCCCGGGGTGATCAGTCCGCACTCGTAGGCGAGGATCGTGGCCTGCACCCTGTCGCGCAGGCCCAGCTTGGACAGCAGCGCGTTCACATGGCTCTTCACCGTCCCCGTGGTGACGCCGAGCTGGGCGCCGATCTCCGCGTTGGTCAGCCCGGAGGCGATCTTCAGCAGGACCTCCCGTTCCCGCTGGGTCAACCGGTCCAGGCGCCCGCCGGCCGGGGGCGCGGGCGGGGCGCTGCGGGCGAAGGCGTCGATGAGCCGGCGGGTGACGGCAGGCGCCAGGATGCCGTCACCGGCCGCGACCACCCGGATCGCGGACAGCAGTTGCTCGGGTTCGGCGTCCTTCAGCAGGAACCCGGAGGCCCCCGCGTGCAACGCCTCGTACACGTACTCGTCCAGGTCGAACGTGGTGAGCACCAGCACCCGCGGCCCGCCGGCCGACGCGGTGATCAGCCGGGTCGCGGTGAGGCCGTCCATGCCCGGCATCCGGATGTCCATCAGGACGACGTCGGCCTCCCCGGCGGCGAGCGACACCGCCGTCGCCCCGTCACCGGCCTCGCCCACCACGGTCAGATCGGGTTCGGCGTCCACGATGGCGGCGAACCCGGCCCGGACCACGGCCTGGTCGTCCACGACGATCACGCGTATGGCTACGGGGACACCTCCTCGAACGGGGCCGCAGCGATTCCGGTCGGCAACACCACCCGTAGCGTACCGGCCGGTTCGCACTCGATCCGCCCCTCGCCCGCGGCGGCCTGCGCCCGCAGGCGTTCGGCGACCGGGCCCGCCACGGCGAGCCTTACCCCCGTCACCGTGATCCGCAGGGTGTCGCGCCGCCGCCGCAGGGCCACCCGGACGGGACCAGGGTCGCCCGCGCCGAGCGCCGCTTCGACGATCCTGTACACCGAGACCTGCACTGACGACGGCAGGTTCCGCGCGGCCTCCGGAAGGCCGCGCAGCCGTACGTCACGGCCGTCGCGGCGCAGCGCACGGCACAGCGCCTCCAGGTCGCCGGCGGTCGGTGACGGAGCGAGCCGGGCGTCGGATCCGCCGCCGTCGGTGAGACTGTGCAGCATCTCCCGCATCGCGGCCAGCGCCGCCCTGGCCGTCCCTGCCACCTCCGCCAGGTCCCCGCGCCGAGCCGCGCCGACGAGCGCCCACGTGTGATCCAGCACGGCGTCGCGCAGCGTGTCCGCCAGCCGCTGCCGTTCCGCCTCGACGGCCCGGTCCGCCTGCCACATCGAGCTGGCGAGCGCGAAGTCGTCGAAGGCCAGCGCGCGCAGCCGGCGGCACCGCACGACCAGGCCGGTCCCCCACACGGCGGCGAAAACCAGGGCCAACAGGACGGACAGCACGAAGGCCAGCAGGACGGCACCGCCAGCGCCCGTCGGCTCACCCCCGACGGAACGGTCGGCCCAGGAAGCGGCCGTCGTGGCACCGGCCGTGCCGAGCGTCGCCGCGATCGGCGCGGGCCAGGTGCGCCCGGGCCCCCGCCCGTACGCGGCGACCGCGTACACGGCCAGTGTCTCCACGAGCGTGCCGGCGGGGAGGAACTGGGCCGCGTGGGACGGCAGACGCCACCCGGCGACGACCGCCGGGCCCGCCCAGGCCGTCGCGAGCACGGCGAGGAGGACGGCCCACGGCGCACGCCGGCGCCACAGCAGGGGCACTGCGTGCAGGACCAGCAGCCCGCAGACGACCAGCAGCGCCGGCAGCGCGGCGCGCCGGGCGGCGGCCGACCAGTCCTCCGCGAGCGCCAGGACGCAAGACACCGGCAGGATCATCGAGACCGCCGCGAGCGCCGGATCGGCCAGTCGCTGCTCGCGCAGCACGTCACGCCGCCGGCCGCGCCCGTCCGGCCGCCGTGGCTCGGCACCGTCGGGCAGCGTCGCGCACACCTGCCAGCCGCCCCCCGGCGTGGGCCCGGCGGTCAGTTCGCCACCGGCCGCCGCGGCCCGCTCCCGCATCCCGGCCACGCCGCGTCCCGCGCCCAGGCCGCCGGTGCTCTGCGGCGCGGTGCGCGGCGGCGCGTTCTGCACGGTCAGCCTGAGCAGCCCGGCCGCCCGGGTGACCAGCACCCGCGTGGCGGCGCCGGGCGCGTGGCGCAGCGCGTTGGTGAGCGCCTCGCGGACGATGCCGTAGACCGCCTCGGCCGACGGCCCGGCCAGGTCACCGGGGATCCGCGCGATGACCGGGCGGCCCAACCGGCCGAAGCCCGCGACCAGTTCCTCGATCCGGCCGCTCATCGGCCGGTGGTCCGGGCGATCCGTGTCCCGCAGCAGCCCGACCACCCGTTGCAGCGCCGTGAGCGTCTCAGCGCCTGTGCGCTCCGCGAACGCCAGCGCCTCGGCGGCCAGGTCGGGTCTGCTGTCCTGGAGCCGGCGCGCGGCATCCACGGTCACCACGACCGAGGTGAGGTGGTGGGCGCTCACATCGTGCAGTTCCCGAGCCAGCCGCCGGCGCTCGTGGTCGGCCGCCAGCCGGCGGGCGTGTTCCGCCCCCGCCAGCCGCCGAGCCGCGGTGAGCCGGCCGGCGAGCCACTGGCGCCGGGCCTCGCCCAGCCCCGCGCACAGCAGGTACACGCCCAGTGCGGACGCCATTTCGGACAGCAGTGCAGGTCCGGGACCCTCCTGCACGGCGGCCAGCACCCACTCGACGCCCACGGCGGCCGCGACGGCCCGTACCGTCACCGGCACCGGGCAGCGCACGGCGACCGAATACAGGGCGACCAACGTGCCGAGGCCGAGATAGCCGTCCGGCCAGGCCAGCCCGCCCACCACCAGGGGACCCAGCGTGCAGGCCAGCGCTCGTACCGGAACCGCCCGGCGCCGGCTCAACGCGGCCGCCTCCAGCGCCACCGCTCCCAGCACGCAGAGCAGGGCCGGCCCGCCGGGTGTGCCGTCCGGGCCCACGCCCGGCCACAGCAGGGCGCCCTGCCCGGCCGCCAGCAGCAGGGGCAGGAACCAGTTGCGCATCGTCTCCATGTCGCCGACGAGCGTAGAGGGCGCAGGCGGGCCGGGCACCAAACCTGAGGGGGAGGAGTCCCTCCTACCAGAGATAGAGACAGGGTTCGGGCACCAACCTCGGTCAGAGCAGCCGTTCCTGCCCCGGGCCGATGGCACCACGCGGCGGCTCCGGCACGCTGACGGCATGACACAACCGCAGCTCGCCGAGCAACTGCCGTACCACCGCCTGGCCCGACTGTCACCGCGCTACCGATGGTGGCGCCCCCTGCTCGGGACCCTGGTGGTGGCCGTGACCTATATGGTCGCCCTGGTCCTCCTGCAGCTCGCCTGCGCGTCCCTGGGGTCGTCGCTGGGATACCAGGAAGACGCGGACGGCTGGCCGGAGTTCGGCCCCCTCTCGGGCACCGCCGTGGACCTGCTCTCGATCGGGCTGGCGATACCCGTCCTGGGGCTGACCGTGCGCTGGATCGGCAGGCGCCGGCCCGGCACGGTCTCATCCGTGACCGGCAGGCTCAGATGGTGCTGGCTGTTGCGGTGCGGGCTGGCCGCGGCGCCGATCCTGGCCCTGACCATGGGCGTCATGGTCCTGCTGCCCGCGGACGGCGAGGCGGAGAGCCCGTGGGTGGGCTGGTCGGCCTTCGGCAAGGCCCTCGCCATGCTGGTCGTCCTCGTGCCGGTGCAGGCCGCGGCAGAGGAGTACGTCTTCCGTGGCTGGCTCACGCAGACGGCCGGGGCGTACCTGCGCTCTCCGTGGGCCGCCCTTCTGCCGCAGGCCGTCCTGTTCGCCGCCGCCCACGGCTGGGGCACCCCCTGGGGCTTCGCCGACCTCGTGGTCTTCGGGACGGCCGCGGGCTGGCTGACCTGGCGGACGGGCGGCCTGGAGGCGTCCATCGCCCTGCACGCGGTCAACAATCTGCTCTCCTTCGGCGCCGCTGCCGTCGTCGTGGACGGGCTGAGCAGTGACGGCACCGCGGCGGACGCGACGTGGCAGATCGTCGCCCTCGACGTCGTGGGCGTCGCCGTGTACACGGCGGCCGTGGCCTGGTGGCTGCGCCGCCGGCGGCTGGAGCGCACCGCGCCGGCGCCGAAGCGACCGGTCCCGCCGCCGGGCTTCGCGGCGGCCGACCCGCACGCCGGCGGCACCGCCGTGCCGCCGCGGTGGGCGGGGCAGCCTGGTCTGTCCGGACACGGCGCGGCCGTCCCGCCCGCCGCAGGGGGCACCGGGAAGAGGGAGTGTCCAATAGACGGCGGATCCGGTGATCAAGGAGACGCCTGAGATGAGCGAGACCATCAGCGAGCACGGGACGGCGGCGGAGCCGGTCGTCGGGTTGACCGCGAAGGCGGTATCGGACGAGCAGTTGATCTCGATGCCGGTCGACCGGGCCCGTTCCGACTGCAGCTGACTGGCGAGGGAGGGCTGCTGCAGCAGTTGACCAAGCGAGTGCTGGAGTCCGTCCCGGAGGGCGAGATCACCGGCCACGTCGGCTGACAAGCACGACGCAGCCGGCCGGAACAGCGGCAACTCCCGCAACGGCACTCGTTCGAAGACCGTGCGGACCGATCGGCCCGGTCGAGGTGAAGGTGCCCCGCGACACCGCCGGCACCTTCGAACCGCAGCTCGTGAAGGAGCGGCAGCGCCGGCTGACCGGCGTGGATGAGATGGTGCTGTCGCTGTCCGCGAAGGGCCTCAGACACGGGGGAGATATCGGCTCATCTCGCCGAGGTATACGGCGCGGAGGTGTCCGGGCAGACCATCTCCATGATCACCGACTCGGTGATGGAGGGCACGGCGGGATGGCAGGCCCGACCGCTTGATCGCGTCTATCCGGTCGTCTTCGTGGACGCGATCAACGTGAGATTCGCGATGGCAAGGTCGCCAACCGGCCCATCCACGTCGCGATGGCCGTCACCGTCGAGGGCACCCGCGACATCCTCGGCATCTGGCCGGTGACGGCGGCGAGGGCGCGCATCGACTCGCGTGGCGGCCGTCCGCTGCACATCCGTCGGCGCTGCCCATGTCTACGTCACGGACGTCGCCGACCTCCTCGCCGACCGGGCCCGAACCCGGCTTCGTCCTCGTGGACGGGGGCTTCCCGAACGCTCAGGAGCCGTGGGTCCCGCCTGTCCCGCCGGGACGTGCCAAGAGAGGGTCAGTTGGAGTAGTAGGGGGTCAGCTCCCAGGAGTTGCCGCCTTCGTCCTCCATGCAGGCGAAGCCCACGATCGTCCCGTTGGCCTGCAGGGCGTTGCCCCAGTTGGTGCACTCCTGGAGGGGGCCCGTGCCCGGGATGTCCGCGCCCTGCCACACCGACGCCTGAGCCATGCCGGTGGCCATGCCGGAGAACGCCAGGACGCCGGCACCGACGATTGCAACCTTCTTGAGGTTCTTGCGCATTCTTCGCTCCAATTCCATCTGTGGGCACGTGCGCCGAATGGGCGCATGGCCGCTGAGCAGGGGCCGCGAGCTACCACGCGACCCGCCTCGCGCCCGGTGCGGTACGTTTCCGCGACCGCACAACACACAGGTGCGCTACGGGGGTTATCCGAGGCATCTGCAGTTGATCACACCGGGACCCTCCTGTCCCACGAGCCACAAGGGCTTGTTACACACCCCTGACAAGCTGCGCGAGAACAACACAGCAGGCCCGGGGCCGTGTAACCGGAGCCGGCGCGCTCCCGTGCTCGCGGTCGGCGATGGCGGGGCACATTTCCTCGTGCCCGGCATCCCCTCCGCTAGCGCCACGCCCTCCCTCATTCATGGTGCTGTTTCTTGGATCTCCGTCTGCGAACGGGGTGTTGGGGGGCAAGCTGACTGCCTGGGACGTGAAGATCTGACGAACGCGGAGTGGAAGCGGCTGGAGTCGGAAAGTTCGTCGGCACGCCCCGTTGACTCCGCGGGCACCCGGCCGCCGCGTGCACGCTCTGGGTGTCGAGCACTACCAGGCTCGGGTCCGCTTTCCGCCGCGCCATCTCCCGCACCTTCCAGCGCAGCAGGTCGTGAATGGTCCGGTCGGTGCCGTCGTCGCGCCACGTGGTGAAGTCGGACAGGCCGGTCTTGTAGGGCTTGCGCTCGCTCACGGTGGTCGGCCCAGCACGCCCAGGCCCTACGGACCGGCGGGGAGGCCGCTGTCTCACACGGTCAGGTGACGACAAAACACCCGTCAACTTGCATACCCCCTCTCATGCGCGGCGAGACCTGATCCCGTCACCCGAGCAGTGGCCACGCTGAAAACGCTCACCGGTCACTTTTCTCGATGCTCGGGCAGACCGTGCCGTCGCCGAGGAACAGGTGGGCTGCTGGTCCGGTGCCAGGTCGCCCGCGAGGTCACGGCGAAGTGGAGATGGCTGAGCCCTGCGGGGCCGTTTGGCTACTGCTTTGTGTGCGCCGCCGAGGTGTGATGGACCGGGCCCGGGCCGAGGATGGACGGCAGAGGTGTGCCCATGAATTCTTCTGCCAGCACAGGGCCGGTGCGCCATTTGATGGCCGCCGTCTCAGCGTATCCGGAGCCGTTTCTCCTCTCGGTCACGGCGGTGGCTCTGACGGCCGGCGGTGTGGCCCGGGTCGCCGGTGCCGGCGCTCTCGCGGATCTTTTGTGGGGCTTGGGGACCGTGTTCGCCATCGTTCCGGCGGTGGGGTGGGTCGTGGCTGCGTTGCGGCGTGGTCATGCGGGGGTGGATCTGATCGCGGTCCTGGCTCTCGGCGGCACCCTGGCTGTGCGCGAATACCTGGCCGGCGCGCTGATTGCTCTGATGCTGGCCACAGGACGCACCCTCGAAGCCGCGGCCCAGCGGCGGGCCTCCCATGATGTGCGGGCCCTTGTGGAACGCGTGCCGCGTACGGCGCGGCGCCACACCGATGTCGGAGTGCGTGTGGTGCCGCTTGCCGAGGTGGAAGTCGGTGACCTGCTCGTGGTCGGACCGGGAGAAGTGGTCCCGGTCGACGGCCATGTGCAGAGCCCGCTCGCCGTGCTGGACGAGTCGGTGCTCACCGGGGAGTCTTTGCAGGTCGAGCGTGCGAAGGACGAAGCCGTGCGCAGCGGGGTGGTCAACGCCGGTGGCGCCTTCGATGTGAGGGCCACCGCCACTGAGCAGGACAGCACTTATGCCGAGATTGTGAGGCTGGCTCGGCAGGCCGGTGCGGAGTCGGCTCCTGTGGTCCGCCTGGCCGACCGGTATGCGGCCTGGTTCCTGCCCCTGTCGTCGGTGGTGGCCGGGCTGGCCTGGCTCCTGAGCGGCTCTGCGGTCCGGGCGGTGGCGGTCCTGGTGGTCGCCACGCCGTGCCCGCTGCTTCTGGCCGCGCCGGTCGCGATCGTCTCCGGCCTGTCCCGGGCCTCGCGGCTGGGTGTGGTGGTCCGCGGCGGCGGTGCTCTGGAGAACCTTGGCCGGGCCCGCACCCTGCTGCTGGACAAGACCGGCACTCTCACCGGCGGCCGTCCTCGTGTCCTTGACGTCGCTGCCGCACCAGGGTGGAGGCCGGCGCAGGTGCTGTGCCTGGCGGCGGCACTCGACCAGTACTCGCCGCACGTGTTGGCCCACGCCATCGTCGACGCCGCCCGACAGCGCGGACTGGCGCTGCCCGTGGTGGCGGATGTCACCGAGGAGCCCGGCCGGGGTGCCTCGGGAACCATGGACGGGCAGCGGGCGTCCATCGGCCGGATCGACACCGGGGACGCCGTGCCGCCCTGGGCCAGAGCGGCGGACAACCGCGCGCTGCTCGACGGTGCGGCCGTCGCCTGGCTGACGGTCGCCGGGCAGGTGGTCGGTGCTGTCCTTCTGCGCGATCCCATTCGTTCCGACGCCCCCAGGACCCTGTGCCACCTGCGGGCGGCGGGCATCGAGCGGATCCTGATGCTCACGGGGGACCGTGCCGAGCCCGCGCACGAAGTCGCTGCCGTTCTCGGTCTCGACGGCGTACGGGCTGAGCTCAGCCCCGCAGACAAGGTCGCCGCGGTCCGCGCCGAACGCGAGCGCGCCGTCACCGTCATGGTCGGTGACGGTGTCAACGACGCCCCCGCGCTCGCCGTGGCGGACATCGGTGTGGCCATGGGAGCCCATGGCTCCACCGCTTCCTCCGAGGCCGCTGACATCATCCTGACCACCGATCGCGTGGACCGTCTTGCCGATGCGGTCGCCATCGCCGGACGTGCCCGGCGCATCGCCGTGCAAAGCGCGCTGGGTGGCATGCTGATGTCGCTCGCCGCCATGGCCGCAGCCGCCGGCGGTTTGCTTCCGCCCGCCGCCGGCGCCCTGCTCCAGGAGGGCATCGATGTCGTGGTCATCCTCAACGCCTTGCGGGCACTGCGCGTCGACCGGGCGATGCGACCGGCTCTCACCCCGGCCGCCGAAGTGCTCATCCGCCGTTTCGCGGCCGAGCACGACGATCTGCGGGATGTCGTCGAGGCGGTACGCGCTGCCGCCGACCGCCTGTCCGACAGCTCCGGTCATCAGGCCCTGGCGGCCCTTGAGGAGACACACCAGCTGCTGACCGACCGGCTTTTGCCGCACGAGTACGCCGAGGAGCACCAGCTCTACCCCGCGCTCGCTCCCACGCTCGGCGGCCCCGAGGCCACCGCCACCATGAGCCGCGCCCATACCGAGATCGAGCGTCTTTCCCGGCGCGTCGCCACCCACCTGCGCCTGGCCCACGCCCGCGGCGGCCTGGACGCCGATCAGCTCGACGATCTGCGTTCCTGTCTCTACGGGCTGCACGCAGTCCTGCGCCTGCATTTCTCCCAGGAAGAGGAGAACTACTTCTCCTTGGCCCCGTGATACGAAGACGTCTGCGGCGGCGTCCGCCGCGGCCCGGCTGGCATCTTCTGTTGTGGTGCGCGTTGTGGCGCTGGTGATCGCCCTGGTCGTGGCCGTCGGCGCGGCCGTCCAGGCGTACCGGATCGGTGACTCGGGTGCGAAGGCGGCCTGGCAGGGCCGTTTCTCAACGAGCCGGTCCGGCGCCGGGCGGTGACGCGGCGGCAGCCGCGCTGGTGGCAGTTCGGCCGGCCCGGCTCGCGTCCGGAGAGGCTTGCAATGCGGCAGTCATGGCTGCGGGCCACATCTCTCCCTTCCGCCGGCTCTGAACAGCCGGACGTCGACCGGCACGGCCCTGACGAAACCGAGGATCATGGCGAGCTGCGTCATCCAGTCGTATGACCGTGGTCTTCGGCGTGACCAGTGGTCGTCGAGGGGCCACGGGCCGCCGCGCGGGCGGCGGCCGACGCCGCGGACGCCGGCGCAGTGCTGTCGGCTGGTCCCGCACGGGGAAGAGGAGAACCGCAAATTCCGCCTTCGACCTGCCATCGCTTCAGCGTCGGCGGCGCGGAAGTCGTCGATGACGGTGAGCGGACCCGCGCGCTGCCGCAGGTTCCCGGGGCGCCAGGAAGGTGTCGCAGTGCGACGGGGGAGACCTCAGCGAGCGGCTCCCTTTCCCTGGTCAGCCCCCCGTACCGTACACCTCGCGTGCGTTGGGACGGGGGGCGGGACGGTGCCGGGCGGCGGGGCCGCCGCTGAAGCCGCGCAGCAGGTTCTCCGTGGTTCGGGTGACGAAGGCGCGGGTACGGGCGTCCATGCCGTGATCGCGGCCCAGCAGGCCCGTCTTCGCCGCCAGAGCCTCCACCCAGCGCATCGTGCCGGCGGCGAAGACGCCCGCTCCGCTGGGGACGGTGTAGTAGGCGGAGTCGCTGTGACTGCGCGCGCCGGCGCTGACCAGGGGCGAGTGCGCGATGATCTCCAGCATCGCGGGAACGTGCGGGCCCGGTGTGACCCGGTCGTACTCCACCCCGACCAGGTGGGCGAAATCCTCGCCGTGCCGCACACCCGTGCCTTCGTACAGCCAGTGGTCCGCCGCGTGCACCACGTAGGGCGCGTCTACCGGGTAACCCTCGTAGAGCACGCCGGTGAGCGACGACTCGGGGTCGGCGCCCGGCGCCAGCCGGAAGTCGGTGGTGACCTGGTCCGGGCGCGACGGGTAGCAGGGATCGTCGCGGTAGGAGGACTTGTAACAGACAACGCTGCGTCCCTGGCCAGTCCCGCCGGCTTCCAGGCGGACACGGCGAAAGCAGGTGTTGGCTCCGAGGAAAGCGATGTTGGAGCCCGCGTCGCGGGCTTCGGTGACGTGCCGGCGCTGTCGGGGAGTCCAGTACTCGTCGTGGCCCAGGCAGATCACGGCGGCGGCCCCGCGCAGCACGGCGGCGTCGTCGTGGACGTCGATGCCGGTGGTGTAGGCGAGGGGAATGCCCAGTCGCTCGGCCAGGACGACGGCCGCCCACTCGTAGGTCAGGAACTTCTCGGCGCCGCTCCCGTCGTAGGGCCGGTCGAAGCTGACGACGAGCGAGCGGGTGGCGTACGCGCCGGAGGCGCCGTTGTAGAGGCTGTAGCCACCCCACCGGTTGTACGCCTGCCAGGTCGCCGGAGCGTGCAGCAGGACGGTGCGTCCCGCTCCGCGGGCGGAACGCACGATCAGCGGGACGTACCGCTGGTGGCCGTTGTCCGTCTCCAGACGTATCAGGTACGCCCCCTCGGACCACCCGTCCGTGCCGAACGTCAGCGTGCGCGGCCAGTCGGCCCGGACGGTGCGCGTGGTGGACACCACCCGCGCGGCGGGCCGGGCACGGCCCCGCACCGACGTGGAACGCCACACCAGCCGGGCGCACGTCCCGCCGTACCAGCCGACGCGGAACACCGACACGCGGAACGACGACGCCGTCGTCGACACGTGCAGGCCACACTCCTGGCCGGGCCGGATGCTGACTCGGTCGGTGTACCCGGCCACAGCGTCCGGCGGACCGGTCGGGGCGAGCCGCCAGTCGCGGGTCCCGGGCCGGTCCTGCTCGGTCTCGGGCCGGTGCCGATCCGCTGCTCGGCGCGGCGGTCGCTTCTGCGGGGAGTCGCAGGCGGCGGATACCGCGCCCACTCCGGCCGCCGCGACCGAGCCGCGAAGGAGATCCCGGCGCCCCAGCGTGGGGCCCCCTCCGATGTCCTGAAGCCGTTCCGCGTCGGGAAGCCGTCCTGAGGATTGCCTGTGCCGGCTCACCCGGGCTCCTTGTCAGCCTCGACGGATGCACGTCGTCCGCACCGAGTACCCGCCTCGTCGGCTCCGGGCCATCGCGAGGCCGCGCGGGTGGTCGGACCACATCGCAGACGGGGCAGGCACCGCGGGGAAGACACGGATCCGTCGGATCTGCGTGGGCCGCCCGGGGCGCGACGTGCCTTGCACTGAGAAGCTACCGAGCGCGGCAGGAGATCGCACACGGAGGGAGAGTCCCCTGCGAGACGGCCCCGCTCACGGAGGGAACGGATGGGGCACGGCTCGGTGACGGCTGCTCAATGGCCGGTATCGCCCTGAGGCGACTTCGATGCCCTGGTGGACCTGGAGCGCGCCGGTCGCGGCGGAGGCGCGGGACAGCTGAGGTTGGCGCGCCAGTAGGCGGTGACCAGCAGCGTCCGGTCCTCCAGCGGAAGGCTGGCATGTCGAAGTCGGCGGCGGACCGGGTCATCGACCACCTCGGGCCAATGCTCGCGCCCGACCGAACGAAGTGAGGACACCGCTCATGCGGAAGTACCACAAGGCCGGAGAGTCGGTTCTGGTCCTGGCCCGCCCGGACATGGGGCAGACCTCGGTCGTCGTGTTTGCCTCCGACACCGGCTACTGCTTTCGACGCGGCAGCGGCCCGTATCCCCCGGGCAGGTGCAACCGGCTGCCGAACGAGCTGACGGCAACCCCTGCGGGACCGCGTGCGACCCGTGCAAGCACGATGCCCCTGGCACCTGTGATCACTGTCGGGGAACGTGTACGGAGCTCCTGGACCGCCAGCTCTGCGCAGGCCGCGCCGCCGTGAAGTGAGGACACCAACCAGTCGACGTTGACCTCCCACGTGGTCGGCCCGGTCGCGTCCGCCCAGGCCTGGGGCCTGGTCAGCAGGGCGTCGCACGTTCGTGAGGATGCTCGGCGAACACTGACGACGCGCTGGATCTCCACCGGGGGTACCGCGTGTTCCCCATCGATGCGCACCGCATCGGTGCACGCCGCAGCAGCGGTGCACCACCAGCCCGGCACGGAAAGGTGCGGTTGACCGGTTTGCTCGTAGGTCAGCCCAGCACTTCTTCGATCGGGGCGTCGGCGTCCACGTAGCGCACGAGCTTGCGGTTCGCGAATTCCACGATGCCCACGTCGCCGAGTTCGCGCCCGTAGCCGGAGCGCTTGATGCCGCCGAAGGGCAGCTCCGGTCGGGACGCGGTCGGGTGGTTGATCCACACCATGCCTGCCTCAAGCCGGTCCGCGACCCCGCGAGCACGTTCCGGATCGGCGGCGAAGACCGCGCCTCCCAGGCCGTAGGGGGAGGTGTTGGCAAGTGCCACGGCCTCGTCCTCGTCGGCGGCCCGGTAGACCGTGGCGACGGGCCCGAAGAGCTCTTCCCGGTAGGCCCGCATGTCCGGTGTGACGTCAGTGAGAAGGGTCGGCTCGACGAAGGCGCCCGGCAGGTCGGGCCGCCCGCCGCCGAGCACCACCGTGGCTCCCTTGTCCACCGCGTCACGAACCTGCTCCATCAGGAGTTCCGCCGCGGCCTCGGAGGACAGCGGGCCGAGCGTGGTGGCGGGGTCGACCGGATCTCCCGGTTGCACCTCGCTCATCCGGTCACGCAGGCCGGCGACGAAGGCGTCGTAGACGTCGGCAAGGACGATGAAGCGCTTGGCCGCCACACAGCACTGCCCGGTGTTGCCCATCCGGCCGAGAAACGCGGCGTACACGGTGCGCTCGAGGTTGTGACCATCCAGCACGACGAAGGGATCACTGCCACCCAGCTCAAGGACGGACTTTTTGACATTGCGGCCGGCGATCTCGCCCAAGCTCACGCCCGCCCGCTCGCTTCCGGTGAGTGACGCTCCCTGCACTCGCGAATCGTCGATGATCTTCCCGACGTCTCTGCCCCGCACGAAAAGGTTGGTGTAGACCCCGGTTGGCACCCCCGCATCCGCGAACAGGCGCTCGAGTGCCAACGCGGACTGCGGGCAGCTACTCGCGTGCTTGAGCAGGATCGTGTTCCCGAGGACGAGGTTCGGACCCGCGAATCGGACGACCTGGTACAGCGGGAAGTTCCACGGCATCACACCGAGAAGGACGCCGATCGGCTCGTTCACCAGCACGGCCGTGCCCTCGGGCACCGGCAGGGGTCGTTCTTCCAGCAGCTCGGGGCCATGCTCGCCGTAGTAGGTGAGGATGTCGGACGCGAGGTCGACCTCCGCACGGCTCGAGTCGATCAGCTTGCCGACCTCGAGGGTCAGGAGGTGCGCCAGTTCCTGCTTACGCTCCCTCATGAGCCGGCCGGCGCGTTGCACGAGGGTCCCCCGGTCGGCCGCCGACCGGGCGCGCCAGTGCGGAAAGCCCGAGTGCGCCGCGTCGATCGCGCGCCCCACCTCCTCCACGCTCAGCGCCGGGAACTCACGGACCCTTTCACCGGTGTACGGGTTGACCGTGGCGATAGGGCTTCCCTGGGCAGTGGCATGGGCGTCCATGACGCCTCCCTGAGGTCGGGTGTCTCGGGTTTCCACGCCCGGACCCGCTCACACGTACTGATCCGGTCCCATGCCACGGCAAGCTGTGGGTAGTCGTGGTCCCCGCCGTCCGTGCGCAGGCGCGGGCCGGGTCGGCGTGGCAGGCGTGCAGGGGGGCCGCGCCGTTCGTCGCAACACAGCAGGGAACGAGGACGACCCATAGATGAGCAGGAATTCGTCCGTGCCCTCGCCGAGCGCACCGGACTGGGCCGGGAGGAGGCGGCGGACCTGACCTGGGCCACGCTGGGCCCCCGGGCTGAGCCCGGGCCAGGCCTGGGACCTGACCACCGGGCTACCCGAGGGCCTCGCGGAGGCGGTGCGCCGGGCAACCGATCATGCTGTGCCGCAGGTCGGCGACACGGCAGCCGGCCCGCCGAGGTCAGCGGGCCCACTCCTTGAGCCCGGACGCGATCTGACGAACGTCGAGCTTCCGGCTGGCGGTCTGCTGCACGAGGTCCGCAGGGCACACCTGGACGACCGCCGGCTGAGTAGCTGGCCAGCGGCTGCATCGTCCACGAGTCGCCCGGCGGAAGACGAAGCCGCGTCCTCGCCGCTCGTTCACGCCGGCATTCCAGGCTTGATCGTCGAGCTGTTCCGCCGCGGTGACCGCTCGGTGGGCCGGCCGCTCCCTGGCGACGCCCTGGTGGCGCGGATGCGACGGGGATTCCCCCCCGCTTGATGCATGCACGACCATTCACGGCGAAGTGACCTCGAGAAGTGCGCTGTGTGCCAAGTCGAGTGCGCTGCTCGCTCATGACGTCGTTGGTGCCCTGACGGAATCCTGTGTGGTGGTCGGCGCCGAGCGGCGTCTCGGCAGGGGGAGCCGGCCACCCATCAATTCGTCGACCGATGTCGTCCTGGCTGCCGTTCCGGGCGGCCCATGGGGAGGGACATGACGTACTTTCGTAAGCTGGCCGTCGCTGTCGCAGCAGCCGGTGCCGTTCTGGCTGGCGGACTGAGCGCACTGCCGGCGGCCGCGGCCCCCGCAGCCGCACCCGCGGCAGCCAACCGCTGCGCGCAGAAGGTCACGTGGAAGAACACGCGCACGGGCCTCTACCTTGATGCCAAAGGCGGAGGAGGTAAGCACACTCCGGTGGTCACCTGGTACCGCAATGGTGGAAGCAATCAGAAGTGGTGCCTGGAACGCGTGGCGGGCAGCCAGTACAACGAGTGGTACTTCCACCCCTCGTACAACACCCGCCTGTGCATGGACGTCCCTGGTGGCAACTACTACACGGGCGCGAAGGTCGTCCTCTGGACGTGCAACGGGCGTCAGAACCAACGTTTCGAGATCACCCATACCTCCGGGAGCTCGTTCTTCAGCCCGGACGGCGACCCGGTCAAGGGGTATTACAACCTGGGGGCAGGCGGGGCGGGTCAGTCCGTGACGCTGGTTCCCTCGGGCAGCAGCAAGACAACGATGTGGCGGTAGGCGACCCTAGCGCACGATCTGGGTGAAAGGTCGGCGGTCGCCGGTTCCGGTCCGTGTGTGTTTTCCAGCAGCCGGCGCTGTGCGGGCAGGAAGGTGTCCCACTGGCGGCGCTGTGCGGCGGTCCATGCGCCGAGGTCCTCGCCCTGTGCGATCACCTCGCCCGCCGCGAGGGTCTTCCCGCCGGCCCGGACGTGGGCGAGGGCGAGCCGGAAGCTGCGCTGCCAGGCGATGTCCCACTCGGGGCACCACCCGGGATCGCACGCCTCCAGCGCCTCCATGCGGGGCTGTGCCAGCTCCACGGCGGGGGCACGTCCGTGGGTTTCTCCGGCCGACGGGCATCGTTTCGCGTGGGAGCCGTCCGCCGCCGTCCTCAGTCGATGTCCTCGTGATCGTCCGTCGACGTCTGCTCGTTGCCGGCGGCCAGTGGAGGCAGGACGTCGTCCTCGCGCTCCTCGGGGCGACGGCCGTCGGACTTCTGGTTACTCAAGTCCTGTCGGACCGAGTCGAGGATCGTCAGGCCCTGGGACACGAGGCCGGCGGCGATCTCGCCAAGGCCGTCCGCGCCGTTGAGGACGTTGACGTTGGCACCCGCGAGGCCGCCGGCCGCCTCCTTGACGATTTGCGGCAGCTGGTCGATCAGCATCCGGTCAAGCGCGACCCGGTCATAGGAGGCAGCCGCCTCGGCCTGGACCTTCATCCGCTGCGCCTCGGCGGCGGCGAGGATCCTGACTCGCTCGGCCTGGGCCTCGGCGGGCTTCACGATCTCGGCTACCAACTGCTGCTGACGCAGCCGGGCCTGCCGCTGGGCCAGCTCGGTCTGGGCGGCGAGCACCTCCTGCTGGGCGTCTGCCTGCGCCAGCGGTCCGGCCTGGGCGGCCCTCGCTTGGGCGCGGTCCACCTCGGCCGAGTACTCGGCCTTGACGACGGCGGTCTGCCTGGCGTACTCGGCCTGTGCACGGGCCGCGGCCTGCTCCGCCTGGGTCGCCGCCTGAGTGGCCTGCGCCTGGGCGATCTGGGCCTGCCGCTGGATGGCGGCCTTGTGCGGTGCGGACATCGCGTCGATGTAGCCGGTGTCGCCGTCGTCGATCGATTGGATCTGAAGGGAGTCGACGGTCAGGCCGATCTTCGCCATCTCGGTCTTGGAGGTGTCCAGTACCTCAGCGGCGAGTTTCTGCCGCTCGGTGACGATCTCCTCGACCGTCATCGAGCCGATGATGGCCCGCAGGTGGCCGGCGAAGATCCGGCCGGTGAGTACCGACATCTGCTCCTGGTCAGAGAGAAAACGTTGACCTGCGTTGATGATGCTTTCGTGATCGTTGCCGACCTTGAAGGCGATGACCGCGCGTACGTGCAACGCGATGCCCTGTCTGGTCACACAGGTCTCGGTGACCTCGGACTCACACATCGACAGGGTGAGGAACCGGACCTTCC
The DNA here is from genome assembly GCF_040683715.1 of Streptomyces sp. NPDC093260. Lineage (NCBI taxonomy): Bacteria > Bacillati > Actinomycetota > Actinomycetes > Kitasatosporales > Streptomycetaceae > Streptomyces > Streptomyces sp. NPDC093260. Next base: position 95,487 of record NZ_JBFBEK010000030.1, read on the forward strand.
GGAAGACCGGGAGGACGAACTTGCCGTGTCCCGTCACCACCCGAAACGGAGCCCCGCCCAGACCCCGCCTGCCTCCCGAGATCAACATCGCCTCGTCGGGGGCGGGGACGCGGTATCCGAACATGCCTGTACTCCTCAGCCGGCGCCGGCGGTGTCCTCGCCGAGCGCGTCCAAAGGATCCACCCACTCCACGACACCGACCTCGCGGCATCCACGCGACTCGATCACGAGCACCGCCACACCCGCCGACAGGGGGTCCTCCGACCAGGCGAGAAAGGTCTCGGAGCCGCCCCTGACCCGGACCAGAATCTCGCCGGGTCCCGCGGATCCGCGAGTCCCGATGAGCACCGTCCCCGTGCAGCCGACCACGGCCTCGTCCTGTGGCATCACCGGGTCCTCCTCGCCCTGGCCCCCTCATTCCGACGATAAACCCAGTCCGGCCGGCACCCACGGACAAGGAGCACTCGCTGCGCCGCTGTGAGGCGCTCCGTGCGCCGGGACCAAGGGGTCTTGCCCAGACCAGGGCCATGCGGGGCACCGCTCGGCAGGTAGTCGCCGTACAGGGCGGGGCGCCCGGTCGCCGGGTCACGGGTGAAGGCGACGCCGCTGCCCGAGTCGTGGCCGAGGTTGCCGAACACCATACGCTGCACCGTGACGGCCGTTTCCAGATCGTCCGGGATGTGCTCGCGCCGCCGGTACAGCACGGCGCGTTCGGCGTTCCAGGACCCGAACACGGCGAGGATCGCCCGATGGAGCTGCCGGGCGGGAGCCTGAGGAAAGTCATGGTCGACGGTGCCCGAACCACCTGCTCGGCCTGCTCGTCCTCCACGGCGGTCTCCGTCATCAGACGCGTCTCCCTGATCATCAGATCCGCCGTTGAATCGGACACTCCCGTCAGCAGACCGAACCACCGCTCGACCTGGTTGATCCAGGAGGAGCCGGTCGGGGTGAAGTGGACATGGAAGTGGTGGTGCTTGCCGAACCATGTCTTGATCTCTGGGGTGTTGTGGGTGGCGTAGTTGTCGCACACCAGGTGCACATCGAGTCCGGCGGGAACCGCCTTGTCCATCGTGATCAGGAACTTCTTGAACTCGATGGCCCGGTGGCGGCGGTGGAGTTATGACAGTGCCGTCGGCGATGTTGAACGCGGCGAACAGGCTGGTGACAGCGTGCCGCAGGTAGTCGTGGGTACGCCGCTCGGGCACGCCCGGCCCATGAGTCACCCGGGTGTCGAGCGTCGCCGGCCCGGCCGTGGTGCCGGACGGGTGCCCGGAACCACGGCGTTCGCGTCTCAGCCGCTGCTCTCGGTGCTTTCACTCCTCTCGCTGATCTCGATGTGCCGGGGCTTTGCGACCTCGGCCTTGGGGACGGTGATGGCGAGCACCCCGTCCGACATCTGCGCATTGATCTTTTCGGTGTCGACCTCTCCGGGCAGCCGCAGCCGGTACTCGAAGGCTCCGGTGCGGCGGGTGCTCCGGCGCAGGACGCCTCTGCGTTCCCTCTCCTTGATTTCTCCGGTGACCACCAGCTCCTGGCCGTTGGCTTCCACGTTGATGTCCTTGCTCCTGACGCCGGGGAGTTCGATCTCGACGTGGAAGGCGTCGTCGGACTCCGTGACATCCGCCAGGGGTGTCCACGCGACTGCGGGTGCCACGCCTCCCACCGTCGATTCGATCAGTCCGCTCATCTCACTGAGCAGTTGGTCGAACTCCGTCAGCGGATTGCGTGCCCAGCCAAGGGGCCTGCCCTGCATTGCGCCGCCCCGGGGGCGCCGGACGGGCGTGGTCATTACCATCGCCTCCTTCTCCTTATCGAGATCTCCTCGCCCGCTGGGTTTCATCCAAGCCGGGCGGACTCCTTCGGACGTGTGTACGGGGAGCTGTCGGTACCGCCGGGCGCGGCCGTGTGGCCCGCGTAGCGGTGCACGAAGTGGATCCTCATCGCGCCTTCTCCGAAGATGCCGGAGGGGAAGCCGAAGCAGTTGTCGATGCGGGAGGACGTCCCGGCCTGGCCACCGGCGGCCAGGCCGGGATCACGGTCGTGCCGAGGCCCTCCGAGGCGGCGTTGACCGCAGCGGCGAGACCGGCCGGACCGGAGCCGACGATCAGCAAATCGCCGTGGCCGTTGCTCGACGGCGGGGGCGGCAGGCCGATGAACCGGGCCAGTTCGGCGTTGCTCGGATTGCGCAGCAAGGTCGTGTCCCGCCAGATCACCAGCGGTGTCTGCTCCGGATCAACCGAAAAGCGGCGCAGCAGCGCCTCGGCTTCCTCGTCCGTCTCCAGATCGATCCAGCGGTGCAGCAGCCGGTTGCGGGCGGCGAAGTCGCGCAGTCGCCGGGTGTCGGGTGAACAGCGCGAGCCGATGACGCGGAAACCGGCGCCCTGCCCGACGAGCAGAGCACGGCGCCCCAGACAGGCGCGCAGCACCACGCCACCAACAGCACCTGGTCGACGGCCGTGGCGTCGCACCCCGGGGAGAGTGGTCAGCTCGGTCATGTCGGCGACGTCCAGATTGGTCACGCCCCAGTAACGGATCTTTCCCGCCGCCATCAGGTCGGTGAATCCCGCAAGGGTCTCCTCCAGTGGCCACCGCCCCCGCCAGTGCAGAAGGTACAGGTCCAGCCGTTCCGTACGCAGCCGCCGCAGGCTGCGTTCGCAGGCGGCGACGGTGCCGTTCCGGTCGGCGTGTCCCGGCAGCACCTTGCTGACGAGGAGGACCTCCGCGGGCGGGCGGGGCCCACCGCGCGCGGCCTTGGAGTGCCGCCCGGCGTCGCCCCGTGGAAGGCCGTCCTTCCGGTGGGAGTAGCCGTGGTGCAGGCTGTGCGCCCGACTGTCGGCCATAGGAACACCCCGTCCCTCGAAGCCTCCAGAGAACCGAGCGGCATATCGCGTACCCGCTCACGGGCCGGCGTACCCGAGATGTGGGGATTCTTTCTCTCGTACTCGTAGGGCGATGGGACCTGTGCAGTCCTGACTGGCCAGACGCAGGCGTGGAGCCCCCCGGTTCGTCACTCTGGGGAGTGCCCGAGACCCTCCGTGTGCTTCAGTAGGAACCCGGCGTGGGCCACCTGGCGGCCCCTGTCGCACGGTCAGCCCCGCGCCCCAGGACAGGCCGCCCGCGACCTCGCCGGACGGATCAGAGACCCCGTGGGGCATGGCTGAGCAGCCACTGCACGCCAGACGGCACGCGAGAAGCGCAGGTCACCGTGTCGTGCAGGCCTTCCAGCCAGGGGAGGACCGGCGCTGGTGCCACGTCCGCGAGGTTCTGGTCTGATGAACACGGCCGAGCACGGGTATCTTCCGATCGGCAAGACACCGGTCGCGTCATAACACCTGACAGGCATGGCCAGAAGCTGGCCACGGACCAAGGCCAGCCACGTCGGCCGGACCCTCGAATGCAGTACCGGACAGCGCACATGCCGCGCAACCGCTTCTTCCTGCCTCCCGCCGGCCAGATGGATGTCAAACAAGCACTTGCGAGCGATTCTCATGACATGCGCGCAGCCGTATTCGGGGTGCAGAGATGTCCGACGCTACATGTTCTGGAACTCGTTCGGCAGTTGGGACATCACATCCTGGAACTCCGTGTCGGGGACGGCCTCTCCCAGAGTCATGAAAACCCCCGCAACGCCCCTGCGCGCCACGGCCTCATCGGCGCCCGCACGCTCACCCACTCGCCGGACGAACTCGGCAACGCCGAATTTCTGGGCGACATCCTCCGGTGGAACCAGGGGCGGGGCGATCTCGGCGGGCAGGACACCGGCCAAGTGCCTGGCCTCGCCGCCGGTGATCCGCTCGGCCAGCGTCAGCATCGTGGCCCGGGTCAGCTCCCTAGCCTGCTCCTCGGGCACGTGGGCCCGCCGGCTGACAAGCCGGACGAACTCGTCGCTGTCCATGGCGCCTCCAATCCTGCGACCCGTGACAGGTACCGCGCATGCACTGCCCCAAACGGCGATCACGGCCGGTGCCGAAAGCGCTGGTCACTGCCCGCCTTCTTCACCTTCCTCGGTAAAGGGGCGCACCGCGTCCACGCACCGGTGAGCATCCCGACCTCGGCGACGCCCTGGGCGTACGGGTGTTGCGGGTGCTGCCGCTCGGCCTGCTCGGCGGTGTTCGCCAGGATCTGCGCGGCGGCCTGAACCGCGGTGCAGGGCGGCACGTTCGATATTGCCGGGCATGGTGATCTCCCCTGGATTCGGGCGTCGGCACAGGATTCCCCGGAACGCTTCGACATCGCCAGCAGCCGGTTTTGCCGGGGATGCCATAGGTAGGGCACGAGTACGAAGTGCCCCCGGGACAAAAACAGGCCGGTCACGCAGCACCCGCCGTGACCGGATGCGGGGCGGATCTTTCACCACCCGGTCACCGGCCCCGATCGGCCTGGTGAGCGCAGACCCCCTGCCGCATCGTCGCGCCGCCGGGACTGTGACGCCACTCAAGCAGACGGGGTACCCGCATACACCGCGATCACCGTGTCCCGCCGGTGGCTGCACCTCCCTCAAGACTGCCTGTCCCCGCCCGGTGTGACAGCCGGCGCGGCGATCTTGCCGGTCGAAGAGGTCGGCGTCGGCCGCCACCGTCCACCGGTCCCTCCAGGGCGTGCCGGACTTGCCGTGCCGCGCCCTGCGAGGTCCACTGGCGTAGAGGGCTTCGCCGGGAAGGGGGCGTTCCATGAAACCGCAGGTACGCGATCCGATCACGCGCACGGTGCGCCATGGCGGCCGGGTCTCGGCGGTGCGGTCCCGATGACCGCCCACGTCGAACGCCTGGTGACGGTCGGCAGCCTGACCGGGGCGCACGACGTCCCTGTGCGGCTGGAGAACAACGTATGGATCGTGGGCGACGACGAACAGGTCCTCGTGATCGACGCCGCCCACGAGCCCGATCTCATCGCGGAGGCGGTCGACGACCGCCGTCTGGTCGCGATCGTGTGCACGCACGCGCACAGCGCCCACGTCGATGCGGCCGTGGAGCTGTCCGAACTGACCGGGGCGCCCATCCTGCTGCACCGCGACGACCTCAGGCTGTGGCACGACATCTACCCGGACCGCACCCCCGACGACGACCTGACCGACGGCCGGGAGATCGATGTCGCGGGAACGGAACTGACGGTACGTCACACTCCCGGACACACGCCGGGCTCCGTCAGCCTGTACGACCGAGTGCTGCACACCGTCTTCACCGGTGACACGCTGCTGTCCGACGGTCCGGGTATGGCCGGGCGGGAGGGCTCCGATTTCCCGAGGATGATCAACTCGATCCGTGAGCGGCTGATCTCCCTGCCGGCGGACACCGTGGTCTGCCCCGGGCATGGCGATGTCACGACCGTCGGCCTGGCGGGGCAGCACGTCGATGAGTGGGTGGAACGGGACCTTTGAACCAGGGCGCCACCCGGAGTTCCCGCGCGCCGGGGGGCTGGCTCGTATCCGAGTCACGCGCGAAGGGCTCGAGCGGACCGTCCATGGCTGGGCGTGGGGGACCCGGGCGCGTCATCGAAACCCTGGTAGGCGTGACCGTAGGCGTCCTGCTCAACCCGGTTGTGGCCCCGCCCGTTTGCGTGGGGCTGCCGACGATGCGACCAGGGACCTCGCGGCACGGCTGGAGGAGGCGCGGCGACTGGATCACCAGACCGCCGATGTGGACGCGGCCCTGGCCAGGGCCGCGGAGCGCCTGCGCCCGAATCCGCGGGGACGTCCGGCACCCGGCACCGGGCTGGTCCTGCGCAGCGGTCTGAACGCCATGGAGCACTGCGCCGTCGGCCTGCACTCCCTTTGTCGGACCTTCGCCGATCTACGACTCATGAACCGACTGGACATCGACAGACGCCCGCGGTCTCGCACACCGAGGACTGCCCGGGAGCCCGGCGCCGACGCGACCGGACCATGCCGGGAGGTCTGCTGCGTTCGCTGCGGTCCGGCGAACTGCGGGTGTGGTGGGTGGGGGGCGCCTGGAGCCGAGCAGGAGCTGGTCGTTCGGCCGCTCTGGACGATGAAGAACACATCGCGAGCTGGGAGGAACGATGCGGAACCGGACACTGAGCAAGATCGGCACACAGCTGTTGCGTCTGCGCCACGACTCGACACAGAGCTCACAGGACCGGGCGGCGCCGGCCGACTACGGACTGGACCACAGGCAGGTCGCCGAATTCGCCGCAGGCACGCTGGACGCGGAGGGCGAGGCGGCGCTCGCTCATCGGGTGGCGCGGCTGCTGCCCTTCCACTGGACCTGGCCCAACCGGGTCGCGGAGGAGATGTCGCAGATCATGGACCACGTCGGTGATCAGCGCGAGCTGATGGCCTGGCTGGATCGTCACCCCGGCCTGCCTCGGCTGGTGGCCCGCCTGTACGTCTTCATGGGCCTCCTCGACAGGTACAGCGCGGTGCCCGCGGTCGTGACCGCGATGCGTGAGTATCGGGAGCGGACACCGTATCCGCCGGGCCTGGAGCCCTACTTGGTGCCCGTCACCGATGACGACACGCTCGCGAGTATTGCTTTCAAGGTCGAGAATCTGCTCGGCGAGGAGCGGACCCAGGAGGCCATCGAACTGGCTCTGGCCACTGCGGCATGGCTGCAGCGGATCGCGCCGCGCGCGCGGGAACTCAGTCCTGAGGTCGGCGACTTGAACGAGCTGATGGGGCAGGCCCGACAGGATATCCGGGCGGCAGCAGCCGACATCTGAACACGACTGTCGATAGGGCGGTAAACGGTATGGCGGTGAAACTGAACGCGGTGGCGTTCAACCACGCAAAGAAACTGACAGAAGAGGGCTGGATCGTCCTGGACGACCGGGACGAGTGGAGCGAGCACCGGCCTTCGGCAGCGGACGAGAATGCCTACCTCGAGAAGCACGGATTCGATGAGTACGCCAGGTGGTACCTGGGCATCGACGACGAGATGGGAGAGGAGACCAAAGGGCGGTACAAGTTCCCCTACGGTGATTTCGAGCGCGTCCACCGCTGCGGTGTGCTCTCTGCCGAGGTACGCGCCGGACAGCAGAAATACGCGGACATCGAGAACGCCGCCGCGCACCTGCACGGACTGCTGGACGGCAGGCGGGCCGGGAACCGGTGACGGCACCGGATGAGTGCACCCTCACCCTCACCCTCACCCGCGCCCCGGCGACCAGTGACACTAACCTCGCGCTTTCGCGAGGTGGGGTGTCCGAGGCTTGATCAAATAAGCGGAGAGTGCTCCTGACCTGCAACGATGGGACTTGTCTAGGGTCCTGTT
>NZ_JBFBEK010000031.1:0-100513 GCF_040683715.1 Streptomyces sp. NPDC093260
CCGCGGAGCGGGTACCCCATCGCTGCGCGATGGGCAAGCGAACACCCGCGCTGCGCGCGGGTGTTGCGCTCCCGCTCCGCGGGAGCGCTGGCGGAACGCTGCGCGGGAGCGCTGGCGGAACGCTGCGCGTTCCGCTCACCAACCCGGCTACGCCGGGTTGGTGACGCTCCGTCCGCTGCGCTCCCGGAGCTGCGGAGCCTGCGGCTCCGCTGGGTGGCTCCGCTGCGCTCCAGCCACCAGGGGGTGCTGCGCGCCCCAAGGCCGGCCCTGCTGCGCGGGTCGGCCAACGGGCCTGCGGCCCGGGCAGCGAGGAGAGGGGGTGGCTGGGGAGGGTGAGCCTGCATCAGGTGAAGCAGCATGTACCGTTGGCAGAACCAGGCCACCCCCCTGCTTCAAACTACAAACCCAGATGAACTCTGGAACCAGACCACACCCCCGGGCCTTTGGGCCAAGCGGGACATGGAGGAGGAGACGGAGGCATCGCGCAACTCACCCGCCGCCACCAGGCAATCCTGGCCGCTAATAACTCCATTCCTGGTTGCTCCGGCCGTTGCATGACCACTGGATGACACGGCCGTTGTCGGCAGTTCTTGCGCCCTGAACGTCCACGCATTTCATAGAGTGGGCAGCCTTGAGTGGAGTGTCCCACGGCTTGGCGATGTTGATGTAGAACTTTTGGTTGGCCGAGCCGACGCAGGTGTACTGGTCGATGGTGGCACCTTTGGACTTGCTCCCACCATGGACTGTGAGGCATTTCTGGCTGTTCATGTTGCGGAGGCTGTAGGAGAGCCCGCCGGTCCATTCGAAGTTCCAGCGCTGATTCGCGGCGCCGACACACTTGTATTGGTTGACGACAGCGTTGTCCGCTTTGCTGGCCCGGTACACTGTGAGGCATTTACCGCTGTGCTTGTTCTTCACGTACTTGACGGTCGAGGCGGCTGTTTGGGCCTGGTGGGCGGCGGCGACGTTTACGGCAGGGCCATCGGTTGCGCTGGAGGCAGCAGCAGGCAAGATCATGAACATCGCGCCTGTGGTTGCTGCTAGGGCTGATACGAGTGTCGTTCTCGTGACCTGCCCCATGGTCAACCAGTCCTTTGCCACAGTTGATTGTTCCGGAAGTTGCACGACCACTGGATGATGGGCGCGTTGTCAGCCTTGGAGGCACCCTGTACATCGAGGCACTTCTGGCTTTCGAACGAACGGATCACCTTCCCGCTCCAGGGCCACATGAACAACTGGTCCTCGGCGCCATTGCAGGTCCACTGGATAAGTGGTGCCCCATTCTTATGACTGCCACCGGCCACAGAGAGGCATAAACCGCTCTGGTATCCAGTGATCCTCCATGTGAGGTCTGCGACGTTGTAGAGGGTCCACCACTGGTTCTTGGTGCCTACGCACTTGTACTGGTTGACTTTTGCGCCGCGTGCCGTGCTGGCCCGGTACACGGTCATGCACTTTCCGCTGTGTTTGGCCTTGATGTAGAAGACCATGTCAGACTGGCCCTTGACGTGTTCGAAGCTGAGCCCAGGCGGTAGCTTCTTTTCTGTACCGTGCACGACTGTGGTTGTTCCACGATGATGGCCGCCGCTGGGAGCAGCGAATCCGGTGCCGGCCAACATGGCCATGATGGCAGTCGTGCTGAGAAGTACTGCGGTCTGTTTCCCCCGCACTTCTGGACCTCCATCTACGATTAGGTGTCCGTGTCGAAGAACACTAGGACCGTCGCTTGGCGCGGACATCCTGTGGGAGGTTGGTCTTACGGTCATACCCACGCGGTAGGTCGGACGCGACCTCAACCCTGCGCGGTAGGGAACCTCAGCCCTGCTCGCCGAGCTGGACGCGCTCGGCATGGTCTGGTCCAAGGCCGGCGGGAAGATCCCCGCGGCGGGCGAGGTGATCGCGCGGGGCGAGGAACTCGGCGCATGGGCCGCCGCGCAGCGCCGCCAGTGGGACACGCTCCTGCCCGCACAGCGGTGGCTGCTGGAGAAACCTCTCGAGCTGGAGCGAGCGGCCTGGAACGAGCGGTCCGCCCGCCGGTCCCAGAGCGCCGCATGGGAACGGAACATCACTGTTGCCCGCCAGTTCCACGCCCGCGAGGGCCATCTGCGGGTGCCCTGGAAACGCGTCGACCAGAACGACGGCGAGCCGGTGAAACTGGGCTCGTTCATCGCCCGCCGCCGCGCCGGGAAACCCCAGCCTGGAGCGTCGGGCCGATCTGGACGCGCTCAGCATGCGCTGGTAGGCAGGCGCATTCCGGCTGAGGCCGAGCGTCACATTCGGCCGCCATTACGACATAACCATGCGTAGGGACAAGTGGCCGGGACCGCGAGGTCCGGGCCTTGCCCATGCCGTCGTCCGCCGGGTCGCAGGCCTTGACGGGCTAACCAGTCGGTGTGCCATAGGCGACGGATTCAAGGCGCTGTGGTCAGCAGGTTGTTCACCGTCTTGAGCTTCACGCATCCGGGAAGGGCGTATTCAACAGCCGCAGAGTGTCAGGAAGTTGCAGATCGGGAGTATGGAACGGCTCCGACGGCCGTGACAGCTTGCCTCTCGCTCACTGCACTTGCGCCGCTAAGGCCAAGCCCTGCGAAGGTGCGCACCCCGAAAACTTCCCGCCCTGCTGCTGTCCTGCCCCGTACCGGGCGCAGCAAGGGGTCAAGCAACCGTTCCCCGCCGCCTCGCCATCTTGGAGTTCGTCATGGCCCTCAGCGTCCCCAACACGGCCACCGGCATCGCCGGAGTCCTGAGCGACCTCACAGGCGCACCCTGGTGGATCGGCGTCCTGCTCCTGCTGCCCGTCGTCCTACAGGGTGTAGGCGCCTTCATCGCCAGTGTGATCCCCGTGGTCTCCCAGTACCGGACCGAGGCGATGCGGCGACGGATCCTGCAGAGGACGGACGACCAGGCCGCACTGGCCCACCTCGAACGCGTGCAGCTAGCTTCGACGGCGGGGCCGTCACCCGCAACCGACAACCCCGCCGCAGAGAGGCAGCGAGCAGACGACACGACCGAGTCCCCGCCCTGACAACCACCCCCAGGGCCGCCGACGGCGATCCGGCCGCCCAGCAGGAGCAGCGGGATGTACGACGCGGCCCGCCGCCCGACGGTGCCTGTGGGAACCCTGGTGGCGTTCGTATCGGGGGCCGGCCATGGTCGTGGGCGGCATCCTGGCCAGTCTGCTGGGCAATGTCGTCTCCAGCTTCTGCCGTGTCTGCTGTTGGTGGGCCGGCAGGCGCTGAGGCGAGGGCCTGTCGGCTCCGGCCTACGACAGCTGCTCCGAGGCGGCCGGTTGAGGGATCCGACGGCCTGTCACGTCGTCGGCCGGCGCGTTGGTCCGGTCGGAGCCGGGCGGGACCTTCCCCTCCGCTTCAGCCGCCGAAGTGGGCTCTGCCTCGTCGCGTCGGACATGTGAGGCGTCGTCAGCCTCCAGGGGTCGTGCGGCAACCAGGTTTGGCAGGGGGCGCGTTCACGGAAGGCGTGTGCTTCCGGTGTGACGTTGCGCACCCGCGGTGCAGGAACTCGGCACTGCGTACCAAACGGGCGCGGGCATCGGCCCTGTTCGGCGGCTTCGGATTCCGTTGCGCCCATGCGAGCGGCGCTCTGCCCAGGCGCGTAGTGGCACGCAGTGCCGTTCTGGTGGCACTGTCGCGAAGTTGACGTGACGCGGGGCGCTGCTGCGCTCGGGTATCGTTCCCGCATCTGTCGCTCCAGGGGCTCACGAGCAGTCGTGTGCTCCCCCGGGGAGTCCACGAAGTCTGTGGGCCTTCCACGGGACCTGCGAAATCCGCAGGCCCACGGAGATTGGGGTGATGGACCCGATGGCTGTCGATGAACTGCCTGAGGGGCACTGCCGATGCTGCAGCAGGCGGGAGGGGTCCTATCGGATCGCTCGCTGGCTGGGGCCGGCCTACACGGTCTACCGGATCGTGCGGGACCACTGGCCCTGGTAACGCGGAAAGCCCCGACCTAAGGGTCGGGGCCGCGCTGCAGACGGTGTGCTGAGGAGGGCCTCACCTGGGCTTGGCCGGCGTCGGGTGGGGCCTTCCGTATATCCGAATGCGGTTACCCTCACGTAAGGCAAGACAGTTGCATTTTATGTGTCAACCGTCACACATCGCTGCGAGGACTCCCCCATCGTGCCTCAACTTGCGGTGATCGTGCGACTGGTAGCCGTATGTTGGCTGAGCGATTGATGCAATTGATGCAGATAACACCCCAGCTCGGAAGCCGTTTTCCACTACCAGAGTGACACAGATCACATCCTGAGGGGTGAGGATCAGCACACTCAGGCGAGCCTGTATGGGGCGGTTTGCCAGTAGTTCACCAGCCGCAACCCCACCGGACCCACCGCGTCCGCTCGCAAGCGGAGGTACTTTACCGGCCCACTCCGACAACAGGTCGCCGACCAGTCGGCAGCTCATCTGCTACAGCTCCGGCCCGCCCATCGTGACCATGATCTCAGGGGCAAGCCCCGTCAGTACCGGTAGCCGGTAGCGGCGTAGGCGCCGACCACCCACCCGCGACGCCCACGGCCGAGGTCGGACATCACCTCGCGGTAGGCCCACCACACGTCATCGGCCGTGACACCCCAGCACTCCGCGTAGGAGCCGGTGCCCTTCGGCAGCACGGCCAGCACACGGGCCGCGTGCCACGGCCGGCACGCAGCCGGACGGCCTGCGTGGTGTGCAGCTGCGCACCGGCCGCCTTCGTGTTGCACGCCTTGGGGTGGGGGGGCCAGGGGTCGGCCGACGCGGCCAGCGCGGTGCACACCACGGTCACGAGGGCGGCGGCCGCCGCTGCCGCCGCGCGGATCAGTCGCTTCATGCCCGGCCAACCCCCGCCTGCGCCAGCACGGTCACGGGGAAGGCATCACCCAGACGATGCGCTGGCCCTCTTCCCCCGGCTTGCCGTCACGCACAGGCGTCAGGGCGTGACGGCTGCTGAACGCGAACGACGCCGCCAGGCTCGCGTACGGCAGCGCGGCGAGCAGTGCGTCGGAACGCTTGCGGATCCAAGGGGGTGTCGTTGCTGGACCAGGTGCTGCCGCACTTTGGGCAGCGATACCGGGGCCAGGGATGCGGGCGGCTCTCCAGCAGCGCCTTCAGCGCCTCGCCCCGGCGTCGATCGCCGCCCACCGGAGGCGCGCCTGCCGCCAGGCCCCCTCTGGCACGCGGCCATGCAGTAGCGCCGGCTCGTCCAGCACCCGTCCGGCAGGCGCGCCCCGCACTGCCGGCATCGAGCCGCTTTCCTGCTGACCACGCCTCCAGTCGTGGCAGCTTCCTCTTTGAGGTAACCGTCCGTGGTGGCCGTCGCGCTCAGTTCACGCTTGTGCTGCGGCGCTCGACCAGGACGACGTCGCGCCATGCCCCGTGGTGGCGGCCGATGCGTTCGCGGGTGCCGATGACGCGGAACCCGGCGCGCTGGTGCAGGGCGAGGCTGGCGGTGTTCTCCGGGAAGATGCCGGACTGCACCGTCCAGATGCCGGCGGCGTCGGTGGAGGCCAGCAGCGCTTCCAGCAGCGCGAGGCCGATCCCGCGGCCGCGGGCGTCGGGGTGGACGTAGACGGAGTGTTCGACGACGCCGGCGTACGCGCACCGGTCGGAGACCGGCACCACGGCGGCCCAGCCCAGGACCCGGCCGCCGTGGAGGGCGACCAGGCGGTGGTCGGGCAGCTTGGCCTTGTCGAACGCTTCCCAGGTGGGGGCGGTGGTCTCGAAGGTGGCGTTGCCTTCGTCGATGCCGAGCTGGTAGATCGCCAGGACCTGCTCGGCGTGCTCGGGCCGCAGCGGTGTGATGCGCGCGCCGGTGTCGGTGGCTGTCATGCTGCGGGCTCGATGGCGAGTTCGGCGAGCAGGCCGCGGATGCGGCGCTCGATTTCGTCGCGGATGGGCCGGACGGCCGCGACGCCCTGTCCGGCCGGATCGTCGAGTTGCCAGTCCAGGTAGCGCTTGCCGGGGAAGTAGGGGCAGGCATCTCCGCAGCCCATGGTGATGACGACGTCGGATGCCTGCACTGCCTCGGTGGTGAGGATTTTCGGGGCCTCGGCCGAGATGTCGATGCCCGACTCCCGCATCGCCTCGACCACGGCCGGGTTCACCGTGTTCGCGGGGGCGGAGCCGGCCGAGCGGACCTGGACCTGGTCTGCTCCGAGGTGGGTGAGGAAGGCGGCGGCCATCTGGGAGCGGCCTGCGTTGTGGACGCATACGAACAGCACGGACGGCTTGGTCTCAGACATGAGCGGAGCTTTCCGGGAAGACGGCGGGTCGGGCCGCCGGGGCGGATTGCGGGAAGAAGCGGCGGGCGGCCAGGGCGACGTGGACGAGGCCGATGAGGACGGGGACCTCGATGAGCGGGCCGACGACTCCGGCCAGGGCCTGGCCGGATGTGGCGCCGAAGGTGGCGATGGCGACCGCGATGGCCAGTTCGAAGTTGTTGCCCGCGGCGGTGAAGGCCAGCGTGGCCGCTTTCGGGTAGTCGAGTCCGATGGCGCGGCCGGCGGCCATGGACCCGGCCCACATGAGGGCGAAGTACATGAGCAGCGGCAGCGCGATCCGGGCGACGTCGAACGGCTGGGAGGTGATGGCGTCGCCCTGGAGGGCGAACAGCACCACGATGGTGAACAGCAGTCCGTACAGGGCGAACGGGCCGATGCGGGGGATCAGCTTCGTCTCGTACCAGGTGCGGCCCTTGGTCTTCTCGCCCAGGCGGCGGGTGAGGAACCCGGCCAGCAGCGGGACGCCGAGGAAGATCAGCACGCTGCGGGCGATCTCCCATACCGACACGTCGAGCGCGGTCTGCTCCAGGCCGAGCCAGCCGGGGAGCACGGAGAGGTAGAACCAGCCCAGCAGGCTGAACGCGGCGACCTGGAACACGGAGTTCAGGGCGACCAGGACGGCGGCGGCCTCGCGGTCGCCGCAGGCGAGGTCGTTCCAGATGATGACCATCGCGATGCAGCGGGCCAGGCCAACGATGACCAGGCCCGTGCGGTAGGCGGGCAGGTCCGGCAGGAAGATCCAGGCCAGGGCGAACATGAGCGCCGGGCCGATCAGCCAGTTCAGCAGAAGCGAGGGGATCAGCAGGCGCCGGTCGCGGGTGACGGTGTCGAGGCGGTCGTAGCGGACCTTGGCGAGCACCGGGTACATCATCACGAGCAGGCCGAGCGCGATCGGCAGCGAGACGCCGGTGACGGTGACCTCCGCGAGCGCGTCTCCCAGACCGGGCACGAGACGGCCCAGGCCGAGGCCGGCCGCCATCGCGATCAAAATCCACACGGCGAGGAAGCGGTCCAGGAAGGACAGCCGCCCGGCGACTGGCCCCGCGGGGGCCGTGGCTGCGGCTTGCGCGCTCATGACGCTGCCCCGGCCGCCGGCGCGGTCTCGGCCGGGACCTGTCCGGCGGGCCGGGTGAGGATCGCCGCGAGACGGTCGGTCATCTGCGGCAGCAGCCGGTAGTACACCCACGTCCCGCGCCGCTCGGAGTCGATGAGCCCGGCCTGCTTCAGCAGTTTGAGGTGGTGGGAGATCGTCGGCTGGGACACCTCGAAGGCGGGGGTGAGGTCGCAGACGCACACCTCGCCGCCCGCACGGGAGGCGATCATCGACAGCAGGCGCAGCCGGACCGGGTCGCCCAGGGCCTTGAACACCTTCGCCAGCGTCTCGGCCTGACCCTCGTCCAGCGGGGCGGTCAGCAGGGCGGGGCAGCAGCCCTCGACGCCGTCCTGCCCGAGCACCACAAGCTCTTGTTTCGACATGCTTCTATGTTGACGTTTTTCGATTCAAGGCGCAAGGTTGCATCGACAGGCATCGATGCAACCGATCCGGGGAGACCGCCATGTCCCGTGCCCAGCTCGCGCTCAACGTCGCCGACCTCGAGGCGTCGGTGGCCTTCTACTCGAAGCTCTTCGGCGTCGAACCCGCCAAGCGCCGCCCCGGCTACGCCAACTTCGCGATCACGTCCCCGCCGCTCAAACTCGTCCTCATCGAGGGCGAGCCGGGCCAGGAAACCCGCCTGGACCACCTCGGCATCGAGGTGGAGAGCACCGACGAGGTCATCGCCGCCACCGACCGCCTCAAGGAGGCGGGACTCGCCACGTTCAAGGAGAACGACACCTCCTGCTGCTACGCCCTCCAGGACAAGGTCTGGGTGACCGGCCCCGGCAAGGAGCCGTGGGAGGTCTACGTCGTCAAGGCCGACACCGACCAGCTGGGCAAGAGCCCCGTCACCGGCGCAGACGCCTGCTGTGCCGGGCAGGAGGAACCCGTCCCCGCGCCGGCATCCGCGGGCTGCGCCTGCGGCAACTGAGCGCAGCGCTCACCCTTCTTCCGGCCCTCTCCTGCACGGCCTCAGAGCCGTGCAGGAGGCGCAGGCCCGGCCTCGCCCGGGCCGGCCGTGCCCTCCCTGGAAGCCGAGGCCGGCGAAGTCGCCCTGAACTCAAGGCGACTCCCGGGCCACCGCACCGGCGTCCCGCCGGCCGCGCCGCGCAGGACCGGGCCGTCAGTGCCGGCAGCCGGCAGCGGCGTAGACGCCGGCCACCCCACCCGCGACGCCCACGCTCCCGGCCGGACATGACCTCGCCGTAGGCCCACCACGCGTCATCGGCCGTGACACCCCAGCACTCCGCATAGAAGTGTCACCACAACTTCCAGAACCCGACGGCCGACTGATCCGACGCCAACTGTCCACCTGAGCTGCGGGAATGCGGAGACGAGAAGACGTCGAGATTTTTGAACAGGGTCGTCTTACGGGCCGCCTTCGCACCCAACCTCCTGCCGCCAGACCCGGCGAAGAAGTCGATGACCTCGGCCGTGCGGGCCGCGACCGGGCGCTGTCCGGGGCCGCCGAACTTGGCATGGGAGTTCAGCAGGCATCCCCGTCAACGACGGATGGGCGAGGCAGGCCACGCGTCTCGGACGAGGATGGCGCGGCGGCCTCCGCCCGCTGCTTCTTCAGGTGCTCGGTGGGCGCGACCACGCTCGCCTGCTGGACGACGTGGTGGTGCAGCAACGAGGGTGCGGTGAGCGACGAACCTGATCGCGATCTCGTCGCCGGTCTTGTTCCGTGCGGCTATGGAGTTCTGGCACCGCAGCTGAGAGAGCCGCTCGCGTACCCGTGAGCGGAGTGCGAGAGCGGCTTTGATTCAGCGTGCTCAGCTGGTGCGCGGCGGGACCCTCAGAGGATGGGTTCCCGCCCTGGTCCCGGCGACGGCCGTGGAGCTCATCGAGGACGTCGGCGAGAACGGACATGGACTTGGGCTCCGCCCGCGCGATCTGATCCGTGAGGGTGAGCGCCTGCAACGTCGGGGCCATCTGATGCAGCAGCGCGTCCGGCAGTGCCGCGGCGCACTCCAGTACGGCGGCACGCAGCGGACCGCGCCGGGCGCGCCGTGTGCCCCTACGGCCAGCTGCCCAGCTCCCGGCCGCTCTCCTCGTCCACGAGCACGATCCGGGGATCCGGCAGGGCTCCGTACTCGCCCACCCACTTGGCGAACTTCCTGACCGCGGCCGCCCGGTCGTTCCAACAGCCGTACACGACCGTCCGACCTGCGGAGTACGCGGTCAGATGGAAGCGGCCGGGAGTCAGCTCGTCCATGCGGCGATCATGCAGTCACGGCAGGCATCCACCCACCGCAAACCGAGACCCGGCACGTCCAGGCGGCGCGTCGCGACGGCCGGCGCACCGCACGCCGAGCAGCACCGGCGCTCCGGTGAGAGCGGGTGGATGCGGGCCTGATATCCGGAGTGACGCGACGGGCCGTCCGGCGCCGCCTCCAGGTCGTGGGGGTCGATGCCGAGGACGGTGAGGACGCGCAAGCCATCCGGCATGACCGACTCCTGATCACCCGCCCGCTCACGATGCTCGCCAGCAGCCTACCCCCTATCATCGAACACGTGACCGATTTGCCGCCCGACCTGCCCCGCCTGCGCACCCTGGAGACCTGGCTGCGCTACAGCCTCGCCCGGGTCCAGCAGGAGATCGCGGCGCGCGAGCGGCGCGAGCAGAAACGGCAGCGCGGCATCGCCGCCCGCCCACCGCGCCCGGACTGGGTCCTCGAACGCGGCCTCAACCGGACCTCGCCGCCGGTCTCCGTCCACACCGGGGACTGCCGGATGTCCGGCAAGCGGGTCCAGGCCATCGACCAGATGACGGCGCTCCGGGCGCTCGCCGAGGGCGTGGCCGCCTGCACGCACTGCCGGCCGGACAGCGCGCTGGGCTTCGCCGACGGCTAGGCAGTGTCTTCAATTGATCTTGAGTGGTGGATCATGGTCGGGTGATACGTCGCCATGAACTGTCCGATGAGGAGTGGGAGTTCCTCCGTCCGTTGCTGCCCGAGTCCTTGCGTGGGCGGAAGCGGTCGGACGATCGGACCGTGCTCAACGGGATCGTGTGGAAGTTCCGGACGGGCACGGCCTGGCGGGACGTGCCTGAGCGTTACGGGCCTTGGCACACCCTGCACACCCGCTTTCGCCGGTGGGCCCTGGACGGCACCTTCGAGCGGATGCTCCAGGCCGCCCAGGCCCGGGCGGACGCGGCGGGAGAGGTCGACTGGCTGGTGTCGGTCGACTCCACCGTCGTGCGTGCCCACCAGCATGCCGCCGGGGCCCGAAAAGGGGGCGTCGCAGCCCCGCACTCGGACGCTCCCGGGGCGGCCTGACCAGCAAAGTTCACCTGGCCTGCGATGCTTTCGGGCGTCCGCTCGCCTTCGTGCTCACGGGCGGCAACACCAACGACTGCACCCAGTTCACCACCGTGATGGAGGCGATCCGGGTGCCTCGCATGGGCCCGGGCCGTCCCCGGACGCGGCCCGCACACGTGCTGGGCGACAAGGGCTACAGCTCCCGCGCGATACGGACCTGGCTGCGACGCCGCGGCATCAGTCACACCATCCCCGAGCGGGCCGACCAGATCCGCAACCGGCTCCGGCGCGGCAGCCGGGGTGGGCGCCCGCCGGCCTTCGACAAGCAGCTCTACAAGCAGCGCAACGTCGTGGAACGGTGCTTCAACCGCCTCAAGCAGTGGCGCGGCATCGCTACCCGCTACGACAAGACCGCCGAGTCCTACCAGGCAGCCGTCACCCTCGCATCGCTCCTGATGTGGGCGTGACATTTGAAGACAACTCCTAGCGAAGTCGCCGACGGCCAGGGGGCGCTGGCCCTTCCGCACGACTGGCTCAACCTCTCCAACTACGCGACCGCCTTCTCCGACGGCCACATGCTGATGGCCCTCGGGAACACGGCCTTCATCCTGCTGTTCTCGATCACGGGCACGGTCGTCATCGGCTCCATGACGGCGTACGCCATCGACCGCTTCGCGTTCCGCTTCAAGAAGCTCGTCATGGCCCTGTTCCTGATCGCCACCCTGGTGCCTGGTGTGACCACGCAGGTGGCGACCTTCCAGGTGGTCAACAGCTTCGGTCTCTTCGACACCCGCTGGGCGCCGATTCTGCTCTACATGGGCACCGACATCGTGTCGATCTACATCTTCCTGCAGTTCATCCGGGGCATACCGGTCTCGGTCGACGAGGCGGCACGGCTGGACGGGGCCAACGCCTTCACCATCTACCGCAGAATCATCTTCCCGATGCTGAAGCCGGCCATCGCCACCGTCGTCATCATCAAGGGAATCACCACCTACAACGACTTCTACATCCCCTTCCTCTACATGCCCTCGGAGAACCTGGGCACCATCTCCACCGCGCTGTACCGCTTCAAGGGACCGTTCGGGGCGCACTGGGAGACCATCTCGGCCGGAGCCATCCTGGTGATCGTGCCCACCCTGATCGTCTTCCTGTTCCTCCAGCGCTGGATCTACAACGGTTTCGCGCAGGGAGCGAGCAAGTAACGCACGAGGGTGACCAGCGCGGTGTTCCATGTGCCCCCACGCCGCTCGGCAGCGCGGGGGCACGCGCTTTGCATCTGTCCGCCACCGGCATGCGGCGACCCGCCCTTGCGGCGGTCACAGGCCAGGGCTTGGCAGGCGGAAACCCTGCCCCGGGCGTCCGCTCTCCGCGTCGGGCGTCAGGCGTCGGCAGCAGTCCAAGGCAACGGGATCGCCCCGCTCTCGGCGCGGGCACCGGGGCGCTCCAGTCGGCTCCGGTGACCAGGCAGCGCGGGCGGCGCAGCCGTTCGGGCCGGCCGCTCTGCTGCCGGCCGCCGCGCAGGTGGCGGTGGAGGCGGCCCATGCGCTGCAGGAGAAGGTCGAGCGGGGCGAGGTCGGTGACGAGGAGGTCGAAGTCGACGTCCAGGGACTGCTCGGCGACCTGGCTGGCGACGACGTGCGCCGTCTGCGGCCGGTCGGTGCTGCCCGCGGGCGGCCCGAAGCGGTGCAGCAGGCCGGCGTCCTTGGCGGCCCGGTCCACGTCGACGAAGCAGGAATGGGCGACGGTGACGCTCTCCTGGCCGAACCTCTCGCGCAGCACGGCCGCCGCGTCCAGGACGCGGCGCACCGTGTTGCGCACGACGAGGGCGCAGCCGCCGCCGGCGAGTTCCATCTCCAGGCGGTCGGCGAGGACCTTCAGGTCGTCCTCCGGCGGTTCTGCTTCGACGTCCGTGGCGCGGGCCCGAGCCGGCCGGACGCCACACGGACGGCGGCCCTCCGGGCGCGACCGCGGTCAGCAGGGGATAGTCGCCCGTCTCGGCGACGGCGTCGAAAGCGGCCGCATCCACGCCGGCGCCGGCGTAGGCCTGGGCCGGTTCCCGGCGGCGGGCGGCGGGCAGCGTCGCCGACAACACCACCACCGGCACCCGGTAGCCGCCCAGCCAGGACAGCACCCGGTCGAGATAGACGCTCATGTAGGCGTCATAGGCGTGGGCCTCGTCGATGACGACGACCTTCCCCGCGATCACGAGGTGACGCAAGGCCAGATGCCGGCTCTTCAGGCCGGCGAACAGCAGCTGGTCGATCGTGCCCGCCACGAACGACGACAGCATGGCCTTCTTCCGCCCCCGCAACCACTGGTGCGCCACGAGTTCGGCCGCCGCGGCATACCCTTCACCGGCCGGCCGCCCAGACCTCGGTGCGTCACCGTCCACGTCGACCGCGGCGATCGGCCGGCCCGCAGCCATGAGATCGACGAAGTCGTCGTTCAGAGCAGCCTTGGAGTGGGCCAGCAGCACCGAGTGACGGGCCCGGGGCGGGGCCGGCAGACGCTCCAGCCAGTGCAGCAGACGGGGGAACATCGCGTTGCCGGTGGCCATCGTCGGCAGCGCGAAGAACACGCCGCCCGCCCCGGACCGCGCGGCGAAGATCTCCGCGACGGCGAGCGCGGCTTCCGTCTTCCCCTCCCCCATCGGCGCCTCGATCACCATCAGTCCCGGCGCGTCCATCGCCCGCGCCAGCTCCACCGCCGCCTTCTGCACCGGCCGCACCCGGGCACCCGGCGGCAGGTCGAACCGGGACGCGAACAACTCCTCCACGTCCCCGGCCGGTTCCGCCGCCCGCCACGGCCCGGGCAGATCCAGACCCCGCCAGGCGGCCGCGACGCGCTCGGCTCCTGTGCGGGGCCGCGAGCGCGGACGTAAGGGAGCGCTGGCGGCGCTGCGCTGCGCGGTCATGCTCAAGGCCGTCTACGCCTACGGGCTGCGCCGCCAGGAAGCGTGCGGACTGGACATGGTCGACCTGCGGCGAAATCCGAAGGTCCCGTCATACGGGCGGTTCGGCGGAATCTTCGTACGGTTCGGCAAGGCCTCCAAGGGCGGGCCGCCCAAGCGCCGCACCGTGCTGACGGTTCCGGAAATGGACTGGATCGTCGGCATCCTCACTGACTATTTCGGCGAGGCCCGCATCGGGTTCTCCCCGGGAAAGCACCCGGCCTTGTGGGTCACCGAGCGTCGGGGCCGCGTCTCCCTACGGGGCCTGAACGGCGCCTTCACCGCGGCCCGTGAGCTTGCCGAACTGCCCGATGAACTCGACTTGCACAGCCTGCGGCACAGCTACGTGACTCACCTGATCGAGTTTGGCTACCCGGAGCGGTTCGGGCAGGAGCAGGTCGGTCACACCTACGCCAGCACCACCGCGATCTACACCGGGGTCTCGGACGACTACCGCAACCGGCTGCTGGAGCGGGCCTTGAAGGAACGCCACGGCGTTCTGTGGGAGGAGCCGGCGTGATCCGCAAAATGGGCGTGGTGTGGCACCTGCGACTGCGTATGGCCGAGAAGGGCATGTTCCAGACCTCCGCGCTGGTGCCGCTACTCGCGGAGCGGGGTGTCCACCTGTCCCGAGAGCAGGTGTTCCGGCTGGTGACGCAGCCGCCTCAGCGACTGTCGGTAGACACCCTCGCGGCACTGTGCGACATCCTCAACTGTCAGCCGAACGACCTGTTGGAGGTCAAGGTCGTCAACGCGGAGATCCGCAAGACTTCGGGCGAGGCGGCGCCAGCTCAGCCACGAGCGCGTCACACCACGGTCCGACGCCCTGACCTGACGTGACCCGGCAGGGCAAAACCCATGGCGGCTTGGCCCGGATCAGGGAACGTCTGCGCGTGCTTTTACCGGGCCTGGACGGCCGGGTCCTGGAGGAGGTCTTGCAGGAGGCGGTCATTCGCGGCGCTGCAGTCGGCATCCTCGACCGGCACTTAGCTGAGCACCCCGACACGCTGACCCGCCCGGGAACGGCGGCGCCGTTCGCGCTGGTCCGGCTCGCGCACGCGCTGCTCGACCACGGCACTCCCGGTGTCACAGCGCCGGTCTGCGCGGACTGCGGCAAACCTTCGCGGAAACTGGGCCGCCAGTATGACGGGCGAAGCCTGTGCCCGAACTGCTTCAGCCGGGCTCACTACGCGACCTGCGTACGATGCGCGCGCCCAGCCCGCCGCACCACCGCGCTTGAGGACGGCCCGGTGTGCCCCAACTGCAAGCGCGCCGCGGCGATGCCCCACTGCACGACTTGCGGCCGGGAGGTACGCGGCGCCGCCCGCCTTCCCGACGGTCTGCCGCTGTGTCACCACTGCAGGCCCAGACCTGCCCGCGCCTGCATTTCGTGTGGAACAGAGGCGCCCGTTCAGTCGATCACGGCCGCAGGCCCAGTCTGCCGGCAGTGCTATCGCTCCCCGACGCGGCAGTGTGGGCGGTGCGGTGAGGTGCGGTCCATCATGCAGCGTGCCTGCGGGGACGAGCCCGACCTGTGTGCCCAGTGCTGTCGCGTGCCCGACCGCACGTGCTTTCAATGCGGCCGTACTCGCCGCGTGGCGGCGATCGTCCGCGGCAAGCCGCTGTGCCCGGGCTGCCACGAACGCCGACCGCGGTCGTGCGCGATCTGCCACCTGTCCCGCAAGGTGCAGGCTGAATGGCCCCTCGGCCCGGTCTGCAACACCTGCTACACCCGGGTCCGCCGCGCACCCGCCACGTGCAGCGAATGCGGCCAGAAGCGCCCACTGATCGGCCGCCGCCTGGACGGAGCTGCCTGCTGCGGTCCGTGCTGCGGGGACGGCCCGGCCTACGAATGCCAAGGTTGCGGCAACAGCGGACTGCTCTACCGCCGCGGATTTTGCGCCCGCTGCGCCCTCGACCAGCGCTTAACCAGCCTGCTGGCCCCCGACGCACCCTGCGTCCCGGAGCAGCTTGCCCCTGTGCGAGCGGCGCTTCTGGTCGCAGGCCGACCCGTGACCGTGCACCACTGGCTCGACCTCGACGGCGTCGCTGACCTATTCGCCGCCCTGGCAACAGGACGGACAACGATCACACACCGGGACCTGGATGCCCTGCCCGACAAGCTGATCACCGCATACGCCCGCGATCTCCTGTCGACCGCCGGTCTTCTGCCGACCCGCCATGAAGAGGTAGAACGTCTGCCTCGCTGGCCGACCAGGCCCTCGCGCAGGCCCCAGCAGGGCACCGGCAGATCGTCAGCCCTTTCGCGCACTGGTATGTCATCCGCCGCCACCGCGACCGAAGCCGCCGCGGCCAAGGGCTGGGCGCTTCGTCCCTGGCCCGGACCCGCTCCCTCATCCAGCGTCCGCTGGAACTGCTGGCCTGGCTGGACGACCAAGGCATCGCCCTGGCCGACCTCAACCAGCCGGCCCTCGACCGCTGGCTGTCCCAGGGCAAGCGCCACCGCGGGGACATCCGCCAGTTCCTGCAGTGGACACACCGCCACAAAGTGACCCGCGACCTGAACGTTCCCGAGCGCCGGGTAGAGCAGCCCAGCGTCTTCATCGAGGACGATGAGCGTCTGCAGCAGCTTCGACGCTGCGTGCACGACGAGACCATCCCGCTTCCCGCGCGAGTGGTCGGCAGCCTCGTCCTCCTCCTCGGCCTGCAGATCAGCAAGATCCTCCGGTTCACCACCGAGGATGTCTCGGTGGACGGAAGCACCATGCGCCTGCATCTGAACGGCCACTACGTGGAGTTGCCGCCCCGTATCTCAACCCTCGTCCGGCAGCGCCTGGAGCAGGCCGAAGCCGCTTGGGAGAACAACTGCAGCGGTTCCCCGGGGGACGGCCGGGCGACGGAACCCGACGTCCACGGATTTCCGTGCCTCGCGGGCGGCGCGCTTCCGCGGCCCCGCGTCCGGACTCCTCGTGCGACACCCACATGCCCCGCACCTGCCCGCCGTCGGAGTGCGACACGGTCGGCCTGTGCCCAGTTCCCCCACCACATGCCGACGCCGGGCGCGCCGCCAGGCCGAAGGCTGCCGCGTCCATGCCCCAAAGCCCGGACTCCCGGGCCCTGGGCGCGGCTGCGAACCCTTAGGGTGGATGCGCGTCGAGGTGCGTCGAGCACAGGGCTTGGGGGCGTGGGATGGCACGGGTCGTCGGGGTGCACGGAGTCGGCAAGCAGCTACTGGGAGAGGAGTCGCTGCGCTCGCAGTGGAGGCCCGCGTTGGCCGACGGACTTCGGCGAGCCGAGGCCGTCACCGGGACGGAGCCCGGGGCGCTGGAAGAGGACGGCTTCGCCATGGCGTTCTACGGGGATCTCTTCCGGCCGCCGGGACACATGCTGGCGGTGGGGGATCCGGCGTACACCGCCGCCGACGTCGAGGACGGATTCGAGGCGGAGCTGCTGCTGGCCTGGTGGCGAAGCGCAGCGGAGGGCGATGCGGGGGTGGCACCGCCGGGCGGGGACACCCTGGTTCGCTCCCCTCGGGCCGCGCAGACCGCGCTGCGTGCGCTGTCCCGATCCCGGTTCTTCTCCCGGATCGCGTTGCGTGCCCTGGTGTTCGACCTGAAGCAGGTCCACCGCTACCTCGCCGACCCTGAGTTACGTGTCCGGGTGCGCCGGCGGGTCCAGACGGCCATCACTGCCGACACCCGGGTGGTCATCGCGCATTCGCTCGGTTCGGTGGTCGCCTACGAGGCGTTGTGCGCACTGCCCGGACATGGCGTGCGAGCACTGGTGACGCTGGGCTCACCGCTGGGCACGCGGATGATCTTCGACAGGTTGGAGCCCGCCCCCTCACCGAGTGGCCTTTGGCCCGGGCCGGAGAGTCTGTGCTGGACGAACGTGGCCGACGAGGGGGATGCCGTGGCAGCGGTGAAGGATCTGCGGCCGTACTTCGGCGAGGACGTGCGGAGCGCGGTCGTGCACAACGGCTCCCACGCCCATGACGCCACGGCGTACCTGACCGACCGCCTGACCGGTGCGGCTGTGGCCAGGGGCTTGGCATGAACTCGTCCGAGCCGCGCCGCTATCTGATCGCCACTGCGGTCAGCCACTACCCCAAGGCCCGAGGGCTCGGCTGGGACCGGCCCCGGCTGGCCGATGCCCGTCAGCGGATCATCAACCTGTTCACCCGGCAGTTGGGCTACCAGCACGTCTCGGACCTCGGTCTGAACCCCACCGCCGCGCAGCTCACCGACGGACTGCGCGCCTTCTGCCGGGCCGCGGACCGCCGGCCTGACGATGTCCTGGCGGTGTACATCGCCGCGCACGGCGAGGTTCTGGAGGACGGCGAGCACGTGCTGCTGACAGCCGACACCGACCCAGAGGACATCGATGACGCCTTACCCACCCTGACACTGGCCCGCAAGATGCTCCGCGGCACCCGGGTGCGCCGACTGCTGCTGATGCTGGACACCTGCTTCTCCGGACAGGGCGGCAACGAACTGCTGGGCGCGGTCGCCGGCTTGAAGGGCCGATGGGGCGAGGAGACGGAGACAGGACTGGCCCTGCTCACGTCGGCACAGCCCAACGAGCTCGCCGAGACCGGTGCGTTCCCCTACCTGCTCGGTGAGGCCGTCACCAGTCTGGCCACCGCCGGCCACGGACCGCGGGAACTGGCCCTGGACGCCCTGGTCGCCGAGATGAGAGCCCATCCCAAGCGGCCCGGTCATCAGACCACCAGCGCCGAGATCATCGGGCTGACCGGCACGATGCCGCCGTTCTTCCCCAACCCCCGGTGCGACTCACGCCTGACCCACATCGACCTGGCCCTGCAGCAGACCTCCGCATGGCAGACCCAGACCGACCGCCGCGAGGTCGAATACCGCACGCGGCTGCTGCGCCGAGCCATGGGGCACAGCGATCCGTCCCGGGCCGGCTGGTGGTTCTCCGGCCGTCACCGCGCACTGGACGACATCACCCGCTGGCTCACCGACCTGCCGCCCGACCGGTCCGCCCTGGCGGTCACCGCCGGTCCAGGGTCGGGCAAGACCGCCGTCCTGGGACTGATCGCCACCCTGACCCATGCGGAACACCGACGCACCGTACCGCTCGACGCCCTCGGGCTCGGCGACCGCACCTTACCCGGCGTCGGATCGCTCGACGCCGCCGTCTACGCGCAGAACCTCACCGATCAGCAGGTCCTGCAGGGCATCGCCGCAGCCGCGCGGATCACCGCCACGAGCGTCGCCGACCTGCTCAACGGTCTGCCGGACCGGACCCGGGCCGGTCGACGGCCGCTGACGATACTCATCGACGCCCTCGACGAGGCGGAGACACCCGACACCCTGTGCAGTCACGTTCTGCGGCCGCTGATCGACCACGGCGGCTCCCGCGTCCGGCTGCTGCTCGGCACTCGTCCGCACCTGTTGTCCGGCCTCGGTCTGCGCCGCGAGGACCACATCGATCTGGATGCCGACACCTACGCCGACCCCGAAGCCGTCCTGGCCTACACCGTCCGCAATCTCCTCGAGGCGGCTGCCGAATCCCCGTACCTCCACTGCTCCCGCGGGCGGCTACGAGCGATCGCCCGGCAGGTGGCCCGCGCCGCCGGGTGCTCCTTCCTCGTAGCCCGGATCGCTGCCGGCACCCTCGCCGCCAGCCCCCACCTGCCCGACCCCGCCGACCCGGCCTGGCGCCGCTCCCTGCCCCGTCTGCCCGGCCAAGCCATCCACGACGACCTCACCCAGCGCCTCCGCGACCAGGCGCAGCGCGCCATCGACCTGCTCCGCCCACTCGCCTTCGCCCAGGGCCAGGGCCTGCCCTGGGAAGACCTCTGGGCTCCCATCGCCACCGCCGTCTCCGGCCGCCCCTACACCAACGACGACCTGCACTGGCTCCGCGGCGCCGCGGGCGCCTACGTCGTCGAGGCCACCGAGGACGGCCGCTCGGTCTACCGCCTGTACCACGAGGCGATGGCCGAGTACCTGCGCCAGGACCAGGACCCGACCCGGGTCCACTCGGCCATCACCACCGTGCTGCGCCGCCAGGTCCCCTACCGCGCCGACACCACCCCGGACTGGGCCCATGCCCACCCGTACTCGCTCCGCCACCTGGCCACCCACGCCGCCCGCGGTGGCCGCCTCGACGAGACCGTCACCGACACCGAGTACCTCGTTCACGCCGCCCCTGACGAACTCGCCCGCCACCTCCACCTGACGACCACGGACGACGCCTGCCTGCACGCGGCCATCTACCGTTCCTCTCTCGGCCGCCACCGCCCCCTCCGCCCGGCCGACCGCAGACAGATCCTCGCCATCGACGCCACCCGCTACAACTCCGGCACCATCCGCCGCGCCCTCAACGCCGCCCTGCCCCCTTCGTCCTGGACGCCGTTCTTCGCGACGGGCTCCGACGTCTCGCCGGCACTGCGGAACACGATGACCGGTGGCTCCGCGTCCACGGTGGCGTGTGCCGAGCTGGAGGGACGGCCCATCGCCGTCACGGCTGAGGACGAGGGAACGGTCCGCATCTGGGACCTGGCCACCAGCCGCCCCGTCGGCACCCCCCTCACCGGACACAGCAGATCGGTGCTGGCGGTGGCATGCACTGAGCTGGAAGGCCGGCCCATCGCCGTGACGTGCGGGGGCGACGGTGAGCTCCGCGTCTGGGATCTCGCCACCCGTCTGCCCATCGGCGTCTGGCACGTCGGCTTGGCGATGGCGGCGGTGTGTGCTGAACTCGACGGGAGGGCCGTCGCCGTCGTCGGCGGAATAATGGGCTCTGTCCGCATGTGGGACCTCGCCACCGGCCAGCCGGTCGGCACTCCCGTCGTCAGCCGCGAAAGCGGCGTTCAGGCCATGGCGTGCGCCGAGCTGGAAGGCCGACTCGTCGCCGTCACCGGAGGATACGACGGCACCGTTCGCAGGTGGGACCTGACTGAGGGGCGGCCGATCGGCGCGCCGCTCAAGGGCCACGAAAAACCGGTTCAGGCGGTGGCGTGCACGGAACTGGGCGGCCGGACCGTCACCGTCACCGGAGGACGGGACGGGACGGCCCGTGTGTGGGATCTGACCACCGGCCAGTCCATCGGCGCCCCTCTCATCGGTCATGACGGCCCGGTCTACGCGGTGGACTGCACCCGAGTGGACGGCAAGACCGTCATCCTCACCGGAGGACGCGACTGCACGGCCCGCATGTGGGACCTGAGTACCGGCCGATCCGTCGGCGTCCCCTTCGGCGGCCACGGCGGCTCGGTCCACGCGGTGGACTGCATCCGGGTGGGCGATCAGGCCATCGCGGTCACCTGCGCGGCCGACGGAGCCCTCCGAACGTGGGAACTGTCCGCCCATCGGCCCATCGGCGCGCCCCTCAGTGGACATGACGGCCGGGTGATAGCAGTGGCGTGCACCGAACTGAACAGCCGGACCGTCGCCGTCACCGGTGGAGAGGACGGCCCGGTGCGCACCTGGGACCTGACCTCAGGGCGGCTCATCGACGTCCTCGCGGGCCACGAGGGCCAGGTGAACGCCGCGGTGTGCGCCGAACTGGACGGGCGGCCCGTCGCCGTCACCGGCGGAGGAGACGGGGCCGTCCGCATGTGGGACCTGGCGATCGGCTGCCCCATCGGCGCGCCCCTCACCGGGCACGACGGACCCGTGCACCGCGTGGACCGCATTGAGGTGGACGGCAGGGTCACCGCCGTCACAGGCGGACGTGACGGCACGGTGCGCGTGTGGGACCTGACCACCCGCCGGCCTGTCGGCACCCCCCTCAAAGGGCACAAGGGCCCGGTGCAGGCGTTGGCCTGTACGGAGCTGGAGGGCAGGCCCATCGCCGTCACCGGTGGCGATGATCACACCGTCCGTATGTGGGACCTGACGACTCGGCGGCGTGTCGGCGCCCCCCTGAGAGGGCACGACGGTCCGGTGTACGCGGTGGCATGCGCCCACGTGGACGGCAGGCCCGTCGCCGTCACCGGCGGAGCTGACGGCACCGTCGGCCTGTGGGACCTGACCACTCGCCGACAACTCGGTGACGTCCTCCTGAAAGGGCACGACAGTTGGGTGGTGGCCGTGGCGTGCGCCGAGCTGGACGGCCGGCCCGTTGCGGTCACCGGAGGAAGCGACAGCACGATCTGCGTCTGGGATCTCAAGAGGCGGGTTCCCACGCGACTGCACCTGCCCTCGGCACCGGGGGCCCTGGACATCACGCGGACCGGAACTCTCGTATGCGGTGTCTACCGCGACATCTGCGCACTCACCCGCAAGACGGATGTGCAGCGCGTGGCGTCCAGGAGTCGTTGGCGCAACGAGCCGGAGGACAGCGATTACACGAACGAGGTGTAGGGCCGGCGACTGCCCGGTCAGAACCGGGCAGGCCCGACCTGTCGACGGTCGGCACGCCGGAGTCTCGGCGAATGCGACGACGCCGTGTTCGTACTCCACCTCCAGCCTGGTTCCACGCGTGTGAGCGGCCCGAACGGCAACCACCGTCCGCACAGGCGGAGTCGGGGGAGACCGGGCCGGACTCCGTCGGCCCGCGTCTGACGTCCGGTACTTGCCGTCCGGTCCCGCCGCGGACACCCGTGTGCCGCGTCCTCGCGCGCCGGCCAGGTGGGAGACCTCGAAGCACGACGACCGTTGGACCGGCCCCTGCCCTCACAGACAACCCGAACGGTGATCCCAGGAGTGCGACCGGGCTGCGGCGAACAGCCGGCCAGGCCACGGCCGGAGGCCGGCGCCGTGACCCGAGACCGACTCCGCCCGGATCGTCAGCGCCGGTACGAGCCGGGTCAACAACCCGCTCGTGCGCCAAAGACGCTAGCCGACACCGAGGACCGACCGACCGGGCTCGCGGGGCTTGGGGCGTGGCTGCTACAGGTCGAACTCGAGGTGCTCGATGTCCGTGAACCGGACCTCCTCCAGTCTGCCGGCGCGGCAGCCGCCGTCCTGGAACGGCGACCGCCCCCGCGAGCGCCGGGAGCAGGGGCATGTCTGGTCGGAGGTGCTACGACGCGCGCGCCCGGCGCCGCAGGAAGCTTGTCCGGTAATCGCTGCAGCCCCTCGGGCTGCTGAGGGGTTCGGGGGGTCTCACTCGGCGGCGGCACCCCTTCTGGTGCCGCCGCCGTCGCTCGCTTCAGTTCTGACGGGTGCCGCGGCGCCAGATGGACCTGATGTCGAGGGTGTGGTCGATGGTGGTCTGGGGGTCGCCGTTGACGAGGAGGAGGTCGGCGCGCAGTCCGGGGGCGATGCGGCCTCGGTCGGTGAGGTTGTAGCGGCGGGCGGGTATGGCGGTGGCAGCGGTGAGTGCCGCGGTGGGGGTTAGCCCGGCCCGGACGAGCAGGGCGAGTTCGTGGTGAATGCTGACGCCGTGGGCGACACCTCCGTGGGTGGGAACGGGGACGGAGGAGTCAGTGCCAGCGAGGATGTCGACGTTGGACTGGTGGAGGGCGCAGACGCTGTCGAGGACGTGCTGGAAGTCGCCTTGCGGGTAGGTGTTGAACGAGCCGCGGAGCGTCTGGGCCCATTCGTCAGTGAGGCGGGGGGCGACGCGGGGGTCGTCAGCGAGGTGGGCGCCGTTGTGGCCCATCAGGGATGCGGTGATGACGAGGCAGGGGGCGACGAACACGTCGGCGTCGGCGAGCGCGAGGACGATGGCTTCGTCCGCTCGCTGGTCGACGAAGAGGTGGGCGAGGCCGTCGACGCCGACGTCGAGGGCCTGGCGGGTGGCGTCCAGGGTGATGGCGTGGGCGATGACCTTGAGGCCGAGCGCGTGTGCCTCCTCGACGCCGGCCTTGATGGTGGCGGGGTCGATCATGGGCAGCCCGGGGTGGCCCATGACGGCGCCGTCTTCGATCATGACCTTGATGTAGTCGGCTCCGGCCTGGGCGAATGCCTGGACGTGGGCGCGGGCCTGGTCGGGGGTGGCGACCGAGGGCATCTCCCAGCCTTTGTGCTCGCCGGCCGTCGGGTCGTGCTCGCCGAGCCCTTCCATCAGCTCGCTGGGGTGGCCGCCCCTGGCCATCAGGGCGATCAGGGCCGAGCGCACGTCGGCGATGGTGTCGTCCTCGTTGACCTCGGTGCGCTGTTCGGGCGTCCAGTAGCCCTGCATCTCCAGCTCGGTGGTGACGCCGAAGCGCAGCGCGAGGGCGAGGCTGTCCTTGTTGGTGTGTACGTGAGCGTCGATGAGGCCGGGCAGCAGTGTCGCGCCGGAGCCGTCGACCACTGCCGCGTCGTCGGGGACGGGGCCGCCGACGGAGGCGATGGTGGTGCCGTTGACCACCACGTCGGTGACGCCGAGGTCCTGCTGCCCGTCGAAGACGCGGGCGCCGGTGATGACGAAGCTCATAAGTGTCCTTTTGTGAAGAGGTTCAAGTCGGGAGGGAGGCAGGCAGTGGTCAGGAGGCCGCGGTGGTCGGCTCCGCGGGCTCGGCGGGGGCGCTGCCGGGCTTGCCGCGCAACGGGGCCTCCTTGATGAGCACCGACGCCGCGAGGGCGGCGAGTGCGATCAGCGTGCCGGTGAGGAAAATCAGATGTGTGGCGTGTGCGACGTCGCTGATGTACGTCTGGCGGGCGGCGGCGGACAGGTGCTCGATGGCGCCGGACGGGCTGGCCTCGCCGGGCTGCTGGGGGGCGCCGGCCACGGCTCCGGTGAACAGGGAGGCGAAGACGGCGATGCCGAGCGAGCCGCCGAGGTTGCGGAAGAGGTTGGTGGCGGCTGAGGCGGAGCCGATGTCACGCAGCTCGACGGCGTTCTGGGCGATGGTGTTGGACATCTGCAGCGTGAATCCGGTGCCCGCGCCCACGATCGCCATGTAGGCCGAGGTCGCTAGGCGCGAGGTGTCGGTGCCCATCGTGGACAGCAGGCCCATCCCCGCGACCAGGAAGACGGATCCCAGGATCGGGAAGATCCTGTAGCGGCCGGTGGCGGTCATGACCTTGCCCGCGATGTTCGAGGTGATCAGCGTGCCGATCATCATCGGCAGCAGGAGCAGGCCGGAGCTGGAGGCCGAGGCGCCCTGCGCAACCTGCTGGTACAGCGGCAGGTACAGGGTGGACCCGAACAGGGCGACACCGGTAACGGTGAGCAGGACCGCGGCCAGCGGGAAGTTGCGACGGCGTCTGCCGTCGCGGCCTGGGGGCCGAGCCCGGAGGAGGGGGACGTCATGGCGAATCACCCCTTTCAGGGCAGTAACGGGTCTGTCGGAACGACCCTCCGACCGTAGCGAACATGTTCGTGACGAACAAGTTCGTACCACGATCGCCGGTCGCCTCACTCCACAGGCGGCCCTGGCGGCCCCACGTGACGAATGTCGGCAAACGATGCATTTCGGTCCCCGGTGGCTGGGCGCGCCACGGTGCGGCGCACACGGACGAACCCGGAAGGGGACGGGATGACGGAGAAGCAGCGGCACGCGCACGCGGGCGGCGAAGCCGTCACCGAGCTTGGAGGCGTTCACCGCGGCGGGGCTCGGAGCGCGAGGACATGGAAGCGGTCACCCTGCGCCGCCTGGCCAAAGAGCTGCAGACTGGGCCCGCGTCCCTGTATGCCTACGCGCGCACCCTGCAGGAACTGCATGCTCGCGTCCTGGACCGGGTGCTGGCCGACATCGACCTCCACTCCCGCCTCGACGACGATCCCCGCGCCCGGCTGGAGGCAATCTGCACCTCCTACCTGCACGTGCTGCTGCGCCACAACGGACTCGCCCGGCTCGCGGCCGGCGTGCTGCCCTATGGCAAGAACGCCATCGCCCTGACCGACACGGTCCCGGGCTGTCTGCCCGCCACCGGCCTGCCCCCTACGTGCCGCCTCGCGCTGATGCTCCACGTCACCGCCATCACCGCCGAATCGGACCGGCGGCGCAGCCGGCGCGACCCCGTCGGCCGCGCCCGAAGGGCCCATGAAGGCGGCGCCGACGAGCGCTTCCGCCACGCCAGTGCGCTGCACAAGGTGCTCGCCCGCGCCCCGGCGCAGCGCGTCTGGTGGGCGCTGGACGTCGCGCTGACCGGCATCGGCGCCGCCCGGGAGCCCGAGGCGCAGCGGACACGTTCGCTTCGAACACGTTCGGACGTAGAGTCGGAGCATGCCGACCCCTCACAACCGCCGCGAGCGCCCCGCCAAGCCCGCCCTCACTCTCACGGGCATCATCGACACCGCCGTGTCGATCATGGAGCAGGAGGGCCTGCAGCGCGTCACCATGCGCCGCCTGGCACAGGCCCTGGACACCGGGCCGGCCTCGCTGTACGTCTACGTCGCCAACACCGCCGAGCTCCACGCGGCGATCCTGGAACGCCTCTTGGGCCACGTCGACCTGACGGCCGCCCACTCGGACGAGGGCAACTGGCGCACCAGGCTGGACGCGGTCCTCGCCAGCTACGAGCAGGTGCTCTTCGCCCATCCCGCCCTCGCAATGTCCGCGCTCACCGCACGCCCCAACGGCGACAACTACCTCACGCTGCTCGATACCCTCCTCGCCCTGCTCGCCGAAGGCGGCGTCCCCGACCTTCAGGCCGCCTGGGGCGTCGACATCCTGCTGCAGAGCGCCACCGCCTCCGCCGCCGAACACTCCGTACGCCGCGAGGACGCGGCCGCCGACGCAGAATGGGCCCAACTGCGCCGCACGCTCACCGACGCCCCGCCCGCCCGCTTCCCGCACGTCCACGCCCAGAGCGGCAACCTCCTGTCCGGCACCCCCATCGAGCGCCGGCGCTGGAGCGTGGACATGCTCCTCAACGGCATTCTCGCCACGCACCCCGCCCCGTGACGCACGCGTCTACCCCGAAGCGAAAACACCCCCCCTTCCGGTCTGGAACAGCGCCTGAGCCCGCCACATACCGCCATGGCGGGCATTTCGCTGCCCTGACGCCGCCTGACCGGCCCGGGCAGCCGCCTCCCTAGATCTATCCGAGGCGACTTGCGCGGCTTACCCCGCGCTGTCGTTTCAGCAGCTCGCCGACGCCTCGTCATCACAGCAGACTGACTGCCTGCTCTCTATCCGCTCGCGCGGTCGGACAGGTTCGAACGGGAGCCTGGTTCGGGTGAGTTGTCCGGGGTGAGTGCATGAAGGAAGGGCCTCTTGGTAGCTCGCGGATGTCGAGTCCAGCGAGAAGCAAGAGGCCCTGTTGTCGAAGTGTCGCGTGGTCACGGTTGCCGGGTCCAGTCCGGTCACTCCTGGGTGTGACTGTCTCGCCCACAGGTTCGGCAACGCGGCCGACCGGCCGCAGCGCCGGCCCCGATACGGCTCGGACATGAGCGATTCCGAGTGGGCCGTGGTCAGGGACCTGCTGCCGGTTCCGGGCTGGCTTTCCGGCCGCGGCGGGCGTCCGGAGGGCTACTGCCACCGACAGATGATCGACGCGGTGCGCTACCTCGTCGACAACGGCATCAAGTGGCGGGCAATGCCCGCCGACTTCCCGCCCTGGCCGCGCGTCTATGCCTTCTTCGCCCGCTGGCGGGATGCGGGACTGGTAACCGAGCTGCACGACCGGCTGCGGGAAGCCGTCCGCGCCGTTGAAGGCCGCAGCGCCGAGCCGAGCGCGGGGGTCGTGGACTCGCAGTCGGTGAAGGCGGACGCCACCGTCACCCTCGGTTCACGGGGCTTCGACGCGGGCAAGAAGATCAACGGTCGCAAGCGGCACCTACTCACCGACACGCTCGGACTTCTCCTGGCCGTGCTGGTCACACCGGCATCCGTGACCGACCGGGACGGCGCCCGGTCCCTTCTGCCAGCGGCGGCCGGCCGCTTCCAGCGGCTGGCGCGGGTCTGGGCCGACGGCGGCTACACCGGCCACCTCACCGACTGGACCAGCCAGCATCTCGGGCTCGTCCTCGACATCGTCCGCCGCAGTGAGGACGTCCGCGGGTTCCGTCCACTGCCCCGCCGCCGGGTCGTCGAACGGTCCTTCGCCTGGCTTCTGCGCAGTCGGCGCCTGGTCCGGGACTACGAACGACGCACCGACACGAGCGAAGCCGTCATCCGCTGGTCGATGATCGCCCTCATGAACCGCCGCCTGGCCGCACAGCCTCATCAGTGCGCTGTTCTGCCGGCAGGTGAACCTCCCGGGCTTTGCCTCCACCAGCCAGCCCCGTTCCACCAGCCTCTTCAACCGTGCTCTCGCACCCTCGACGCGTGAGGCCGAGGCACTGTCCCAGCCGAGCACCACGGCCGCCCGCCGGGCACCCAGCCCGTCACCCCCGGCCTCGGCCGCGGCTGCCATCACCGCCTGGTAGTCCACCGACAGGTCTTCGACCCCGGCCGCGTTCTGGCGATGCGGCACCGCACGGCGCGGGCCCACCGGCTTCCTCGGCGACGGGCCACCGACCGTGTCGGCCGGCTGTTCCTCCTCGGCATCCACCAAGTCCGCCCGCAACCGCTCCAGTTCGGCTTCGAGCTCCTCCACCCGCACGGCAGCAGCCTTTCGCCGCGTTTCCAGGACCGCCCGCATCGACGGCATCCGCCACCCCCACGCCGACTCAATCAGCAACGAGTCGAGACTCCCGCCACATCCGCAATCTCATGCCTGACCAGCGGAATCCGCACACAGCATTCGGAAAGCGAACGACCTCTCAGAGCGCCGTCGTCCTTCACTTGTTGGGCTCTGAGGGTGCAGCGGAGCAGTGGCACCGTGCGGTGGAAGCCTTCCGAGCTGAGTCAGCGGGTGAAGGCCAGAAAGCGGTCTGGGCCGCAGGCAGCTTGCTTGTGGTGCTATGCGGCCTACCGGACTGGCGAAGGGCGCACGAACAGGCGGAAGTGTTCCTCTCGGCCTGCACCAGCCGATATCTGATCCAGGAGGTACTCAGCGACCTTGCAGACCCGCGAGGCGCCCTTCCCGTGGATGCCAGCCAGCTCGATCCCATCGTGAGCCGCCTGGAAGCAGCGTCGCCAGATGTCTTAACGGAGTCCTACTAGAGTTGCGAAGCCCCTCCGTCGACAGGGAATTCCGTTCCGGTCGAGAAGGTCGCACCGAACGCCAAGTACGCCACCGCGGCAGCCACCTCCTCGGACGCCCCCAGCCGCTGCATCGGGATGGTGCTCCGGTAGGTGTCCTTCGTCGCCTCGACGACATCGGCGGGCAGCGAGGAGCGGTCCAGGATGCCCGAGTCGATCGGGCCGGGGCTCACGGCATTGACGCGCACCTTGCGCGGCAGCAGCTCGCGGGCCAGGGTGCGCGTCATCGACCGCAGGGCTGCCTTGCTCGCCGAGTAGACACTGAGCGCGTCGAGGCCCAGGACGTTCACCACCGACGTGGTGAGAACCACGCCGCTACCCTCGCGCAACAGCGGCGCCAACGCCTGCACCGTGAAGTACGGTCCCTTGGCGTTGATGCCGAACAGCTCGTCGTACATCTCCTCCGTCGTCGAGTCGAACGGCGCGGACCCAGTGACGCCGGCGTTGACGAACAGCGCGTCCACTGCGCCGAACCGCTCCTGGACCGTGTCGGCCAGCGCCTTGATGTCCTTCAGGGACGCAGCGTCGCTACGGACAGCGGTCGCCTTGTTCCCCAACCGTTCCAACGCGGTGTCCAGGGAAGAGCGGGTACGGCCCGTGATCAGTACGTGCGCCCCACCGTCCGCGAACAACTGGGCCGTAGCCAGGCCGATACCGCTGCTTCCGCCCGTGATCACGATCTTCTTGCCGTCATAAGTGGTCATGCCCTCAAGCCAAATACGCATCCGCACACCATGTCCAAGACCTGTTCCGTATGCCGTGATGCCCCAGTCGTATGACAGCGCGCGGCGTACCCTGAGCGAATGGACGTCG
The DNA here is from genome assembly GCF_040683715.1 of Streptomyces sp. NPDC093260. NCBI lineage: Bacteria > Bacillati > Actinomycetota > Actinomycetes > Kitasatosporales > Streptomycetaceae > Streptomyces > Streptomyces sp. NPDC093260. The sequence goes on from NZ_JBFBEK010000031.1 coordinate 29,299, forward strand.
ATCTGCGACTCGTGCGCTATTTCACTGTCGTGGCGGAGTACGGCAACTTCGGTCGGGCCGCCACCAAGCTGCACCTGGCGCAGCCGTCGCTGAGCCGCCAGATCCAGCGACTGGAAGCTCAGCTCGGTGTCCGGCTCTTCGATCGCTCGCCGCAGGGCAGCAGCCTCACCGCCGCCGGTCAGGCCTTCCTTCCCCGAGCCCGGATACTGCTCCACGAGGCCGAGCAAGCCGCTTACACGGCCAGAGCCGCCGTCCAGCCCCGTACCATCACTGTCGGCTGCGCCGAAGGACTGGTCATCACCGCCTGCGTGCAGGAACTGCGCCGCCGGCACCCCGACAGCCAGGTCCGCACCCGGCACCTCGACTGGCGGGACACGCACGCCCTCGCCGAGCGTCGGGTCGACGCCCTCATCGCATACAAACCCCTGCCCTTGCCCACGGACGGCCTCCAGGTGACCAAGCTCCATGAGGAGCCGCGGGTGCTCGTTACCTCGGCGAGCCATCATCTGGCGAACGAGAAACCCGTCAGCCTGCGGGCTCTGTCGGACGAGGAACTGGTGACCTGCGCCAGCACTCCGGTCGTCTGGAGCACGCCCAAGCCGGTCGGCGACCGACCGGCACCACCCCCGCCCGCAATCGACGACAGCTACGAGGACAAGCTGGAACTCGTCGCCACCGGCCACTGTGTCGCGATCTTCCCTGCCAGCGATCGACGCGCCGCTGCGCGTGAGGACATCGCCCTGGTGCCCGTCATCGACATCGATCCCTGCGAAGTCGTGCTCGTCACGCGCGCTGACGACCCCAACCCGCTGCTCGGATCACTCGGAGACGTCGCACGTACAGTGCTCGGCGCAGCCTCCCGCCGGGAGAACAACGAACTGCCGGTCAACTGACCCCCTTGCCTCTGCGAGGTGCTCATAGGGCTGTCGCCCCGCTGCCCTCGTCGGCCTGCACCACGTGGACGATCAACGGCCCCCGGGTTCCCGCCAGCTCTCCTCGTCCACGAGGACGATCCGCGGATCCGGCAGGCCTCCGTACTCACCCACCCAGCCGGCGAACTTTTGGTCCGCGACCGCCCGGTCGTTCCACCAGCCGTGCACGACCGGCCGGCCCTCGGTGTACGCGATCAGATGGAAGCGGCCGGGACCGGGGTCGGGGGTCACCGCGTCCATGCGGCGATCATGCAGTCACGGCAGGAGTCCAGCCACCGCAAAGCGAGACCCGGCACGTCCAAGCGGCGGGTCGCGACGGCCGGGTCGTCGCAGGCCGAGCAGCACTGGCGTTCTGGTGACAGTGGGTGGATGCGGGCTTGATAGCCGGAGTGGCGTGATGGGCCGTCCGGCGCCGCCTCCAGGGCGTGCGGGTCGATGCCGAGGACGGTGAGGACGCGCAGGTCATCCGGCATGACCGACTCCTGATCACTCGCCCCCCTCACGATGCTCGCCAGCAGCCTACCCCCTACCATCGAACACGTGACCGATTTGCCGCCCGACCTGCCCCGCCTCCGCACCCTGGAGACCTGGCTCCGCCACAGCCTCGCCCGCGTCCAGCAGGAGATCGCGGCCAAGGAGCGGCGCGAGCAGGAACGGCAGCGCGGCATCGCCGCCCGCCCACCGCGCCCGGACTGGGTCCTCGAACGCGGCCTCAACCGGACGTCACCACCGGTTACCGTCCACACCGGGGACTGCCGGATGTCCGGCAAGCGGGTCGAGGCGATCGACCAGGCCGCCGCGCTCCGGGCGCTGGCCGAGGGCGTGGCCGCCTGCACGCACTGCCGGCCGGACAGCGCGCTGGGCTTCGTCGACGGCTAGGCCGGCCGCGACCGGCGGGTCGTCGTCGTCTTCTTCGCCGTCTTCTTGGCCGGCTGCTTCTTCGCCGTCTGCTTCTTCGGTTTCGGCATCTCGTGGACGTCGGCGTGGGTGTCGCTCTCGCCGCGGTCCTGGCGCGCGCGGGCCACGGACTCGTTGAGGGCGGCCATCAGGTCGAGCACCTTGGCCGGCTCCGCTGCCGGCTCCGGTGCTTCGGCCGGCTCGCGGTGCTCGCGCTTGGCCTCGATCACCCGCGCCAAGGCCTCGGTGTACGTGTCCCGGAACTCCTCGCCCTCCAGGTCCTCGCGGGCCATGGTGTCCACGAGCGCGAGCGCGCCGTCGATCTCGCGCTCCGAGACCTCCACCTCCGGCGGCGCCAGCTCGGCGGGATCGCGGACCTCGTCGGGCCAGCGCATCAGCTGGAGGACCAGGACGTCGTCCTTGACCCGTAGGATTCCCAGGCGCTCACGCCCGTGCCACGCCCACTTCGCCACCGCCACCCGCGCCGACCGGCCCAGCGCCTTCACCAGCAGCTTGTACGGCTTCGCCGCGACCTGACCGTCCGGGGCAAGGTAGTAGCCCTCGCCCAAGCGGACGGGGTCGATGGAGTCGAGCGGCACGAAGGCGTCGATCTCCACCGCCTTCGCGGTCGGCAGGGGCAGGTTCGACAGTTCGGCGTCGCTGATCGGCACGATCTGGTCCTTGGACCACTCATAGCCCTTGCCGATCTCCCCCTGGCCGACCTCACGGTCCTCCAGCTCGCACACCTTGCGGTTGCGGACCCGGCCCATGTCCGCCAGGTGGTACTGGTGGAAGTGGATACTGTGGTCCTCCGTCGCGCTCTGGACATGGATCGGCACCGTGACCAGACCGAACGAGATAGCGCCGGACCAGATCGTTCGAGGCATCAGGACACCCTCCACCGCCACCAGGCCCCGAGCACTCCCAGGCTACGAGACCCGCCCCACCACGGCATCCGGCCGTGGGCCGTCTGCCAGGTCGGCGCCCCCGGCCAGCGGATGGGGCGGCGGCCCGCCGACGCGGATCTGGCGTGCGCAACCGGGACCGGGCACAGGCGTCGCCGGCGTCGCCCGGCGGGCGTCAGGTCACTGTCCTCCAGGACGGCGCAGGCCGTCGGTCAACCGCGGCGGTCGCCGTGCGTTCGTCTCGGGCAAGAAGAAGCAGAACACGATGAAGGCCACCGTGATCGCCGACTGGCGAGGCCGCACGTTATGGACCGATACCCTGCGGCCCGGACGTGTGCACGACGCCACGGCCGCCCGCAACGAAGGCATCGCCGTCTGCTTCCAGCACTTTCCCGATGTCGAGGTCCTCTTGGACGACGGCTACCTGGGCCTGAGCCGCGACCACCGCGGGCAAGCGATCACGCCGCCCAGAAAACCCCCGGCCCGGAGCATTGCCCGGCAGAGTCGAACAGTGGGAACGCGACCGTCACGGGCACTCCTCCGACCGCATCACCGTCGAACACGCCCTCGCCGACCACAAACGCTGGAAGCAACTGATGCGCTGGACCCATCGCCGCGACCGCCTGCCCGGCACCTACCGCGCCATCGCCGGCCTCGTCTCCGACCGCACCAACAACACCTGAGAACAGGCCACGACCAGGCCAAACACACCTCACCCGATATCACGCACCAACTCGTTAGCCCTGCGCCGTGGGGCGAACGACGATGTCCCCCACATCGACACCGTCGGGCTGTTCGATGGCGAAGGCGATGGCACGGGCAATGGCCTCCGGGTCCAGCCCGATCTCGCCCATGCTGTCGATGATCTGGTTCTTCACCTCCGGACCCATGGGATCGGCGAAGTCCGTCCGCGTGACTCCCGGGGAGACGACCGTGACGCGCAAACTGCCACCGGCCTCCTGCCGCAGCCCCTCGGAGATGGTACGCACGGCGTTCTTGGTCCCCGCGTACACCGCCTGGAGCGGCACGATGCGGAGCCCGGCAGTGGACACGGTGTTAACGAAATGTCCGAAGCCCTGCGTCCGGAAGACGGGCAGAGCCGCGGCGATCCCGTAGAGGACCCCCTTGAGATTGACGTCAATCATCTCTTCCCAGTCCTCGACCCGCAGGTCATCCATTGGGGACAGCAGACCGACCCCTGCGTTGCTGACCAAGACGTCGACCTTGCCATAGCGGTCGCGAGCCAGCTTCACCAGAGCGGTGAGATCCTCGCGGCGCTTCACATCCGTCGGCGCGTAAGCAACCTCGCCGCCCGCTTCCTGAATGCGAGCAGCCAGTGACTTCAGACGTGCCTGCCGGCGTGCCCCGAGCACCACCTTCGCCCCCCGCTCGGCCAGCAGCACGGCCGTCGCCTCGCCGATCCCGCTGCTGGCACCCGTGATCACTACGACTTTGCCTTCGATTCCCGACACAGCATCCTCCCGATGCTTCGAAAGTTGATTGGGGTCACCTGAAGGGGGCGCAACGCACGGCCTAGAGTTAAGTGGAGGCACCTCCCCTTACGGCCAAGGTAACTGGACGCGCCTCCACTTAGCAACCGACGATGAAGGAGCGAACCCTCGATGGCACGGGATACGGGACGTCCGCTGAGGGCCGACGCGCAGCGCAACCGGGAAAAGATCTTGGCCGCGGCGGTGCGTGTGTTCACGGCGGAGGGCCTTGACGTGCACTACGAGCGTGTTGCCAAGGAGGCTGGCGTAGGAATCGGCACGCTGTACCGCAACTTCCCGACCCGCGAATCCCTGATCGAGGCGGCCTACCGCAACGAAGTGGCACGACTTTGCGATGTGGCCCCCCATCTCCTCGCGACGATGCCGCCGCACGAGGCCCTACGTGCATGGATGGGCCACTTCATCGACTACGCCGCCGCCAAACTCGGCATGGCTGACGCCCTGCGGGCCGCCGTCGCTTCGGGCGCCGATCCGTACGGTCAGAGCCGCGAGATGATCCAGTCGACGCTCTCCACCCTGATGGAAGCCGGTGTAAGCGCAGGCACCCTGCGCTCCGACATCAGCCCCGACGACATGTTCGCCGCCCTGGCCGGTATCGCCCTCACCTCGGCGAAGCCCGACTCCCGCGACCAGGCTGAACGCCTCCTGGACCTCACTCTGGACGGGCTGAGAGCCGGGCCGCACAAACTTCATGACGACTGACGCTGGTCCCGGTTGGAGTGGTGCAGCCCAGATCCCGACGACCCCTGTCGCAACCGCCAGGCCCGCCCACAGACACCAGTAGGGCTTGATCAGGTTCGTACTGGTTTGGGATGTCGCGGTGGCAGGTGGGGCAGGCGCCGGCCCAGGTGGCGAGGAGTGTCTGGAGCTCGCGGATGACTTGGTAGCGGCTCAGGCCCGCGCCGAGTCTTTTGGGTGACGGGCCAGTCGTTGCAGGGTGCAAAAGGCGTGGGCGGCGGAGACGAGGGTGACGTGGTGGTGCCAGCCGGTCCAGGTGCGGCCCTCGAAGTGGGCCAGGCCCAGGACTTGTTTCATCTCGCGGTAGTCGTGTCCGATGCGCCAGCGGAGTTTGGCCAGCCGCACCAGGGTGGCCAACGGCATGCCGGAGGGCAGGTTCGACAGCCAGAACTGCACCGGTTCCGGCTCGGTGGCCGGCCACTGGGCCAGCAGCCACCGCTCGGGCAGCTCCGGACCGTCGACGGTCCTGCGGACGCCGCGTCCGGCCGGGCGGATGCGGAGAGCGACGAACCGCGAGTACATGCGCTTGACGCCACTTCGGCCCTTGCCCGGCCGGGATCCCTCCCGCCAGGACACAGGCCTGGCCGCCGCCCGGCCGGCCGCGATGACCAGGTCCTTCACGGTCTGCGCAGGCCCGGGGTACTGCATCTTCGGCGGCCGGCCGGTGCCCGCGTAGACAGGCTGGACGAGCCGGGCCTCGGCCGGATGCGCTGTGTGACGGCCGGAGATCCCAACCGCGTAAGGCAGGTCCCGCTCCTCCGTCCCGAGGCGGAAGGCGGCGGCATCGCCGTAGCCGACGTCCGCGACCACCAGCGGGATATCGACGCTCCACGAGAGCGTCTCGTCGATCATGTCCAGAGCCGGCTGCCACTTCTCCACATGTCCCACCTGGTCGGGGAAGCCGCAGCGGGTGCGGCGGGCGACCTTGACCGCATCGGCCTCCGGGGAGGCCGGGTCCCAGGAGGCCGGCGCGAACAGCCGCCAGCCGATCGAGGCCGAGGCACGGTCGGTGGCCAGGTGCACCGAGACGCCGACCTGGCAGTTGGTGACCTTGCCCGGGGCTTGTATTTCAATTAGTGCTTGTTCGGGCGGAGTTGGTGGGAGGGTGGACCATGACCGTGCGTCCGCCCATCTCCGCCTTACGGGCCAAGTTCGACCGGATCCTGCCGCATCTCGACGAGCGCCGCCGTCGGCTCCACCTGGCCAGCAAGGCGGCGGCCATCGGCCACGGCGGGATCACTCTGGTTGCTGCCGCCTCCGGGACCAGTTCCGCCACCGTCGCGCGTGGCGTCACCGAGCTGGCCGGGGACCCGGTGCCGATGCGGAGGGTCCGGGCTGCGGGAGCTGGCCGCAAGCCGCTGACCGTCACCGACCCTGACCTGCTGGCGGCTCTGGAGGCGCTGATCGAGCCGCACACCCGGGGTGATCCAGTCTCGCCGTTGCGATGGACCACGGTCCGTGAGGGTGTCAGACCTGGCCGTAACCGCCGTCGACCTGGTAGTCGGCGCCGTTGACGTGGGAGGCCGCGTCCGAGGCGACGAAGGCGATGACGGCGGCGACCTCTTCCGCGGTACCGGCCCGGGTCATCGGGGTCCCGGTGCCCATCGTGGCGATGAGCGCCTCGCGTTCCTCAGCGGTGGCGGCCAGCTGCGCGATGCCGGGCGTATCCGTCGGGCCCGGGCTCACCACGTTCACCCGGATCCCGCGTGGGGTCAGCTCAAGCGCCCAGGTACGGGCGAGAGCGCGGACCCCGGCTTTGGAAGCCGCGTACAGACTCCGCCCGCGCGACGCCTTGTGAGCGGCCATCGAGCCGGTGAGGACGATGACACCACCGTCCGCCAGCAGCGGCAGCGCCTTCTGGACGGTCACGATCGTGCCGGTGATGTTGACGTCGAGGACCGTCCTGATGACGTCCTCGGTGATGGTTCCCAGCGGTGCGGTCGCAATCGCCGCCGCGTTGACGACCAGCACGTCCAGCCGGCCGCTGCGCCGCTCCACCTGCGCGAAGAGCCGGTCGAGGTCGTCGGCCGAGCGCGAGTCGGCCCGCACCCCGATCACATCACCCGGTATGTTCGCGGCCGCCGCCGTCACGGCGTCCTGGTCCCGTCCCGTGATGTAGACAGTGCCGCCCCCTTCGGCGATCTTCCGCGCGGTGACGTGTCCGATACCGGCACTTCCACCCGTCACGACCGCGACCTTGTTGTTGAATGCGTTGCTCATGGAACTCGTCGTCCGTTCATCTGGGTAGCCGTCCTTGGGGAACGTCGTGCAAGACGTCCCGGAAAAGTCCTGAGGCACTCAGGCGGTACGAGCCTGCGCCTTGTGCTGACACCGGTGCCAGAAGCCTGCTGATACTGGTACTGGCAGCACTAGGCCGACGTCTTGCGGCTCTGGCAGAGTGGACCTGTGCCGACAACCATGAACCGGACCGAACTACGGGATTTCCTGCGCTCACGACGCGCGCGGGTCTCACCCGAGGACGTCGGCATACCCGCGACAGTCCGTCGGCGCACCCCCGGACTGCGCCGCGAGGAGGTCGCCCAGCTGGCCGGCGTCGGCATCACCTGGTACACGTGGCTGGAGCAGGGGCGGCCGATCAACGTCAGCTCCCAGGTGCTCGACGCGGTGGCCCGCACGCTGTTTCTGAGCACCGCCGAGCGTGACCATCTCTACCGTCTGGCCGAGGTCCCGCAGCCTCCGGCCGTCAGTGATCCGCCGGCCGAGCTCCCCGGCCACCTCGACAGCGTCCTGGGAGCCCAGGACCCGTTGCCCGCCATGCTGGTCGATGCCCGCAACGACGTGCTGCGCTGGAACCGCGCATACGCGGCCCTGCACCCCGCTCTGGTCAGTGCTCCGCCCGGCAAGCGCAACACCCTCTGGCAGCTCTTCGCGGCACCGGAGGGGCAACCCCGCATCGTCAACCGCGAGGAGCAGGCGCCCGAGGCCGTGGCAGGGGTCCGCTATCGCTACAGCCAGAACGCGGGCGACCCGCGATGGCAGGACTTCGTCGCCCGTCTGTGCACCGCCAGCCCGCTGTTCTCTCGGCTCTGGGCCACGCACGACGTCGCTCCACCCCACCTGTGCGACAAGCGCTACGACATCACGGGGATCGGCGAAGTGAGCCTGCGTGCCACCAGCATGGAACTGACCGACCACCCCGGTGTCCGCCTCGTCGTCCAGACTCCCACCGACCGACGCAGCCGCGAGAACATCGACCGTCTGCTTCGTCGGGCGACGCACCCGTGACGAATGGACCGAGGTCCGGGTATGGGCCAAGCTCCACCGCCTTGGTCCCAGACGAACTCGGCGCCCGCAGCGGACTGGACCAGTCGCGGTGCGCGATCGACTTCGTCAGCGTCCTGATGGCGGGTGGTCGGCGCGGATAGGCCGGGGTGCGCGCGGGTGCGCCGGAGCCCGTGCGGGGCCGGCGGGTGACGGGCCGTGCGCTGTGCGGCTCCACGGGAATGAACGCGTGCACGGTCACGACCGGTTGGAGGGGGCGAGCCCGTATCTGTCAGGACGTGATCCGACATGTGATGCGTGGCGGGGCCGTTGCGGCTCTGGCCTGCCTGCCCCTGTCCGCGCCCGCCACCGCCGACGCCACGTCCGGTGCGGCCCGAGGGGCGATCGACTGTCCCAGCGGGTACGTGTGTATCTACCCGGAGATCAACTTCGGCGGGCAGCCCTGGGTGCGGCGGGCCGTGGACGGCGGGGTGAAGGACCTGCCCTTTGCGATCCGCGACCGCGGCAGCTCGATTCGCAACAACTCCGACCGCACCGCCCGCGTCTACGAGAAACGCGACTACGCCGGCCGGTGGGTGTGCGTCACCCGCAGCGGCGGCTCCATCCACGGCCTGCGCGGCTACAACCTCTCCGGGCCGGCCGCGTCAGCTCGCCCTGGACATCGGCGGGCTCGCGCTGCCCGAGGCGAGGCCGCTACGGATGCCCCAAGCCAAGCCCGGGCGGCGAGCGGCCATCCCCTCGTGGTTACGGGCTCGGCTCCCCAAGCAGGTCCACGACGACCCCCGGATCTGCCCGACCCAGGTTCCCGGGCAACTGGGACTCTTCCCCACCCGGCCCGCCAGTCCGCCCGCACCCACGCTGCCCGCATCAGCGACCGCGACATCCCCGGCTTCGACACCGCCCTCAAACGCGAACGCCTCGTCTTCCGAGATCCGGCCCGCAGCGTCTCCCTCACCAGCAGCCGATCTGTACCAACCGCGCTGCCCTCCGACCGCATCGCCGGCCTCCTGGACCGCCTCGACGACCCGCGCGACCGCCTCATGGTCGCCCTCGTCGCCGTCTACGCCCTCCTCCCCGGACAGCTCGCCCACCTCCGGCGAACCGACCTCGACCGCAGCAAGGGCCAACTGCGCCTGCGCCGGGCGGGACGCATGGACCACGTCTTCCACCTCGACGCCTTCACCCTGCGCCTGGCCACAGCATGGGAGCTCCAGCGCCACCCGCGCTGGCCCGACAGCTCCAACCCCCACTTCTTCGTCACCCGCAACACCGCCGTCGACGACTCCGGCCCGCCCATCAGCGCTGGCGTGGTCCAGTTGCTCTTCCAGCGAATCGGCGTGCCAGCCCGCCGACTGCGCGTGGACCGCATCGTCGACGAAGCACGCCACAGCGCCGACCCCGTACGGTTGATGGAGCTCTTCGGCCTGTCCAACCTCTCCGCCACCCGCTATGTCCTTTCGGCACACCCGGAAAGGAAGACCGGCCCTATCGCCCCGTAAGACGTCGCTACGGCGTACACGGTCCCACCAGTCCCGACCGAGGGCGGGCGGAGTACGACTGAAGGCGATCCATCGGCATCGAGGCGAGGTCCAGGCGGCCTATGGGCTCCGGGGTGAACACCGAGCAGGAGCTGGTCCAGCGTGGCGCTGCCGCGAGCGCCTGGCCTGGGGTTCTAGGTGCGGGCGGAGGGTGCGGCCTGCTCCAAGCGGGCGCCCAGGGTGGCGGCGAAGTCCTCGGCGCGGGCCAGCTGCACGCGCAGCTTCTCCACCTGTTCGGTGGCGGCTTGCTGGTAGGTCCGTACGCGGTCCAGGAGGGCTTCGCGTTCGTCGGCGTCGAGGCCGGTGCCGGCGTCGAGGCGGTCGGTGGCTTCCAGCAGGTCGCGCATCTGGTCCAGGGTGAAGCCGAGGGGCTTCATGCGGCGGATGACCATGAGGCGGGCGACGTCGTTCTCGGTGTAGAGGCGGAAGCCGCCTTGGGAGCGGGCGGAGGGGATGACGAGGCCGGTCTCCTCGTAGTGCCGGATGGTGCGCAGGGACAGCTCCGTGCGCGCGGCGACCTCGCCGATCTGCATGTGCTTGCCGTCCACGCCCGTGATCCTCTGGCCCTTCTCGTCGTCAGCGGTCTCGGCCCTGGTGGGCGCCGCCGATCTCTACTCTAACGTTAGGGTAGAGTTGCTGTTGGTGAGGGTGGCGTGCCGCTGCCCCGCCGTTGCCGCGTCGGGGCCGATGGTGCCCCGGCGAAGATCCGATTCTCGCAGGAGAGAAGCGTGCGCGAGCCCATGACGCCTGGCGCCGCCGCCTGCCCGCCGTGAGGCTTCGCCCCCGGACGTGAGGTGAGCCCGCGCTCTTGCGTGGGCCAGACCCGTCCGTCCTCGACTTCCGGCTCCGTATTCACGGGGTCGTCCGCGGGGTGCCGGCCCGGCCCCTCCGCGTCCTCCCGCACGCCTCGGCCTGCCACAGGGGTGTGCCCGAGCACGACAGGTTCCGTCTCCCTTGTCTTCTGCTGCCACTGCTGTGTCCCCGGCCGCGCGACTGCGCGGCTTGAAGCCCGACTGGATCTCCGACCCGAAGGTCTGGCGCACCGAGGTCCTCGCGGGCCTGGTCGTCGCGCTCGCGCTGATTCCCGAGGCGATCTCGTTCTCGATCATCGCGGGCGTCGACCCGGCGATCGGCCTGTTCGCCTCGTTCACGATGGCCGTGGTCATCTCGATCGTCGGTGGCCGTCGGGCGATGATCTCCGCAGCCACCGGCGCCGTCGCCCTGGTCATGGCCCCGCTCAACCGGGACCACGGCTTCGGCTACCTGGTCGCCGCGGTCATCCTGGCCGGCGTTTTCCAGGTCGTCCTGGGCGCTCTCGGGGTGGCAAAGCTGATGCGGTTCATCCCCCGCTCGGTCATGGTCGGCTTCGTCAACTCCCTCGCCATCCTGATCTTCATGGCGCAGGTCCCCGAGATGACCGACGTGCCGTGGCCGGTGTACCCGCTGATCGCTGCCGGCCTGGCCCTGATGGTCTTCTTCCCGAAGATCACCACCGTGATCCCGGCGCCGCTCGTCTCGATCGTCATCCTCACCGTCATCACCATCGGCGCGGCCATCGCCGTGCCGACCGTTGGCGACAAGGGCGCCCTGCCGTCGTCCCTCCCCGTTCCGGGCCTGCCCGACGTGCCGTTCACCCTCGACACCCTGACGACGATCGCCCCGTACGCGTTCGCGATGGCGCTGGTCGGTCTGATGGAGTCGCTGATGACCGCGAAGCTCGTCGACGACATCACCGACACCCACTCCAACAAGACCCGCGAGTCGGTTGGCCAGGGCATCGCGAACATCGTCACCGGCTTCTTCGGCGGCATGGGCGGCTGCGCCATGATCGGCCAGACGATGATCAACGTGAAGGTCTCCGGCGCCCGGACCCGGCTCTCGACCTTCCTGGCGGGCGCGTTCCTGATGGTGCTGTGCATCGTCTTCGGCCCCGTCGTCTCCGACATCCCCATGGCCGCCCTGGTCGCCGTCATGATCATGGTGTCGTTCGCGACCTTCGACTGGCACTCCATCGCCCCCAAGACCCTCAAGCGGATGCCGGCCGGCGAGATCGCCGTCATGGTGATCACCGTCGCCTGCGTGGTCGCCACCCACAACCTCGCCATCGGCGTCGTCGTGGGTTCGATCACCGCCATGGTCGTCTTCGCCAAGCGCGTCGCCCACCTCGCCGAGGTCACCGCCGTGGTTGACCCCGACGGCAAGACGGTGGTCTACCGGGTCACGGGCGAGCTGTTCTTCGCCTCCTCCAACGACCTCGTCGGCCAGTTCGACTACGCCACCGACCCCGACAAGGTCGTCATCGACCTGTCCGCCGCCCACATCTGGGACGCCTCCTCGGTGGCTGCGCTGGACGCGATCGAGACGAAGTACGGCCAACGAGGCAAGACCGTCGAGATCACCGGTCTGAACGATCCGAGTGCCGATCTCCATGGCAAGCTCACCGGCGAACTCGCTGGCAGCCACTGACACGGCACGCGAACGGCGAGAGGACCCTAGCCAGGCCAGGGTCCTCTCGCCGTTCTGCAGTGCGGCTTCGCGAGCGAACCCACGCCAGGCTCAAGGTTGTAGACGTCGAACCGCCGCCGGTTCGCCGCAGGGACCCTTCAAGATTCGGGGAACTCATCGGTTTCAAGCGCGGGGCGACAGCATGTCCGGCGTCGCGATCTGCGACGGCGACGTCGTCACCATCCGCCGCCAGGACTCGGCCGACCACGGCGACATCGTCGCAGGAACCCTGGCGTTACGCCCTACGCCCCCCTCGTGCGCTGCGCCGTAACGACGGTGCAGCGCACGCAACTGTGACACCTGCTCCTCGAAGTCGACCACGTCGGTGGCGCCGGCCCATGGCACCGGCAGCGCGACCGTGGAGCCGTCGCGCAGTGTGGCCGCGACACGCAGGTTCGACTGCCGGACCCGGGGGTCGGCAGCAGCCACCCGCAGGTCCTCCAAACGGACGATCTCGTCCCATCTCAACTGCCGCCACCGCAGCACCGCGCGGAACCGCAGCCCATCCGGACCCGCCTCCACCCGCCGCCTGAGCATCCCGAATGCGAACCCAACGGCCCCCACACCGACGATTCCGGTGAAAACGCCCCACTTCGGCGCGTCCGGGACACCGAGGCCTGCTGCGACCCCCGCCGCGACCGCGACCAGCGCGGCCAGCGCGGTCCACCAGCGTGCGGGCTTCCGGCCCCACCGCAACGACAACTCGTCATGATCGACCATTCGTGTGATCATGCCAGACGGCAGAGTGGCCGACGGAGCCCTTCGGACTCAGCGACTCACAGCGTTCTCGCCTGCGCTCCGCCATGCGGCGGCCAGCGGAGATCGGGACGGCGACCAGCGCTTCCACGGCATCGAACAGCAGACAACACCTATCGGCGCGGGTGTTGCAGCCGTCGTGGTCGGCGTCACCGGGGACTCCTGGTACTCCGTCACCGGGGGCTCCTGGTACTCCCCCTACGACGACCGCTACATCGAAGGGCCCAGCGGCCTGGTCATCGACCACCTCGTCCCCCTCGCCGAAGCCTGGGACTCCGGCGCCAGCACCTGGACCCCCGTCGAGCGCGAGGCCTACGCCAACGACCTCGGAGACGAACGCGACCTCATCGCCGTCTCCGCCGCCTCCAACCGGTCCAAGGCCGACCAGGACCCCAGCACGTGGCTTCCCCCGGCCGCCGGCTACCACTGCACCTACGCCACCGACTGGATCGCCGAAACCCGCTGGAACCTGACCATTGGTACCCCCGAACAGACCGCCCTGGCCGAGGTCCTCGAACAGTGCCCGGACGCCCCGATCACCGTCACTCTCGCGCGTAGCCGGCCCGGCCGCAATCGACCGCCCGCTGGTCTACGAAAGGGTCCGCAGGCCACGGGGGCTGTGGCCCTGCCCGCTCTCGCATCACCGCACGGTGCCAGCAGCGACTTGGCGCCCTCACACCCACAACGGCTTGAAGTCGATGTCCACCACCGGCGTCGGCCAGGATCTTGGCGACGACGGCGCCCCAGGACCCGGCGGAGGACACCGCCGCACGGGCGGAAAGGTGCTGGGTAACCGCGGGGCTTTTACGTCCAGTGGCTGCCGGGTCCGGTCATCGTATCGGCCGCACCGGGCCCGGCCGCAGCGTTCACGGTGCGCCGCAGGGTCAGCAGGACCGCGCGGCGGCCCGGCAGCGCGGGCCCACCACCCGGTGGGCCTCGCGCAGCATGTCCTGCGAGACGGAGGGTCTCCTGGCCTCGGCCCGACGGCGCTCGCCCACGGGCCGTCCGCTGATCTGAAGCCCTGGAGCATGCCGCCGGGGGCGGCCGGAATCTGTCTCCGTCCGCCCCCGGTCGGGGTCTTGTGCCGTCAGGGTTGTTCGACCAGGTACTTGACGCTGTCGACGACGAACTCGCCGTACTGCATGGCCGAACCGATGGCCTCCATCCTCGCGTACTGCGCTGCGGACAGCGAGACATCGAGATGCGTGTAGGCCATGGCTCTGAGCAGCACCCGGAACGACAGATCCGGGCTGCAGCGGCGCGCGCACTCGGTGAGTGCGGAGCGTACCTCGGCCGGGAGGAGCCGTAGTGCCTCGATCTCGGTGACGACCGCGTCGAGGCAGGCGGCGCCTTCCTCGGCGTCCGCACCCGTGAGCGCGTGCACCTCGGCGTTGGCGGAGAGCCGGGCGTCGCACAGGTCGGCGACCGTGCGCGTCCACTCGGCTCCGCCCCCCACAAGGTGGAAGGCCGGCATGTACTGGGATCCGGCCTCCCACAGGACCTCCAGCGTCGAGGAGGGGAGGGCGGCGAGGAGCCGCGTGTCACGGAGTACGGCCAGAGCCTGCTCGTCTTGCGACTGGGCGAGGTACTTGGTGACGACGTCGGCAGCCGTGTCCCCGTCGTAGATCCAGTCCTGATGGAAGAGGCCCATGACGTTCGTCACCCCGAAGTCGAACGGCGTGAAGCGTGGCATCGAAAGTCACCTCTTTACTTCGGGTAGCACGTCTGGACGTAGAAACCGGCCTTGTGGCCCTTGGCGCGCACGAGCTTGATGTAGAACCCGTTGCCCGCCGCCGTCGCGGCCCTCCCGTCCGGATAGTAGACCGTGCCGAGCGAGTTCTTCGCCCCGAAGCGGCCGGTGAAGTCCAGTTGCGGTTCCCTGGTCTTCTGGAGCCAGTTCTTGATTCGGTTCGCGTTGTTGGCCAGCGCGTAGTCCACGACCTGCTGGGCGGTCTGCTGGTCGACGAACAAGCTGTTGGGCGTGGGCTTGCCGAGTTTCAGCGTCTTCGCCTTGGCCAGCTCTTCGGCACGCTGCGGGCTGACGATCCCGGCCGTGTGCTCGTCGAGCGTGTGGGCCTGCCCGGAGAACTTCTGCCCGTCGGCCACGAGGTCGTTGCAGTTGTGGGCCAGGACCGGACTGTCACCCGCCACGGCGTAGAAGGTGTGCAGACCGGAGACGGTCAGGTCGTACACCGTCCGCGGCGTCGTCTCATGCCGTTCAGCCACTGCTGCCACGGTGCGTGTGCCACTCGGGGTACGCAGAACGTCTCCCGGGCGCATGGCGGAGGCCAGGGTCCAGCCGCGGCCGGGCACGAAGAACCGGTGTCCGGGGGTGCTGGTGAGGCGGCCGCCGTCGGTCAACGTCACTTCCACCAGGTCGTGGGCGCCATGCCGGAAGGTACGGGTGACGGGCTCGCCCCGGGTGCGTCCGGTCGCCGGGTCGGTGGCCAGCAGCAGGTCGCCGGCGTGTACGTCACGCAGCGCCTTGCGGCCGCCGTCGGCCAGGACCACCTGGGTGGCGCCGGGGAAACTGTTGACCTTGCAGGCGGTCACCAGCTCCTCGTAGACCGACACCTCGCGCTCGATCGCGGCGACGGCCGCCGCGTCGATGCCGTCGATGGCCTTGAGCGCCCGGAAGGCGTCCCGGACGCCGACGCCGGTGACGAAGGCGGCGTCCACGGCGCGCAGCGCGTCCGCGATGGGCCGGATGGCCTTGCCCGCGAACATCGAGGCCACGTCCACGGCCGCCCATCCACAGCCGCCCCAGCTTCCGCTCTGCCCGCCGGGGGTGAGCTTCTGGGCGCACTTGATCCAGCTGCCGAAGAGGATGTCGATGGGGTCGATGTTGCTCTGGTACTCCTCCATCGTGATGGTGTGCGTGACCGTCTGGGACAGTTCCCTGGTCCTGATCTGGCCGATGTAGTCCGTGGCCTCGGCCGGGCAGGAGTACTTCTGCGGGTCCAGGTCCTGCGCGCCGCACAGGTACAGGTCGAGGACGGCCACGTACCGGATCTTCGAGGTGATCGTGCAGTCGCCCCGGTAGAACAGCTTGTCGATCCAGCCGTCGCAGCCGTCCGTCTTGCTGACGACCTGCGGGTCGCCGACCTTCTCGATGTGGTCGACGACGTAGAACACGTTGCCGATCGAGCCGCCCTCGCCGTCGGGGACGGTGCCGGCGCCGATCTGCTGGGCCTGCGCCGCCTTCTCGGCGCGGTCGGCCGCGGCCTGGGCCTCCTCGGCGTACGTGGCCGCGTCCTTGGCGGCCTGTTCGGCCTCGGTCGCGGCGGTGTCGGCGCGGTCGGCCGCCGCGCGGGCGTCCTTGGCGTCCTGCTCGGCCTGGGCGGCCGCGGAGCGGGCCGCCGCGGCGTCCAGTTCGGCGGCGTCGGCGGAGTCGCGGGCGTCCTTGGCGTAGCCCTCGGCCCGGCCGGCGGCCGTGTCGGCCGCCGCCGCGTCCGCGGCGGCCTGGTTGTCGTAGCCGATGGTGCGCGTCAGTGACGCCGCGGCCGCGGACGCGGCCTTGGCGGCGGCGGCCGCGTAGCCCAGGGCCTCCTTGGAGTAGGTACGGGCGTCGGCGGCGTACTGGGCGGCGCCCGCCGCGTGGGTGTAGGCCTCCTTGGCGTCGCCCTTGGCCTGGTCGGCGGTGCTCTTGGCGGCCTGGGCCTCGGCGGCGGCGTTCTTGGCGTGGGCGTCGGCGACCGCCTGCTGCTGCTCGGCGGTCGTCTTGGAGCCCTGTCCGGTCAGCACCACCAGAGCGGCGGCGGAGTCGGTGTCGACGTAGGGCGAGCCGAGCTGGACGGCGTCGTTGGCGGGGTCGGCGACCTGTTCGGCGGCCTTGCCCGCGTCGACGGCGGCCTGGGCGGTGACATGGGCGAAGCCGGCCGCCTTGGCGGCGGCTGCGACCGCGGTGACGGCCTCCTTGTTCGCCGCGTCGGCCTGGGCCTTGGCGTCCTTGGCGTGCGCCTGGGCCTCGTCGGCGAGCTTGACCGAGGCCTTGGCCTCCGCCGAGGCGTTCTTTGACGCCTGGATGGCGTCGGCGACGGCGCTGGTCGCGGTCTTCACGGCCGCGTCGGCCTTCAGCTTGTCCGCCTGCGCGGCGTCCGCGTCCGAGCGGGCCCGCTTCGCCGCGGCCTCCGCACGGGTCGCCGCCGCGTCGGCGTCGGCCGCCGCCTTGGTCGCCGCGTCCGCCTCCGAACGCGCCCTGGTGGCGGCGGCCTCGGCGTCGTCGGCCGCCTTGTCGGCGTCGTTCGCCGCGGCGCGCGCGGCGTCGGCCGCGTCACCGGAGTCCAGGGAGTCGGCGTAGGCCTGCTTGGCCGCGGCCTTCGCCCGCGCCGCCTGGGCCTTCTGCTCGGCGTCCAGGGCGTCGTCGCGCATGGCCGCTGCATGGTCCTTGGCCTTGACCGCGTCGTCACGTCTGTTCTCGGCGGTCTTCTCGGCCGCCTCGGCCTTGTCCTTGGCGTCCTTCGCCTTCGCTGCCTCCGACTCGGCGTTCTTGCGGTGGCCGGCTGCCTCGGCCCGTTTGGCGGCGGCGTTGTCCTTCTCCGCCTTGGCCGTCTTCTCCTCGGCCTCCGCGGCGAGCCGCTTGGCGTGCGCGTCGGCGGCGGCCGCCTTCGCGTCCGCCTCCGCCTGCACCGCGACGGCGAGCTCGGCCTCGGCGGTCTCCTTGTCCTTCTTGGCGTTGTCCCGGTGCACCTTGGCCGCGTCCGCGGCGGCCTTGGCCTGCAACTCGGCCGCCTCGGCGGCCTTCTTGCGGAACTCCGCCTTGGACTGCGCCGCCTGCGCCAGCGCCCGCTGCGCGATGGTCGCGCTGTCACCGGCCGAGGCACGGGTCGCGGCCTCCGCCGTCTCACCGGCCTTCTCCAGCGCCTGCAGCGCGGCGGCCGCGCCCCTGGTCACCTGGTCCTTCTGCAGACCGACCAGCAGACCACGCCCCCGCGGAGCGCCGCTCGCGTCCGCGATGCCGTACGCGGCCTGCAGCGCCGTGTCCGACGCCGTCACGGCCTTCTGTGCCGTTTCCTGCTGCGCCTTGAGGACGGCGAGCTGCTTCTTCGCCTCCGTCTGCGCGGCTGTGACAGCCGCCTTGGCCTTGTCCACATCGGCCTTCGCCGGCGCGCTGCCGGTGTGCGTCTTGGGCACGACCCGGAACTTCTGCGCGCTGGAGCCGTTGCACGCCGACGACACGGCGTCCTTGCTGTTGTCGAAGGTCGGCAGGTGCAGACACTTGCCGGAGGCCGCGTTCACCAGCGGACCGGCGCTGCGCACATCGAACTTCCACTGCTGGGCCCTGGTGCTGCCACAGTCACCGATCTGGGCCTTCGCGCCATCGGCGCTGCTGCCGTTCAACACTTCCAGGCACTTGCCCGAGTTGGGGTTACGCAGGGTGCGGCCACCGTCGTAGGTCGCCCACAGCTGCCACTTCTGGGCCGCGCCGCTGTTGCAGGTGTAGACCTGAACCGGAGTGCCGTTGGTCTTCCCGGCGCCCTGGACGTCGAGGCACTTGCCGGCCGCGCCCGGCACCTGGATCTCCAGCTGGCCGTCGCCGATCCAGTTGAACCCGCCCTCGGTGTAGTAGTCCAACCAGCGGGTGGAATAGTCCGCGATCCACGACTGCCCCAGCAGCTTGCCCAGCGCGAACGCGCCGTCCTGCAGCGCCTTGTCGGCACTGCCGGCGGCAGCGAGGATCTGGTTGCGCTGGGTGGCCTGGGCGGCGATCTCCTGCTGCCACTCGGTAGACGCCTGGGCGACCTCCTTGCCCAGCACCCGGTTGGGGTCGACCGGATCATGCCAGGCACACGAGGCGAACCGGGTCTTGAGGTCCTCCACCGCGATGCGGAACTCCGGGCTGTCCGGCGCCGGTGCGGTCCGGGGAAAACCACCGGAGGCGAGGAAGACGCGAGCGTCGTCAGCGAACACCCTCGGTACGAAGATCTCGTTCGGGACGATGTCCCCGGAGTTCTTCTTCCAGAGCTTCCAGGCCTCCTGCTCCTGGCTCGTCCCGCCGCCGGTGTACAGCGGGTCACCGATCGCGAGGGCGGCCTTCTTGGTCTTGTCGTCCGCCTGCGGTGACGGGTCGTAGAACGGCGAGAGCAGGTCGACCGACTTGAAGTACGACTGGTAGAGCCAGGGAAGCAGCCCCGTCTTGTCGAACGGGTTCTCCTTCTGGGCTGCTCCGGGGTAGCTGTCCAGGCCGCTGACGGCGTTGTTCCACGACTGACGGGTGTCCTCGGTCTTCTTCACCCAGACGTCGGAGTCGTCGTTGTCCTTCTGCCATGCCTGGGCGAACGCGCCGGTGCCGTAAGTCCGGTCCGCCTTCTGGTGCAGCTGGTCCGGCGGCAGCGACAGGGCGGCACTGGCCAGGCCGTACATGTTCGGCCCGCCCTTGCGCAGGCCGTCGGCCATCAGGCACTGGTCGGACCGCAGTTGCTCGGCGGCCTTGACGTCGAACCCGTCGTAGGAGTCCACGGCCGGGCCGGCTGCCGGACCCTGGCCGACGGCCGAGGCCGGCTGCACGGCCACGGTGGCGAGAAGCGCCAGGGCGGCGAGCGGGACGACTGAAGTCGCCAAGCCGACCGGCCGTCTCCTGCGTCCACGCTGCTGATGTACAGGTCTACGCGACACGCGTATCCCTCTCTTTAGGGGGTGGCTACTGCCGGCGCACTCCAAAGAGGGACACGTGAGGCCGCACATGGGGCCTCACATGGTGGTGGCGCTCCCCCCGGTGGCACGCCGAGCACTCCCGGACGAGTGGACTGGTCAGGTCCGTCCAGGAGCGGACGTCACCATAGACATGCGGGTGATTCTCAGGGCAAGAACGTTTTGGCCGGGGGGAAGTTACGGTCGGTAGCACCCACGCCGATGAGGGGACCGGGTAAATCCTGTGTGCGGCCTGTGAAAGCCGCCGCATCAGCCCCTCGTCGCACTCACGCCCTCACCACCCTCCGTAGGCTGTGAGATCAACATCACAGATACGTCGAGGGTATGTTCCCGCACGCCTGGGGTCCGTCCTGGTCGGCGTCGGTGTCCGTCTCCCGGTCTTCGTCGGATTCGGGCCAGCGCCCGAAGGGGCCGATCGGCTGCTCAGGAGTGGCGCCGAGCACGCCCGGTCCCTTCGTGCGATGCGGCGACATCGGGATCATGCGTCCTCCCCCTCGCGTCGGGCCTGCGCCAGTAGCGCCGCCACGACGCCGTCTGGGACTCTGTCGATGCCGCTCAGCGCAGGTTGGCGTTCACCGCGCTGAGAACCCGTAAGTGGTCAAGCCGTGGCGGCCTGTGATGTACCAACATTGACGTGCGGACGCTGCCAGGATCAAAGCCCCGGGCCGGTGTAACCGGGATCAGGGTGCTGGCGGGGCGTGTACCACTCGGTGAGCCCCCACACCCCGAGAGCGAGTGTCGCCAGGGTTGTGAGCCCTGCGATCCAGGGTCGACCCGTCGACCGCGTGGCCAGCGTCCAGGTGAAAAGCGGAAGCGCCGTGCCACCGAGCAGAATGAGCGGCAGATCGAGGAAGAGCACGCTCAGATCGCGGGCGTGTCCCTCGAACCCGCCATCAATGCTGAAGGCAGCCCGTGGTGCCCACACCAGCAGTCCGGCTATTGCACCGAGAGCAGCAAGGAGGCACGCGGTGGCGCCCTCGGTCTTCTGGTCCATGTGGCCTACCGCCTGAGTCGTTTTGCAGGCGCTGGTCGCCGTGCACTCCTGGTGCAGCAATCTAGGGGATTGCGGGTCCGCCGGATCGCACCCGCCGCATCAATCGCCTACGCGGCCAGCTCACCAGCTTCTTCCCGGCGCTGGAGCGTGTGCTGGACGGGCTGGATTCGGCCGAGCTCGCGGCTCAGCTCGGACTCCCCCGGTGTGTGCTTCCCAGGGCCACCGCCTGCTCACGTTACCCGGCCTGGGCCAGCCCGGTCTGCTCCGAGCCGGTCGCTGGCCGACATCCCGACCGAGTCCGCCGGGTGCCACCAGCAGGCAGGGGAGCCGGTGGTGAGACGGCCGGTTCCGCAGCGGCGGAAAAGCCGGGTACGCCGTTGTTTTACGGCTCTGGCTGGGCGATCGAGGACGGGGTGGGAGCCCTCTTCACGGACGGACGCCTCACGCAAGCCGTCACCCGGACTCCGAACGCCCGCCTGTACTGGGTCCAGGCCGAGGAAGATCACAGGACCAGCGAGCGAGCGCTGCCATGCCGGCTGTAGGCAGGTCCTGCGCCACACCCCGCAGCGCTTCCTCACCGTCGTCGCCCTGGACCGACTCGAAGCCCTCGTCCGCAACCGGCTCAAGCGCCTTCAGTGTCGTTGGCGAGCCAGCAGATCGGCGCTGCCCGACTGGATGCGCTGCCGCTGAACCGGCGTGGGGCGCCTTGTGATGGGTGTCCGACGGTCCCGTTCCCGTGCCGTGGCCGGGTCGAACCCGCCCAGGTCACCGAATCCGCCGACGCGACAAGCGGGGCGCCAGCCTGCCCACCACCAGCTCCGGAAAGCGGGGCCCACCGACTCCGTCGGCGGACCCTCACGAATGCCCGAGGCTGGACAGGCTGGCTGCCCTTGCCGACGGGACGCCTCGGTGTAGCTGGGGATGGTGCGCTTGTCTTTGGACGACGGTCAGCAGAAGCCGTTGAGACCCTCCCACTCGTCGTCGGTAGGCTCGCCCCCTGCCAGGAGGCCGTTGGCCTGGCCGCGGTAGGTGAACAGCCAGCCGGCGTAGCCTTCGATCGTGTTCTTCGTGTTGGTCACGGCGGCGAGATCGGGGCGCCCGTCGCCTGAGACGTCGCCGACGGCGATGAGGTTCGCCATGCCGTTCCAGCCGCCCTTGCCGACCAGAACGCGTCCGCTGAGGGCAGCGGTACGACCGGGATAGAGCCAGAGTTTGCCCGTGGACCCCTCGCGGGCGTAGAGGTCGGGGTGGCCGTCGCCGTTCACGTCGCCCGCCCCAGCCAGTGCATTCATGGCGTTCCAGCCACCGGTGCCGATGAGTTTGCGTGAGCCCAGCGTGCCGGTGGAGGTGCCCGGGTACAGGTACAGCTTCCCAGTGGCCTTCTCGACCGCGATCAGATCCCCGCGGCCGTCGCCGGTGGAATCGCCGAGGGCGGTGATGTTGCTCATGCCGTTCCAGCCGCCGGTACCGATCAGCTTGCGGCTTCCCAAAGAGCCGGTGCCGGTGCCGGGGTAGAGCCACAGCTTGCCGGTGGACGCCTCGCGTGCGATGAGGTCCTCGCGGCCGTCACGACTGAAGTCGCCGTGGCGGGTGAGGGCGTTCATCCCATTCCAACCGCCAGTGCCGATCAGCCGGCCGGTCGCGTCGCCCGGTGCGAACCACAGCCGTCCCGCTTTGTCGCGGGCGATCACGTCGGCCCGGCGGTCACCGTTCATGTCGCCGAAGCCCAAGGCCTTGGGCGAGGTCTTGGCAACCCACCTCGGATAGGCGTTCTGGCCGCACTCACGCTCGGTGCGGATGAACTTGATCGAGCTGATCGTCCCGCTCAGGTTCTCGTAGTACACGTCTTCAGGGCCAGCGGGCTGCTCGGCCCAGTAGCCGCCTGACGTGCCGTAGTTCTTCGTGTCGTAGAGACAGACGATCGAGTTCGAACGGTTCATGAGCGCGTGGATCGAGTTGTCCCAGCCGCCCAGGTCTGCGACGCTCGTCTTCGTCTTCCACATCGGTCCGGTAGCGGTCTTGTTCGACCAGCCGCAAAAATAGCCCACTGGGCAGTCGTATGCGTCGGCGGCCGCCGGCGCGGCACTTACAGTCGTCAGGCCGGCGCCCGCGAGCACAAGCCCTGCGACTGCCGCCACACCCCGGGCGAAGCGGTTCCCCATCGGATGTATTCCCCTCCCCTTTGATCTTCGTCCGCACCATACCGCCCCCATGGCGAACCGGTATCAGTCACACGAGACGACAGCCACACCCCCGGCTGGGAGGGCCGTGGAACTGGCCAAGGCGAAGACGCTGAAACTCGGCAAGCCCACGCACAGCAGCCTGTTCATCGACCAGCAGACCGCCCAGCAGGTCGTGGACTACGCGCTGGCCAACAACGCGAACCGGATCAAGAACTGGCTCCAGAGGTCCACCAGGTCGGATCTGCAGTTCGAGGGCACCTTCGGAGCGAGAGAACTTGCTCGGCAGGCCTACTCCGTCGGGATTCGCCCCGAACCCAGCGCAACAGGTGCTGGTCGCCGGGGTCAAAGGGGGTGTCGGCCAAGCGGTGCGCTGCGCGGACGGCGGTCGCCTCCAGCAGCCAAGCCTCTTCCGGGCGGGTGCTGGTTGCGGCCGCTGCCAGCCTCAACAGCGGCGCCGTGGCGCGGCAGGGGCAGCAGGCCGGTGAGGAAGTCGTCCTCGAAGGGCTCGGCACGGGCGATGGACGTGGTCACCGCGTCGCTGAGCACGCGGTCCTGGTGGTTGCGGTAGGCGCGCGGGTGCTGTCGTGGTTGCCGCGGGGGGACGGCGCGGGCCCGCTCCAGCAGGGCGCTCGGTGCCCTCACCCGCGGGGGCAGGTCGTCCGCAGGTCTCCCCGCCAGCGCGGTGAGCTCATGGGCTGACCGGTTCGCGGGAGGGCCAGAAGGGGTCGGTCACGTTGGGACGGGGCACGTCCTTGCCGTAGTAGCTGTGTCCGCGTGCCTGCGTCCCCGGTGCCTTGACCTGGGACGTGCGGACACAGGCGGTCTGCACGTCGAGGAAGAACTGTCCTTGCCCGCCGACGACGAGGCCCGTACGCAGCAGACCGTCCTCGGTCTCGGCGTACACCTCGGGGAAGTCCTTGTCGGACACGACCTTGCTGATTTTCAGGCCTGTCTTCTTCCAGTACCGCTCGATGACCCCGACGGAACCTTCACGCCCGGGAGCGCGGCTCCGTCCTCGGGAACGAACCGGTCGCAGCGCTTACAGTAGCCAACAGCGTCCCTCTCAGGGTGCGGGCCGGGCGTGGGCTCGCCGGCCGATCCTGACCGCGATCGACGATCAGGCGAGGCCTCCGTAGGTCACGGTCCTTCCTGGAGCCAGTTCTCGGGCGACGCGTTCGGTCAGGGCCCGTCCGCGCCGGTCCAGTTCTTCCCGCCGTGCGTCGTCGGCTTCGTCGTCTCGGTCCTTCAGCCAGAGCTCCATGCCGGCGTCGAAGTCAGCCGCCCATGCGTACAGATCAGCCACCAGTTCGCCCGACAGGCCGAGAGCGGCGGCGGGATCGTCCGCGGCGAAGTCCCCGAAGCCTTCCGCGCGGAGCGGGGGCCACTTGTACTCACCCACAACCGTGATGCTGAGGGGATGATGCGGAGGGGTGCCGTGGGCGTCGAGAGCCCAGTGGAGACGGTCGCAACCCCAGCACACGAACTTCGCCGCACCGTGGCCCTCGTCCCAGTAGCGCACGACCCAGAGCGGGCCGAGGTGTCTCGCCAGCGATCGGGCCGCTTCGAGGCCCTGCTTCACGTACCGACGGGAATCCGGCCCGGAGGTGAACCCCACAGGTGGCCGGGCCTGGGACCACGAGGCCAGTCGGTCCGCCAACCATTCGGGAAGCCCCAACTCGAAGTTGCCCTAGGGGACGTTGCGCGTGAACCGGGCGTGATCCTCGTGGCCCGGATCCTCTGCCGTGTACAGCGGAGAGGTCCCACCCCGTGCACGGACAAGCAAGTCGCGCGGTCCACTGTCGAGGTTCATGCGGGTCGCTCCTACGATGTATCCGTCGCCCCCACAATGATGGCTCGCCAAGTTCGAAGGCTACGAGGCGGACGTGCCCGTCACCCTGACGAGCAGGCCGTCGAGGCCGGGGCGATCCTCGGCACCACCGCCATCTGCGCCAGCCACTACGAACTGTTCGACGACCCGCCCACCTACGTCGAGCAGCGCGACATCGCCGGGCGGTTCGTCCGCGCCGCCGCGAGGCGCGGCCTTACTGCCGGGTGACGGCGAAGGCGGTCCCCCTGGTGACCCGTCGGGGCGGGAAGGCCGCCTGACCCAAGCCGCCGTCGGCCTTCGGGTCGTCATACCGCGGTGGTGGCCGGGGGGAGGTTTCGGTGGGGGGCTCGGTGAGGGTCGCCGCCGCGCTCAGGCGCAGCGGACTCCGGTCAGTTCCTCGGAGCGGGCCCAGATGCGGTGGGCCTCGTCCTGGTTGCGCAGGCGGCTGTAGAGTTTCTGCCGCACGGGCGGGCCTCCGAGGTGGCCAGGCCCACCGGGACCGTAGAGCGCTCCGCCCTCGGCCTCGGGCGAGGTGGCGGCGTACAGGGCGGGGAGCTGTGCGGTGCGGACCGTGCCGAGGAGGATGCCGCGGGCGGAGAGGGCGCGGATGACGCGTACGCCCACGGTGTCCTTGGCGCGGCCCAGCTCGGGGCGGGCGGCGAGGAGGCTGGTGGGGGCGACGCCCGGGTGGGACAGGTTGCTGGTGATGCCCCAGCCGCCGGCCGCGCTGCGACGGTCGAGTTCCAGGCCGAACAGTCCGGCCGCGATCTTCGACTGGCTGTAGGCGCGGCCGCCGCTGTACGAGCGTTCCCAGCCGAGGTCCGCCCAGTTGATCGCGTTCTGGTTGGCCGCGATGCTGATCTGCGTCGTCACACGGGCTCGGCCGGCCCGGAGCAGCGGCAGCAGACGGGCGACGAGAGCGAAGTGGCCGAGGTGGTTGGTGCCGAACTGCAGCTCGAATCCGTCCGCGGTCGTCTGCCGCTCGGGCGGTGTCATGACGCCGGCGTTGTTGACGAGCAGATGGATCGGGCGGTCCTCGGCCAGCAGGGTCTCGCCCAGTGCCGTGACGGACGTGAGCGAGGAGAGGTCCAGCGTGCGCAGCGCCACGTCCGCGTCGGGGACTGCGGTACGGATCGCGGCCAGTGCCGCCTCGCCCTTGCGAGAATTGCGGACCGGCAGAAGCACTTCGGCGCCGGCGGCCGCGAGGCGAGTGGCGAGGGCGAGTCCGATGCCGTCGCTCGCGCCGGTGACGACGGCGCGCCTGCCGGACAGATCGGGGACGGTGATGTCGATGTCGGTACGTGGCATGAGTGGGCTCCCTCGTGATGTGCGGTGAGACCACCGTGACCCGATCCGCCGGCTGGGTGCAGGGCCTGCCGAGCCACTGATCGCGGGGCCGTGGATAGGTCGGACTTCCTCGGGCACGGCGGGCTTTCCTCGCGTATCGCCGCGCCAAGGATGGCGCCAGGCCGCCGACCGGGTGCGTCGCGGCGGGAGCGCCGACCCGAGAGGGGGATCGACGATCCGTGGCTGCGCCGCCGTGACCGCCTGTGGGAGGCGGTAGAAAGGAAAGCGTCACGGAGGAGGGGAAACATGGCGATCGACCGGGCCGGACTGGCCGCGTTCCTGCGGCATCGGCGGGAGTCGCTGCAGCCCGAGGACGTCGGCCTCCCCCGCGGGCAGCGCCGCAGGACGAGCGGTCTGCGGCGCGAGGAGGTCGCGGCGCTCTGCCACATGTCGACCGACTACTACGCACGGCTGGAGCGCGAGCGCGGCCCCCAGCCCTCCCCGCAGATGGCCGCCTCGATCGCGCAGGGGCTGCATCTGTCCCTGGAGGAGCGCGACCATCTGTTCCGTCTCGTCGGGATCGGTCCGCCCGTGCGCGGCTCGGCCGGTGACCACGTCGGCCCCGGCTTGCTCCGCATCCTCGACCGCCTCGCCGACACCCCCGCCGAGATCGTCGGCGAACTCGGCCAGACCCTGCGCCAGAGCCCGCTCGGTGTGGCCCTGACCGGCGACACCACGCGCTTCACCGGCCCCGAGCGCAGCATCGGCTACCGCTGGTTCACCCGGCCGGAGACCCGTGCCCTGTACGCGCCGGAGGACCACGACCACCTCTCCCGCATGTTCACGTCCGGGCTCCGGGAGATCGCCACACTGAGGGGTCCGGGTTCGCGGGCGGCTCACTACGCCGACCTCCTCCTGGAGCGCAGCGAGGAGTTCCGCACGCTGTGGGACACCCACGAGGTGGGTGTCGGCCCCCAGCCGGTCAAGCGGTTCCTCCATCCCGAGGTGGGGCTCCTGGAACTGAACTGCCATTCCCTCCTGGACACCGACCAGTCGCACCGGCTGCTCGTCTACACCGCCGCTCCCGGCTCCGAGAGTTACGAGAAACTGCGTCTGCTGTCCGTCATCGGTACCCAGACGGTCGGCTGAGCCCGGGCACGGGGGCGGCTGCTCGGTAGGCACAATCTCCACAACGCGATCCAGAAGTGGCCGTCGAGCCGTACGGAATCCGAACACCCCTCCCTCATTCGGAGTCATTCCAGGGCGGGCTCTTTCGGCAGCCGACCGTATGGGCAGGGACGTCGACGACAGATACCACTGGCAGATGCCGCTCGACGAAAGGGATTCTCCATGCGCAAGATCGCTCTCCTGCTCGGTTTGGCACTCTCCGCAAGCGTGGCTGCGGCCGCCCCGGCCGCAGCCAACGGCCCCGGCCACCCCCCGAGCAACCAGGCGGTGGTCATCAGCAACGCCTCGACCGGCTTCTACCTGCAGACCGACACTCAGAATGAGAACCGGCCGCAGTACGTCCAGGTGTGGTACCCCTGGCCGCTGGCCAATGAGGGCTCGGGGTCGGTCTGGCGACTCAAGCAGAAGTACGGCGACCACTACGTCATCGAGACCGAACCGATCAAGAACCCGACCCCGGCCTGCCTGACGGTGCCGGACAATGCGAAGGACAACGGCCCGCTGACCGTGACCAACTGCAACGGCGGTCCGGCACAGGACTGGATCGTCCGCGAGGACGGCACCTCCGAGACCTACACCATCACCCCGGCCGGAGCGAACTTCCGGCAGTGGGCAATCACTTCGCAGTCGCAGAACTACCCCCACCCCGATGTGTACGTGACCCTCAAGCACTTCACCGGAACCAACGCGCCCACCAACATGCGCTGGAAGATCGACCCGAGGTCGGCCGCCTGACCTCCCGGTGAAGGAAGGCCGACAGGCGCAGCGGTCCCGCGCGGCTGCTGCCGACCTGCGCCCCTGGGAGAAGCCGACAGAGCCGGATCTGTTGACCCCTCTTGCCATCGGGTGAACGGCAGATGCGGCAGCGCCCCGGACCGCAACGGATCCGGGGCGCTGCCGCATCTGCTGCTCAGGCCCAGGAGCCGCCGGATCTCTGCCACGGTGAGTGGGATGATCCTGCTGATGGGGTCGTTTCTGCAGCCCCCTTTGCGGCCTCGTCTGCAGCCAGGCCGGCGAGCAACGCGTGGGCAAGCATGGACAGTGTGATGTGCCGATACCAGCCTGTGTAGCGGCGGACTTCGTACTCGTCCAGCCCGCATTCGTTCTTCGCGGCCTGGAAGCATTCCTCGATCGCCCAGCGCGTCCCCGCCACCCGGGCGAGGTCGGCAACCGTGCAGGTCACGGGTGCGTAGGCGAAGTAGTAGGCGATCTCCCCCGGTCGTGTGAGGCTGCGGCGGGCCAGGACCCAGCGGTGGTGGGCGGGCTCGTCGCCGTCGAAGAAGCCGATCGCCGGCAGGGCGCCGGCACGCGCCGGACTACTTCGTGCGGCTCGCCGACGGCCGCGGCAGTGTCGTGGACGTACGGGCCGATGACCAGGTCGATGACGCTACGGCCGAGTCACGGCGGGGCGATGGCGGGCCCGTTGTCCACGGCGGCCGCCCCGGGCGCGGTGGCGATGGTGGCGATGGTGGCGGTGGACTGCGGCCTGACACACCACCCGGCCCACATGGCTCCCGCGGTGACGCCGGAGAGGATCCTGCGGGTGATCGGCATACGAGGTCCCATCGTAGGTTCCCGCCCGATCTTCGGAACAGAATCCGACGCAACTCAACAGTTGGCGCCATAACAGTTCCGTACCTGCACACTCTCTCAAGGAAGCTGACAGAAACTCATCGGTCCGCCTCCCTCGCCCTTGCCGCACCACTCATCCTTTGTGGGTATATGAGCAGGACGAGTCGGTTTCTTCCAGCGGCGATGATATTCGTCCTGCCTATTGCTCCAGCGGTCTTACGCTCCTACTGTTCGAATTCGATGGGACCTGTTTGGAGTTGACTCATCAGCGAGCGTGGAGGCGCAGTGCGACGTCATCCGTACGACTCCGCGGCCGGGAGATCCGGCCGCCGCGGAAGGTGGTGGGCCACGGCCGCAGCGGCAGTGGCCATCGCCCTGTCCGCCGGCCAGGCGGTCCCCGCTATGGCCGCCGACGCCAACGGGCACACCGCGAAGCCACCCGTCGAGGCCCCCGCCGCCGCGGCCACGCCGCACAAGGTGACCTTCGACGGCTACTCGTTCCTCGTCGACGGCGACCGCACCTACCTGTGGTCCGGCGAGTTCCACTACTTCCGGCTGCCCAGCCCCGACCTGTGGCTGGACATCTTCCAGAAGATGAAGGCCGCCGGCTTCAACTCCACGTCCCTGTACTTCGACTGGGACTACCACTCGCCCGCGCCGGGCGTGTACGACTTCACCGGCGTGCGTGACGTCGACAAGCTGCTCGACATGGCGCAGCAGGCCGGCCTGTACGTCATCGCGCGCCCGGCCCCGTACATCAACGCCGAGGTCGACAGTGGCGGGCTCCCCGGCTGGCTCACCACCAAAAAGGAGCAGAACCGCACCGACGACCCGCAGTTCCTGAAGTACGCCGACGAGTGGCTCACCCAGATCGACCGCATCCTCGCCCGCCACCAGCTGACCGACGGCACCGGCACCGTCATCGCCTACCAGGTGGAGAACGAGTATTACAACGGCTCCGCCTCCGCCCGCGCCTACATGAAGCACCTGGAGCTCAAGGCCCGCGCCGACGGCATCACCGTTCCCCTCACGGGCAACAACAACGGCACCTTCAACTTCGGTGACGGCGCCCTCGACGTCGACGGCCCCGACTCCTACCCGCAGGGCTTCAACTGCTCCAACCCCACGCAGTGGAACGGCGTGCCCGACATCAGCTACGACCACCCGCCGGGAAGGCCCCTCTACACCCCGGAGTTCCAGGGCGGCGCCTTCGACCCGTGGGGCGGCCCCGGCTACGACAAGTGCGCCCAGCTGATCAACGACCAGTTCGCCGACGTCTTCTACAAGCAGAACATCGCGGTCGGCGCCACCGCCCAGAGCTTCTACATGACCTACGGCGGCACCAACTGGGGCTGGCTGGGCATGCCGGAGAACTACACCTCCTACGACTACGGCGCCGCGATCCGGGAGAACCGGCAGCTCGACCCGAAGTTCGACGAGGACAAGCTCATCGGCTACTTCACCCAGTCGGAAGCCCCGCTGACCAAGACCGACGCGATCAGGACCACCCCGCCGGACGACACCAAGGTCATCGACACCGCCCGGATGAACCCGGACACCAGGACGCAGTTCCACGTCCTGCGGCACGGCGACTCCACGTCCACGGCCCTGGACAGGACCCACATATCCCTGGACTTCAACGCCCAGCCCGCCGCCGACACCACCTACACCTGGGACGACCCCGACCCGGCGCTCGCCTACACCGGCACCTGGTCGCACGTGGCCGACCAGAGCTACACCGGCGGCGACTACAAGCACACCGAGTCCTTCTCCCACACCAAGGGCGACTCGCTCACCGTGCCCTTCGACGGCACCGCCGTGCGCTGGATCGGCTCCAAGACCGACAACCACGGCTACGCCGACGTCTACCTCGACGGCACCAAGGTCGCCACGGTCGACGGCTCGGGCGGCGAGAACCAGGCGGTCGTCTTCCAGAAGACCGGACTGCCCGCGGGCGCGCACACCCTGAAGATCGTCGTGACCGGCAGCCACAGCTCCGCGTCGACCGACAACTTCGTGGCGATCGACGCCATCGACGTGCCCGCCGGCGACGCCACCACCGCGCCGACCTACCCCGTCGTCCCGCAGCAGCCCGGCACCGCGATCACCCTCGACGGCCGTGACTCGCACATCATCGTCGCCAACGGCAAGCTCGGCGGCACCCAGCTCCAGTACTCCACCTCCGAGATCATGACCACCGCCGCGATCGGCGGCCGGGACGTCTCGGTCCTCTACGGCAACAGGGGCAGCGACGGCGAGACCGTGCTGCGCTACAGCTCCCGGCCCACCGTCACCTCCAGCGGCGGCGACGTCACCACCACCTGGGACCCCGCCACCGGCGACCTGCGGCTGAACTACACCCACGACGGCCTGCTGCGCGTCGCCATCAGCGGCGGCGGGTCGCGCCCGCAGCTGCTGCTCGTCGGCGACAAGGACACCGCGAAGACCTTCTGGCGCCAGGACACCGCCACCGGCCCGGTCCTGGTCCGCGGCACCCACCTGCTGCGCACCGCCACCAGCCTCCACGGCGGCCGCAGCGCCGCACTCACCGGCGACAACGCCGACGACCGCGACATCGAGGTCTTCACCTCGGCGGACACCGTCACATGGAACGGCCGCACCCTGTCCACCAGCACCACCGCCACCGGCAGCCGCACCGCGCGGATACCCGTCGCGGCACCCGTGAAGCTGCCCGCGCTGACCAACTGGAAGCACACCGAGGAGTCCCCCGAGGCCGCACCCGGCTTCGACGACTCGACCTGGCAGGTGGCCGACAAGACCACCACCAACAGCTCCTCGAGCGTCAGCTCCCTGCCCGTGCTCTACGCCGACGACTACGGCTTCCACACCGGCAACACCTGGTACCGCGGCCGCTTCCGGGCCTCCGGCTCCGAGACCGGCATCCACCTGGTGTCCGACTCCGGCGGCAGGGCCCAGGCCTTCTCCGCCTGGCTCAACGGCACCTTCCTCGGCAGCTCCACCACCGGCAGCGCCGACTTCACCTTCCCCGCCGGCGCGGTGAGGCCCACCGGCGACAACGTGCTGTCCGTGCTGACGGTCAACATGGGCCACGAGGAGGACTACGGCTCCTCCAACGGCAACAAGACCGCCCGCGGCCTGACCGCCGCCTCCTTGACCGGCGCGCCGCTCACCCCGGTCACCTGGCGGATCCAGGGCGTGCGCGGCGGTGAGGACCTGCTCGACACCGTCCGCGGCCCGCTCAACAACGGCGGCCTGTACGGCGAGCGGGCCGGCTGGGACCTGCCCGGCTACCCAGACCGGTCCTGGCAGAACGTGACCCTGCCAGCCACCGACACCACCCCCGGCGTCTCCTGGTACCGCACCGACGCCGACCTCGACCTGCCGCACCACCAGGACACCTCGGTCGGCCTGACGTTCACCGACGACCCCGAGCGGCGGTACCGCGCCACGATCTTCGTCAACGGCTGGCAGGTCGGCAACTACGTCAACTACCTCGGCCCGCAGCACACCTTCCCGGTCCCCAACGGCATCCTCGAGCCGAACGGCCACAACACCATCGCCATCGCGGTGTGGAACCTGGACGGCACCACCGGCGGGCTCGGCAAGGTGGAGCTGACGAACTACGGCAGCTACTCCTCGTCGCTGCACGTCACGCAGAACGCCGGCCCGCGCTACGACCCCAAGGCGTACGCCATGCCGAAGGCACCCGGCGCCCACCTCTCGCTCGACGTGCCGGGCACCGTCCAGGCGGGCACCCCCTTCACCGCCACCGCGACGGTGAGCGTCCCGGCGGACCAGCCGACGGTCTCCGCCCTGACGGCGGCCCTCACGCTGCCCGACGGCTGGACAGCGAGCGCCCCGGAGCCCCCGACGATCACCCGGGTCACGCCCGGCACGTCGGCGACGATCCACTGGACGGTCACCCCGCCCGCCGGGAAACTGCCCGACGCCTCGGCGCTGACGGCGACCGCGCACTACACCCAGCGCGGGAAGGCGGCCACCGCCGCCGACGAGCGCGTCCTGAAGGCGATACCGCCCGTGCCGCCGGCCCGGCAGAACGCGGTGAGCGATCTGCCCTTCCTGTCCGCCAGCAACGGCTGGGGGCCGGTGGAGCGCGACACCAGCGTCGGCGAGCAGGCAGCCGGCGACGGCGAGCCGATCACCATCGCCGGCGCCAAGTACGCCAAGGGCCTGGGCACCAACTCGATCAGCGACGTCCAGCTCTACCTCGCCGGCACCTGCACCCGGCTGACCGCCGCGGTGGGCGTCGACGACGAGACGGGCGGCGGCGGCACCGTCACCTTCTCGGTGCTCGCCGACGGCAAGGTCCTCACCACCACCCAGACGGTCCGCGGTCGTCAGGCGGCCGTCCCGATCGACGTGGACGTCACCGGTGCCCAGGTCCTCGACCTGAGGGTCGGCGACGCGGGAGACGGCAACGGGCAGGACCACGGCGACTGGGGGACACCCGTGCTGACCTGCGGCTGACCCCCGCCCGGCACCGTCGTACGCCCGTCCGGCACCCCGCCGGACGGGCGTACGCGTGCCGCGCCTTGACGGGATCAGCGGCCGAACGCCTCGCGCACCGTGCCGCCGCCCCCCACTCCCCCGGTACACGGCCCGGCACAGGCAGGAACAGGGCGTCTGTCAAACGAGCGGTGCAATTGAGGTAGTTGGGATTACTAACCGACTCGAGCAAAGCGGTACGCAAGGCCCTGCAGGCCGTGGACGCCTGGCACGACACGGTGCGCGCTGTCGGCTGAGGACCACATCCCGACCGCGCAGGCAAGCACCTGCCTCAAAGCCGCCTCACTCAACGCCGGCTGCCAGCCTCGCAAAACTCCGCAGCGCGAATGCTCTGGACGTCTCCCGCGCGGCGGTCGAGGCCTCCCATATCCGGGCGTCAAGAGGGAAGCCAGGACCGGACGAAGCCCTGTCGGCCGGGGCAGAACCGGCAGCAAGCATCGCCTGATCACCGACGCCACCGGCATTCCGCTCGCCGTCACCCTGACCGGCGGCGCCGCCCGGACGTGGTGCTGGGCGACCGTGGCAGTCACGGATCTTCGTCTCGGTGGTGAACGCCACCCAACGCCACCCATCCCCCACCGGGCAGTCGATCCGGGCGCCCCACAGCCCCTCAGCGGCTTCGACACCATCGCTGAGCCCCTTCCAACCTGATCAGTGAGGCCGCCCCGTACTGCTCGCATCGAGTGGCAGATCACCTTCCACAACGTGCTGAACAGGGGCCTGACCTGCCATCGGGCCAATGCAGCGGCTGCCAGGCAGCGGCTTGCATCGACTTCCGGAGGTGGCCGATCTCATCCGGTCGGGTGGCACCTATCCCTCAAGCCAGGCCATGACGCGCGTGCGCTGTTCGCCGCACCGGCCGCTGCCGAAGGTGTGGGAGCTGTTTGGGGTGAAGGTGGAGCCATACGGTTCGGAGGTGAGCGTGCAAGCTTCCCGTACGGGCTGCAGAGCGCAGTAGCCGAATGCGGCCAGTACCACGACGAGCAGGGCAATTAGCAAGGAGCGCCGGGCTGTCGGGGAGGGCATGCTGGAATTCTATGGCGCGTCACATGCACGGGGCGCACTGATGCCTTCCAACCTGTCAGGTGAGGCAAGCAGTTAGGCTGACAGACAAGTGTGGTCGGCGCCGCTGGCGGTTGGCGCTCTCGCCTGGCAGTGTCGCAGCCGCTCGGCTGGGGCTGGTGACCGGGCCGCCGGCGACGTCGGCCGATGCTACGGATACTGAGACCCGCAACGCACCCATGAACTGCACAAACGCGCCTGTATAGAACGCCCAGACAACCAGCGCAGCTACTTTCTCCGAGGCAGCGAAACGGATATAACCTCATGTTCCGCCCTCTCATAGCTGGGAAGGGGCGGCGGCGAGGCGGGGCTCGGACTCCTGGGGGCGCTTGGTGCGCACCGCCTCGATCGGGAGGGACATTGCGCGAAAGCCGTTTCGCGAGAGGTTGCCACAACGAAGATCAAGGGCAAACCGGGCACGCCCCGGCGGGGGCCGGGGTCTCTCGGAACTACTCATTTCCGTGCAAGGAGTTCGTCGGACAAGCCGAGATGGCGGCGGAGTGCCAGTCGGCCGAAGGGTGTGACCGCGACTGCGCGCGTTGTACCGACAGGAGTGATCCAGCCTGTGTCGAACGCGTGACGGCACAGGGCGGCGCCCACGGCGCCGGCCAGGTGGGGGCGGCGTTCGGTCCAGTCCAGGCATGACCGCACCGACGGTCGGCGCGTGCCGGTCGGGACGGTGATGCCGAGGTCTTCGAGCCAGGTCACTCCGGCGCTGGTGAGTCCGAGTCCGTGCTCCAGGTTCAGCAGCCTTCGTTCGAGCATCGCATCGGTGATGACGACCCCGACGGTCCCGGCAAGGTGGTCGTAACAGGTGCGGGCGTGGGCGAGGGCCTGTCGGCGGCCGGCCGCCGACAGGGAACGCGGCGTGGGGGTACGCTCGGGTGCCATCGCGGCGAGGCCCTCGACCAGCTCGGCGACGTGCGGACCGGCCAGACGCACGTAGCGGTGGCGGCCCTGCCGTTCCTCGGCGAGCAGGTTTCCGTGGACGAGCGCGTGCAAGTGCTCAGTCGCGGTCGAAGGCGCCACCCCCACGTGACGTGCCAATTCCGACGCTGTCCAAGCCCGGCCGTCGAGGAGGGCCAGACAGAAGCCTGCCCGCGTGCCGTCGGCCAGAAGCTTCGCCACGGTAGCCAGGTCGGGACCGGCTGCATGTGCGTGCTGCATGTCCATGCGGTCCATTGTCCCCGGTTACGCTTCGGCCCCCGCCGAAACAACCGGACCCTACGCTGCTCGCCATGAACACGGCATCTCCCAGCACCCTGCCCGCACAGACAGTCGCCACCCACCTGGAGATCGAGCCGAGCATCCTGTACTTCGGGACGCCAGTGGTCCTCCTGTCGACAGAGAATCAGGACGGCTCGTTCAACCTCGCCCCGATATCCTCCGCATGGGCCCTCGGGCGGACGGTTGTGATCGGACTGGGCCATGAAGGGCAGACCGCGTACAACCTCGGCAGCCGCCCCGACCTGGTCATCAGCCTGCCGTCCCCCGCCCAGTGGCCGGCGGTGGAGCGGCTGGCGCCACTGACCGGCCGGCATCCAGTGCCCACGACCAAGCCCAAGGGCTGCCGCTTCGAGCCGGACAAGTTCGCCGCAGCCGGCGTGACCAGCGAACCGTCCCACCTGGTCCGGCCGCCTCGCGTCGCCGGATGCCCGATCCAACTGGAGGCCCGTGCCAAGCGGGTGCAGCCGGATGTCTCCGGGGATTTCGTCATCGTCGAGGCCGTCGTGTGCAAGGTGCACGCCGACTCCCGCATCATCGTTCCGGGCACCGACCACATCGACCCCGCCGCCTGGAGCCCCCTCATTTACAACTTCCGCCACTACTTCGGACTCGGCCCGGAACTCGGCCACTCCTACCGCACCCAGACACCCCGCAACTTCGAGGGGCCTGCCGCAGAGCCTGCGCTCGCCGACACAGCGCCCTACTGAGATCAGGCGGCCTGGCCGAAACCGGCGGCGGCCAGGTCCTGCTCGCGTAGCGCCCGGAGCTCCACGTCTGAGGCGCAGACACCGGCCCCGAGGCACGGCTGACTAGAAACACGCACTCACCGACTCAGGCAAGGCGGTACGGCATGGATGCCCTGCAGACGGAACCGAGCAGCCGCTGGCCAGCCAACGTGCAGGTAAGGCGCCGGATCAGATCAGCCGCCTTACGCAACCGGTTGTTGCAGCCGGGCTGCTGGGCAGGTAGGGAAACAAAAGACGCAGGTGAGCGCGGGCGTGCCGCAGCCACCGGGCCTCGGAGGTGAAGCCCGACATGGCCTGCATCATCGCCAGCGTCACCAGCCCCGCGTCGCTGAGCCGCAGCGCGATGCCCCGCGGCCGGCCGCCATTCCTGCGGCGGCGAGGGAGTCCAACTCTGTCTTCACACACTGACGTTGGGCTCCCCTTCTTCCAGCCGCGCAGGCGATTCTCCGGAAAAGATCGGCACGCTCCTGCGGACTCAGGCGCCTACGGTCCCGTCGACACCCTCACGCAGAAAGTCTGCGTGCCCGTTGTGACGGCCGTACTCCAGGAGCACGTGCACCATCACCATCCGCAGCGAGACCTCCTCGCCCCATCGTGGCTGATACCCAGCCTGGTCCAAGGATTCAGCCTCCCGCTCGATGCGCCGCGAGTTCACCACCTCGGCCTCCCAGGCTGTGAACGCCTCGTCCCTGGTCGACGCGCTCGCGTCGTACGCCGCCTGGAAGTCGATCTTGTCGGACCAGACCAGGGGCACGTCGTTGTCTTCGAACACTCGACGGAACCAAGCACGCTCCACCTCCGCCATGTGTCGCACCAAACCGAGCAGCGAAAGCGTGGACGGCGGCATCGACTGCTGTCGCAGCTCCTCGTCGGTAAGCCCTTCGCACTTCATGGCGAGGGTCGCGCGGTGGTAGTCGAGGAAAGCCCGCAGCGTGTCACGCTCGCTTCCAGAACTGGGCGGTCCTATGCGACTGTCGCTGGTCACTGGCCATGCTCCTTATCGGCGCCTGCATGCATGCAGGGCCAGTATCCACTCCCGTCGGCTGTCCCCAGACGAGGGCCGTCAAGCCGACCTGACCGTCACCACGGAGGT
This sequence comes from Streptomyces sp. NPDC093260, assembly GCF_040683715.1. Classification (NCBI taxonomy): domain Bacteria; kingdom Bacillati; phylum Actinomycetota; class Actinomycetes; order Kitasatosporales; family Streptomycetaceae; genus Streptomyces; species Streptomyces sp. NPDC093260. The sequence goes on from NZ_JBFBEK010000031.1 coordinate 66,664, forward strand.
CACCAGTCACGGGATGAGTAAGGCTGATCGCTCACCCGTAGCCAACCACCCCTTGGAATCGATCATCTAGGCCCCGGCGACCGCGCCGGCCAGGGCGGCAGCAGCGGTTCGATCAGCGCCCGCAAGTTATCCTCCACGGTCCACGGCCGAGTCGTCACACCCGCCGAACGATCAGATCGTCACAACGGTCACGCTCGACCGGGGTACCTCAGCAAGATCTCTTGGCGGGCTTACACAGCCATGCGTCGTGGTCCGATTTCGCCACCCAGTCAGCCGGGTCCAGCCGTGAGGCTACGGGGGTGAGATGCGCACGGATCGTTGATGAGGGTGGGTCCGAGGTCGTCGGCCTCCCCACGGCACCCAGGCCGCGGCGTCCCTGGCGCCCGGCAGGCCGCTGCCCCGCACCTTCGCCCACGGGTTCACCGCCGAGACCGGCACGACGCGCCTGCGCCGGCTCAACGCCCGGAGGAAGCCCGGCGCCTCCTGCAAACCACCGACCTACCCGTCGAGGAAGTCGCCCGCCACTGCAGCCTGGGCACCACGGCCGATCTCGGACTCCACCTGGCCGGGGACGCCCGCCACCACTCCCGCCGGCTACCGAGGCACTTTCCGCGCCAGCCCTTGCTGTGATGTCGGCGGTGGGTTCGCGGCGGCTGGAGCGCGCTCCAACAGAAGGCCGATCGCGACGAAGCGCCGCCCAAGCCGCGGAAGAGTTCCGATGCACCTGGAGACTGCCTGCGTCATCGAGTCTTCAGCAGCGGCGACAATCTTGGTCGTGCGGAGTCCCCGGGTCGGCTGGCGTTCGGCCGCCGGCCCGGAGATCACGCGAGTCGGCACCGGATGGATCGGGAAGCGGAAGACATGTCCGAACGGAGATCAGCACATCTTCCCACGGCGCACTCGGTGCGTCTGGGTGTTCTCCTGGCCCTGGTAGGCGGCGGCCTCGATGCGTACACGTACGTCGGGCGGGGTGAGGTGTTCGCCAATGCGCAGACCGGTAACGTCGTCCTGCTGGGTGTCGCCGTCGCGGGCCGCCAATGGGCGGAGGCCCTACGTCACATTCCACCGATCGTCGCGTTCGTCCTGGGCGTGCTCGTCGCGGAGTCGCTCAAGCGGCCTGGAGTGGCCGCCAGGGTTCGGTGGCCCGCCCGAGCCGCCCTCGTCCTGGAGATCCTGGTCCTCTTCTGCGTGGGCCTGCTGCCGGGGGGCACCGCGGACACCGCCGCCACAGTGCTGGTGGCCTTCAGCGCCTCACTCCAGGTAGCCATGTTCCGCACGCTGGTGGACACCGCCTACAGCACGGCCATGACGACGGGCAACCTGCGCACCGCCACACAGAGCGCCTACCTGGCGTTCATCCAGCGCGACCGGGACGCTGCCCGCCGGGCCCGCCGGTTCTCCGCCGTCATCGGCGCTTCCTGGCCGGTGCCGTCGCAGGTGGCGTCCTTACGCACTGGGAGGGTGTCCGCGCCGTGTGGGCGCTTGCCGGCCTCCTCGCGCTGGGGCTTGTTCTCTTCGTCCACGACGAACGCGCTGCCACACGGGACCGCCGGACCGCGGAGACCGAAGCCTGAGCAGGCTCCGCGGGCATCTGCGCACGTCACCAGGGCTCAAGGCATCCGTGAGAGCAGACCCGTCCGTCCGGTGAGGACCGCACCAGCGCTCACATCCCCTGTCTGACGATTCCGGTGCGTCCCGGTCGTCACGCCGCGCTGCTCCGCACGGCAGGCGCGAACTGCGGGGCACCGGGACTCCGCCCGCGGCCCAGGACGTTGAACGGCGTGTCTACCACTGCCCGCGGGAACGTCGAGCTCTCCCCGCGCTCCGGCCGGATCCTTCGCGCAGCTCCCCGCGTGCGACGCCGCCTCGGCGCCGCACGCCGCCAGCAGCGGCAGACGCACGGCCACGGCCAGTTTCCGAACTGGTGCGCAGATGCAGACGTGCTTGTCCATTCAATCGAGTGAGGGGGTTTTCGTCGGCCTGCCAGCCACGGGGCGGCCGGCACCGGACGGAAGCGTTGTGGCCACGGGTGATCACCCTTGGCCCGGACCATGACCGCTCTGCAACAGCGGTTCACGGCACCTTCGGCCCGGAGACGAAGGCTCCCTTCCGGTCGTAGGGCCAGGCGTTGGCGACACATCCGTGCAGGCCCTTGATCTGCTGCATCATCACAGGGGCCAAGCGGCCGGGCCCGGGGCAGGTGGTGTGCGTGTAGCCCAGGAAGTGCCCCATCTCGTGGTTGATGATCAACGCCCGGTAGTCGTGGATCGGGCCGTCGAACGTGGGCGAGCCCTCGACCCAGCGCTTGAGGTTCACCACGACCCCGCCGGGAACCTCGCAGTTGTACTCGCCACCGGTGTCCTGCTGGATGCCCGCCCAGCACAGGGCGTCCGCCGTCCCCGGCGTCGCGATGCTCACCGTGAGGTCGTGCGGCTGTCCCGCGCTCACCAACTGGAACGCGTAGGCCGGGTTGTGGGTCCAGCCCCGGGGCGCGGCGAGTATGCCGGCGATCTCGTGGGCCGCCTGGGCCGGCGAGAGGCCGAGACCGGTCTCGGTCTTCACGACGTAGCGGAGCGGACGCGGGCCCCGGCCGACCTTCGCGCCACCTGCCTGCGCGGTGACGAATACGCCGGTGCCCTTCGCGGGGACCTCGCTCCCGGTGTCGGTCGGCGAAGGGGAGGGCGGCGGAGCTGTATTCCTCTTTGTCGTGTTCTTGTTCTTGGTCTTCGTCTGGGCCTCAGGTGGAGCGCTCACCGCGCTCCGCTGACGCGGCGCGCCGCTCGACGCGTCGCTACGGCCGTCCAGGAGGACGGCGGCGGAGCCGAGCAGCCCGGCGACTGTCAGAGCGGTGACCAGCCAGCCCCCGCCACGACGACGCGGTCGTCGCCGGCGGCGGGAGGGCCGGCGGCGTTCGGCCTGGTGAGATGCGTGCATGGCAGCTCAAACTGGCTGTTCCAGATGATCACCATGAGCGCGCATCATCACGGAACGGTAACGAGTGCCTTCCGGCGGTGCTGGTCGCCGCGGACCGGACCAGCGGCGGGCGGCCCCTCGGCCCGGTGTGATCATTTGGTAACAGCTCCCGTCCGGGGCCCCCCTCCGGACGGTCGCCGGCCGGCACCTGCCTACACTCCCGAGGTGCCACGAGTTCTGCTTGTCGAGGACGACCCAGACGTACGCGAGGCCGTCCGGCTGGGCCTGCGACATCAGGGACATGAGGTGATCGCCGCCGAAACGGGCGAAGAGGGCTGGGAACACCTCGGCTCCTTCCGCCCGGACGTCGTCGTGCTGGACCTCATGCTGCCCGGCATGTCCGGCCTCGACGTGTGCCGGCGCATCAGGGGCCGCGACCAGGTGCCGATCATCATGGTGACCGCCAAAGGGGACGACATCGACGTGGTCGTGGGGCTGGAGGCCGGCGCGGACGACTACGTAGTCAAACCCGTGCGGGCCCGGGTGCTCGACGCGCGCATACGGGCCGTGCTGCGCAGACAGGACCCGTCCGTCTCGAACACCGCCCGGCCCCGGCCGGAGTCGCACGGTGACCTGGTCATCGACCGGGCCGGACTCGTGGTGACGTACCACGGTGAACGCGTGACGCTCGCCCCCTCCGAGCTTCGGCTGCTGCTGACCCTCTCGGCCTCGCCCGGCCAGGTGTTCAGCCGCCAGCAACTGCTGGAACTGGTCTGGGAACACAGCTACTACGGCGACATACGGCTCGTGGACGCCTGCGTGAAGCGACTGCGCGGCAAACTCGGTGAGCCCGCCGGCCGACCCCGGTACATCCAGACCGTGCGGGGCTTCGGCTACCGCTTCGGCACCTCGTGAACGGCCCGGTGTCCGGGCGGGCGCCCTTCCTGCGGGCGGCCCTGGCGCGCGTCCCGCTTCCGCTGCGGGGCCTGCGCCCCCGCCTGATCGCGGCTTTCGTCCTGGTCGCCACGGTCAGCGCCCTGAGCACCGGGGCACTCGCCTTCCGGGGCGCGCGGACCGGGGTGCTGCAGCAGAGCCAGGACGCCGTCATCCGACAGTTCCGGACCAGTGTCAACGCCGTGGCCGTCTACACACCCCCGGCGCCGGACGCCTCGGACCTCCAACGGGCGGTGGACCAGGTACTGCACGCCAACCCGGAACAGGAGTGGCGGGTCCTGGCGACGTACGGCGACCGACGCGCCTGGGCGCCGAGCGCCGACTTCGACAAGCTCAGCCCGGAACTGCTGCGGTCCGTGCGGACCAAGCGCGCCGCGGTGTTCCAGCGGGTGAACACCCACGGGCATTCCTTCCTCGTCGTCGGCATGCCGGTCACCTACGCCACCGGACCGGACCAGACGCCCAGGCTCTCGGGAACGGCGATGTTCCTGGTGGTGCCGCAGAACACCGAAGAGGCGTACGTCGACGCGATGGTCGGCAACATCGAGCGCGCCACCCTGGTGGCGCTGTGCCTCGCCGTCGCCCTGGCGCTGCTGGCCGCGAGCGGTGTGCTCCGTCCCGTGCGGGCGCTGCGCGGGGCGACGCGCCGGATGGCCGAAGGGCACCTCGACGTCCGGCTGGCGGTCAGCGGTTCCGACGAACTGGCCGATCTGTCGCAGTCCTTCAACGACACGGCGGCCGCGCTGGAGCGGTCGGTGGCGGAACTGCGCCGGCTGGAGGCCCAGGCGCGCCGCTTCGTCGCCGATGTCTCCCATGAACTGCGGACACCGCTGGCCGCGATGTCGGCGGTCACCGACGTGCTGGACGAGAACGCGCTCCACCTGGACCAGGAGACGGGCGACGCGCTGCGGCTCGTCCGTGAGGGGACCACCCGGCTGAGCCGACTGGTGGATGATCTGATGGAAATCTCCCGCTTCGATGCGGGCGCGATCGAACCCAATCTGGACGAGCTCGACCTGTCCGAGTCCCTGGCGAACACCCTCGCCGCACGCGGCTGGCAGGACCGGGTGGAGACACGCGTGCCCGGAACGGGCGTGCTCCGGACGCGCGTGGACCCACGCCGGTTCGACGTGGTGATGGCCAACCTGGTCGGCAACGCCCTGCGGCACGGGGCGGCGCCGGTGCGGCTGTCCATGGAGCGGGAGGAGCGAGCGGACGGGGCGTGGGCGGTCGTCAAGGTCAGCGACAACGGGCCGGGGATCACGGAGGAAGCGATGCCGCACATCTTCGAACGCTTCTACAAGGCGGGCGCCTCGCGGGCCAGGAGCGAGAACAGCGGACTCGGACTGGCCATCACGGCGGAGAACGTCCGTCTGCACCAAGGACGCATCAGCGCAGTGAACCTGCCCGGCGGCGGCGCGGAGTTCACAGTCGAACTCCCGCTGCGGCGCGACTCCCCGGACACCGACAAGGCCGCCGGAGGCTGCCGGTGAAGGGGTCACGCACACCCGCGCTGCTGGCCGGATTCGCCGCGGCGCTCATGACGGCGGCCTGCGGAGTCCCCCAGTCCGGTGTCATCGAGGCGGGTCAGCCGGCAAGCGGCATGGCCACTCCCGATCACCAGTCACCGCCACCCACCATGACTCCCGTCTACTTCCTGCACGACGGCGAACCGAAGCCGTACCCGCGCGGGATCGACGGCCCCGGGGACTACGAAGGCGCCGTGCGCGCGCTGTTCGACGGACCGTCCACGAGCGAGACCCCGGCGGCCACCACGGAACTCCCCCGGCTCACCGCCGCACCGGACGTGACGGCCGCCGACGACGACACCCTCTCCGTCCGGCTCCCCGCGGGCGTCCCTGCCCTGAGCCACGCCGCTCTGATGCAACTGGCGTGCACGGTCGCCGGCGTACCCCGGCTGCCCGCTCCCCAGTCCACGGACCCAACCGGCGCCGACCACCTCGCGGCCTCCGCCGCCCCCACCGGGCGTCCTCTCACCTCCCCGACCGTCCACGTCCGCGGAACCGGCTGGACGCTGACCTGGCCCGCCGACTCGTGCCCGGACCCGGCCCTGCCGTAGAAGCACCCAGGCCGGCGGCTGGGACCAGGTGATGGGACGGACCCCGGCAGGGCTCACCGGCCCGCAGAAAAGTCCGCAGCCGGTCGGCTGGTCGGTGGACTCCGTCGACCCGAGGGTGGCTGCGAGGTTCGCGCCGTTCGACTCACTCCAGCGTGATCCGTAGCACCGCGTGGTGGGCATCCAGCACGGGCCTGGCCTCCTGACCCTTCGCAGCATCGCCTGCACCCTCATCTGCTACCGCAGACTCGCCCAAGCAGACGACTTCTAGGATGCGTCGGCGTAGGCGAGATGGGCACCGCAGACGGTGCAGCGGAAGAGCATGGCGGTCGCCCCATCGCCCAGGTGGGTCAGGAAGTATACAAGCTGCTTTTCGTCGTGCCGGCCGTCGAGGCGCATGTCGGCCCGCAGCTGGTCGAGGGCGGCGGCCGGACGGTGGCGCTCAGGGCTCCCACGGGCTCCGCATGGACCACGTGGAAGGCCAGGAAGCCCTTCATTGCACTACCGGTCATGAGAGGCGATCCGCCGATGGCAGAGGTGATCTGTGATGCCGAGGTGGCGGACCTGGTGATCGCACAGATGCTCGCGGCTGGAGCTGCTGTGGTCGACCGCTCATGACCCATCCGGGCCGTCTGCCTGGCCGGGGGGGTGTGAAGGCGCATCTGGGCGTAGGACGGACCGCTCCCCGCGTCCGACCAGCGCGAGCTCTCACCGGGTCCTGGCACTGCCGGGGGAGACCATGCCAAGCTCGACGCTTACGGCCGCGCTGATGAGGTCGGCCCCTCGGGCCGGCTGCCGCCTGGACCCGAGGGCCCATCACATGGGTTGGCTGAGCTTCGGGGAACTTACGTTGTTGATGGGCCGGTTGAGGCCAGCCGTAAGGTCTTTCAGCCGCCCAGCTTGACCGCACGGTGCACGTCGTCAACGTAGGCCTCGGGCTGTTCCCAGGCTGCGAAGTGGCCGCCGGCACGGTGTTCCACATAATCGCAGACGTTCAGGAACGCCTCGGCGTAGCTTCGCGGCTCGGGCTTGATGTCGCGCGGGAACACGGAGAGCACGGTCGGCGTGTCGATGCGGTCAGCAAGGGCGACCGGTTCCACATAGGTGGTGAAAGAGGTGCCGATCGTGCCGGTGACCCAGTAAGCGGTGACCCAGGTGAGAAGCTCGTCCGGGGTGAAGGCCGACTCGTCGGACCAGGACTCCAGTTTTTCGACGATCCACGCCGCGAGGCCGGCGGGTGAGTCGCCCAGGGCGACGGCGAGCGTGTTCGGCCGCGTCGACTGCTCCGCGATGTACCCGCCCTCGGTCCGGAACCACTGCGCCGTCCGGCCGAGGTAGGCCGCCGCGTCGGGCGCGAGCTTCGCCGGGTCCGCCGTGAGCGCACGCTGCGGGGCGATGTTCGTGAGGTGCAGGGCAGCCACCCGGTCCGGGTGTTCGGCCGCGAGGACTTCCGCGACGGTGCCCCCCACGTCGCCGCCGGACACCGTGTACCGCGTGTAACCGAGCTGGTCCAGGGCGTCCGCGACGATGTCGGCGATCCGGTTGGCCGACATACCGGAAACGGTGAGCGGGGCCGCGAACGGGAAGCCCGGCAGCGCGGGAACCACCACGTGCATGTCCGCGAGCAGCGGCAGGACGCGCTCGAACCGCAGTACGGAGTCCGGCCAGCCATGCAGCAGTACGACAACCGGGGCGCCGGGATCCGAGGACCGCTGGTGGATCACGCGCAGGTCGGTGTCGCCTGCCCGCACCGTCGTCCAGGGCAATTCGCCGATGCGGCGCTCGTGTACGGCCCAGTCGTACCCGTTCGCCCAGCGTTCGAGCAGTTCGTCGAGGCGGGTGCCGTCGATGCCGCGCGTCCCGTCGTCACTCCACGGAGTCGCGACACGCCGCGTCCACCGGAGTCGTTCCCGCATCTCGTCGTTCATGTGTACGAGCATACACATGATGTGTATGCTCGTACACATGATGTTGCGCAATGCGGCCGCCACCAGGCAGCGGATTCTGGAGCAGGCCCGACGCCAGTTCGCCCAGCATGGATACGCGGCGATCACGGTCAAAGGCGTGGCCGACGCGGCCGGCGTGTCGCCCAACCTCATCACGCGCTATTTCGGTGGGAAGGACGGCCTCTTCCTGGCGGCGACCCGAGTGGAGATTCCGGTTTCCAACTCCTTCGACGGTGACCGCTCCACGCTGGGTTCGCGCCTCGCGGCGAGCATCGTCCAGCGCTGGTTCGGAGCACCCGGGGAGGATCCGCTGCTCGTGCTGCAACGCGCGTCCGGCGAACGCCCTGAGGCGGCGAAGGCGCTGGCCGCCTTCCTCGACACGAACTCGTTGCAACCACTGCACCGTTACCTGCGCGACAGCGGCCTGGACGACGCGGAGGCCCTCAGTCGGGCCGCGGCGATCGACGCCTTCGTGCTCGGCGTCTCGACCCGTCTCCGGGTCCTGCGTTCCGAACTGGGCGACCCCGCTGATCTCCAGGCCTGGCTGAGCGCCACCATCCAGCGCCTCGCCGACGGGTGACACACGCCAGCAGGAAGTACTGACACCGGCCCAGTCCCGGTCGGCGATGGCGTGGCGGGCGCCGTTCAGGCTCAGTCGCGGGACGGCGCGGCATCGCCGACGCCCAGGCAGGCGACGCCGGCGATGTCAGCAGCACCGTAAGGACACAGAGGCACCTTCGGAGTGATTGGTGAGGAGCCGTCGGCGGGATGTCAGCCTTCACGGCCAGAGAGCATGGTCAACGCCTGGGAGCGCTGCGCGACAAGGTCGTCGTAGGTGCCGTCGCGCTCGGCCCAGCGGTGCATGTGAACGCCCTTCACGAGGATCTCGTGGGGGGTGGGGTCCTGCGACAGCAGGTGCATGACCTCGGTGGCGAAGTCGTCGAGCGGCAGCGCGTGCGGTGCCATCTTCTCCTGGCCTGCTGTGGCGACGGCCGGGGGGACGAGTTCGACGACGCCGACACCGGTGCCGTCGAGCTGCGCGCGCAGTGCCTCGGAGTAGGCGTGCACTGCAGCCTTCGAGGCGGCGTAGCTGGGCATGGGCGGGAACGGCAGGAAGGCGATGCCGGAGGTGACGGTGATGAAGGTGCCGGCACCCCGCCGGACCAGGTGGGAGGTGAAGGCGTCGATGACCCGGATGGTGCCGACCAGGTTGGTGTCGATCGTCGTCTCCGCCGCCTCGAAGTGCGCGGGGTCGCGCAGGTCCTCCAGAAGCATGACACCCGACATGGTCACCACGGTGTCCAACTCGGGGTACCGGGCGAGCGCGGCGTCACGGGCCGACGTGACGGAGGAGCCGTCGGTGACATCGATGTGGAAGGTGCCGAAACCTTCTTCGGCGAGTTCCGCGAGTGCCTGCGGGCTGCGGCCGCCGACGGCCACGGTGCTGCCCGCCGCGGCGAAACGACGGGCCAGCTCCCGCCCGATACCCGAGGTACCGCCGACGACGAGAACGGTGCGGTTGGAGAGATCCATGAGATCGTCCCTTCATCTCAGGGCGCCGGCGGCCTTCGGACCCGCGGCGCGGAAAGTGATGCTGCATGTCACGTGCGCAACAGCGCTACGCAGTCTCGACGGCATCCGCCGCAGGTGGCAGGGCCCCCGTTCTCCCTGGTCCTGCCAGGGCCCCCTTCGGGACACGCACACCGCATTACGGTGTCGGTATGAAGGATGAGGAAACCGGCAACCGGCTCGGCAGCTACCTCCGTGCCCGCCGTGAGCTGATCTCCCCGGCTCAGGTGGGACTCCCGCCCGGCGGCAACCGCCGCGTGCCCGGCCTGCGCCGTGAGGAAGTGGCTCTGCTCGCCGGAATCAGTCCCGACTACTACCTGCGCCTGGAACGGGGACGTGACAAGAACCCCTCACCGCAGGTCCTTGAATCACTCGCGCGCGTCCTGCAACTCGACGACGTCGAGCGGACGTATCTGCACGGCCTTGCCGCGGCACGCCCCAGGGCGCTGCGCCGCAAGCGGCCCGAGCACGTGCCGGCGCGCGCGCACGAACTGCTCGCCCACCTTCAGATCCCCGCGTTCATCGAAGGGCGCGCGTTCGACGTCCTTGCCTCCAACCCCATGGCCGTCGCGCTCTCCCCCCGTCTGCGGCCCGGCCAGAACCGGCTCCGTTCCCTCCTTCTCGATCCCGAGGAACAAGCGTTCCACCAGGACTGGGCGAAGGCCACCGGCGACTTCGTCGCCGCCCTTCGCACCACCATCGGGGACGACACCGACAACCCCCGCTTCGTCGAACTCGTCGGAGAACTCGCACTGTCCAGCCAGCGGTTCCGCACACTGTGGGCCCGCCACGACGTCCGCAGCCTCGACGGAGGCACCACCACGGTCCACCACCCCGTCGTCGGTGAGCTCCACCTCCACCGCGACAAACTCCCCCTCGACGACGTCATCCTCGTCGTCTACTACCCCGACAAGGACAGCGACAGCGACGAGAAACTACGGCTCCTCGCCGCGCTCTCACACACCGAGTCCGCCGGCCCAGCACACGGCCGGCAGATGGACGGCCCGCAGCCGAAAGCGCCCTGACAGGCACGCGCGGCCGTGCGGGGGAGCGGAGCGCGAGCTGACGCCTGCTTCGAGGTCGGAGCCACTTCATGGGACTCCCGACGATGCCTCTGAGCAGGCAGACAGTCGCCTCCACGCTGTCGAGCAAGCTGTCCCTGCTCAGGCTGCCTCCCGAGCTGCAAAAGGACCTGATGACGGGGGCGCGCAGGACCGAGCACGTACGGGATCTGTCCAAGCTCTCTTCCGAAGCGCAGAAAGCCAAGGCGAACGAGCGGGCCGAGGCCTCGAAGCGCCACGCGCAGAGTCGGCAGCACGCGACAGCCGCGTCAGCCGGCGTTGGCCGCCCGGCGGGCATAGCCGTGATCATGTACGTCCCATGCGGCCGATAACCGCGCGAGCAGGGAAGCCCGCTCGGCGCCCTGCCGAGAGAGGCGGTGGTCAGGCGCTCGGGAAGGCGACTGCCTGAGCGTCCGGCTCGGCGGCCTGCTGGGGGGCGTCGCTCAGGCCGAGGCGGAGATGCTCGACGTGGTAGAGGGCCTGGTCGAGCAGTTCGCAGACGTGGTTGTCGTAGAGGGAGTAGACCACCGAGCGGCCCTTGCGGGTGCCGACCACGAGGTCGAGGTTGCGCAGCAGGCGCAGCTGGTGGGAGCAGGCGGACTGCTCCATGCCGACCTCGGCGGCCAGCTCGGTCGCCGGCAGGGGTCCTTCACGCAGGCGGGAGAGGATCAGCAGCCGCGACGGCGTGGCCAGCGCCTGCAGCGTGGCGGCCACCTTCGCGGCGTTGTCCGCCGTGAGGCGGGTGCGCGGGACGCGGCTGGCGGGGGTTGCGGCTCCATGACCCATGCGGTCTATCGTACGCCGCCCCATGAACACATGAATCGATGTTCATTCGTTCCTGTTACGGTGGTGGGGTTGGACGCTGTCCGCTCACGTCTGCGGAGGACCCCGCTTCGATGTCTTGCACCCTCACCCGTCCCGCGCCCGCCGGCGACGCGGCCGTGCGCGACGCGGTCGCGCCCCGGCGCCGCACCCGGATCTTCGCGCTGCCCGAGGCCCGCTGGGCGGCGACCGCGCTGGTGCTGTTCCTGATCGCGCTGCCGCTCTACCTGCTTGGGGCGCCGGCGTGGGCGTGGGGGCCGCTGTTCGCCCTCACCTACGCCACCGGCGGCTGGGAGCCCGGCTGGGCCGGACTGCAGGCCCTCAGGGAGAAGACGCTGGACGTGGACCTGCTCATGGTCGTCGCGGCGCTAGGTGCGGCGGCGATCGGACAGGCCCTGGACGGCGCGCTGCTGATCGTCATCTTCGCCACCTCCGGCGCCCTGGAGGCGATCGCCACCGCCCGCACCGCCGATTCGGTGCGCGGCCTGCTCGACCTCGCCCCGACGACCGCGACCCGGCTCGCTGACGACGGTGCCGAGGAGACGGTGCCGACCGAGCAGCTCGGCGTGGGCGACACCATCCTGGTGCGCCCGGGTGAGCGGATCGGCGCCGACGGCCACGTCCTGGACGGCGCGAGCGAAGTCGACCAGGCCACCATCACCGGCGAGCCTTTGCCGGTGGCCAAGCAGGTGAGCGACGAAGTTTTCGCCGGCACCCTCAACGGAACCGGCGCGCTGCGGGTGAAGGTCGAGCGCGACCCGTCCGATTCGGTGATTGCCCGCATCGTGACCATGGTCGAGGAAGCCTCCGAGACCAAGGCGCCCACCCAGCTGTTCATCGAGAAGGTCGAACAGCGCTACAGCCTCGGCATGGTCGCCGCCACCATCGCGCTGTTCACGCTGCCGCTGCTGTTCGGCGCCGCGCTGCAGCCCACGCTGCTGCGCGCCATGACCTTCATGATCGTCGCCTCCCCGTGCGCGGTGGTGCTGGCCACCATGCCCCCGCTGCTGTCCGCCATCGCCAACGCCGGACGCCACGGCGTGCTGGTCAAGTCCGCCGTGGTGATGGAACAGCTCGGCCAGATCGACGCGGTGGCGCTGGACAAGACCGGCACCCTGACCGAGGGCACCCCTCGCGTAACCGACATCCGCCCGCTGGCCGCCTCCGGGCTGAGCGAGAACGAGCTGCTGCGGCTCGCGGCAGCGGCCGAGCACCCCAGCGAGCACCCGCTGGCCCGCGCCGTCGTGGACGCCGCCCGCGCCCGCAACCTCGACATCCCGCTGGCGGAGGACTTCGCCTCGACCCCGGGAACCGGGGTGAGCGCGAAGGTCGAGGGCCGCACCGTCGCAGTCGGCAGCCCCGCCCGCCTCCTCGACAGCCTCATCAGCCACCCCACCGCCACAGCGGCCGCGAAGCTGGAGGAAGAGGGCCGCACGGCCGTGCTGGTCACGCTGCACGGCACCCCTGCCGGGGTGCTGGGCATCGCCGACCGGCTGCGCGAAGAGGCCACCGCCACCGTCACCGCCCTCACCGAGCTGACCGGCAGCGCCCCGCTCCTGGTCACCGGGGACAACCCGCGCGCCGCCGCCCGCCTCGCCGCCGAGGCCGGCATCACCGACGTCCGCGCCGGTCTGCTGCCGCAGGACAAGGTGACCGCCGTGCAAGAGATGGAACAGGCCGGACGGAAGGTGCTGGCCGTCGGCGACGGCGTCAACGACGCCCCCGCGCTCGCCGCCGCCCACACCGGCATCGCCATGGGCCGCGCCGGATCCGACCTCGCCCTGGAGACCGCCGGCGCCGTCGTGGTCCGCGACGAACTGGCCACCATCCCCACCGTCGTCGCGCTCTCCCGCCAGGCGCGCCGCCTGGTCGTGCAGAACCTCGTCATCGCCGCCGCCTTCATCACCGGCCTGGTCATCTGGGACCTGGCCGGCACCCTGCCGCTGCCGCTCGGTGTCGCCGGGCACGAGGGCTCCACCGTCATCGTGGGCCTCAACGGCCTGCGCCTGCTGGCCGACGGCGCCTGGCGCCGCGCCCGCACCGGGAACGCCCAGTGAGCCGCCGCAGCCGCAAGACCGCCCCCGCCGGCGCGGGGGCTGCCCGCTGCACAGTTACCGTCTGCCGCGGTTGCTGCTGCGGCACCGCGAAGATCCCCGGACTCGACCATCCCGCCCAGCTCGACCAACTCCGCTCGTCCCTCACGCGGATCGCCCAGGTACGCGTCACCGGCTGCCTGGACGCTTGCGAGCACGCCAACGTCATCGTCATCCAGCCCTCCGCCGCCGGCCGCGCGGCCGGCGGACGGCCCGTCTGGCTCGGCCTGGTCAACGACACCGGCGCAGCCGACGACATCGCGGCGTGGGTCGAAGCCGGCGGACCGGGCCTGGCCGACCCTCCCGGCGTCCTCGACCTGTACGCCTTCACCCCGTCCCGCCGCATCCGCCAAGCCGTCGAACCCTGACCCGACCGATCCGGTCACCGCGTCACCAGCCGGCAATCCCCTGCGCGATGGGGCGTCAGTCGTGGGGCGGCAGGTGGCCGATCCGGTGGTCGGCGACGTTCAGCGCCTCGTCGACCAGACGGCGCAGGTGCCCGTGACGCAGGCCGTAGACGACCCGGCGCCCCTCCTTGCGGGTGGTGACGAACCCGGCCAGGCGCAGCCGGGCCAGATGCTGGCTGACCGAGGTCCGCGTCGCCTCGGTCGCTGCGGTCAGGGTCGTGAGGAACCCTCACTCCCGGTTACGGGTGCGCAGCTTGCTCTTGGCCGTCCCGGTGTAGCGAGCACGGGCGCCCCGAGTTCCCGCAGCAGGTCCACTACGCCGCCGCCCACGCCGATGGAGTTCGACCACCGCGGCGGCGCCTTCCTCCTCGCCCAGGGCGGCCTGCACCCGGGTGGTGGTCTGCATGGCGTCCTCGCGGTCGTAGGTCTCTGGGTGAGCGACGACCAGGCCGCGGCGGTGGCACAGCACGGTGGGGTCCCCACCGGCGCGCACGACGTCCACGCCGAGGATGCGCCGGCCGGGGACGTCGGGGCGGCTGGCCTGGTCCCACCGGACTGCCCCGAGTACCGGCACAAGGTTCAGCTCGGGGCCGAACACGACAGCGGTGCGGGTCCTGCTCACGGCAGCGACGGCGGTGCGACGTTCGACTTCAAGCAGAGCCAGACTTGCCGGGTCAGGTCGACTCTCAGCAGGGTTGAACTGCGCAAGCGTCTCGGATTGCGCTTGGCGATCTGGTCGGAGGGCTGCGGGATCACCGCCCGGAGCGTCCCTCGGCCGCTTCTCACGGATCCCGTGGCTCACCATGGCTGGTGAGCAGCCGCACAGGCTGCTCATTGCCGGTGCGGCTCCACCACAGGCCGGAGGCGTCCAGGTAGTGCACCGTGGCGCGCACGGTGAAGTCCCGGGGGGCCGGGCCACTGTGCCCGTCCCACGTGTGCTCGGCGAGACGGATCAGCGAGGACCCCCTGGCGGGCAGCGGCCGTATGTACCGCCGCTCGCCGCTTGCGTAGCGGACCGGCACGGCCGGCGAGCCCGGCTTCACCGCGTCCGCGCTGATCCACCACACCTCCAGGAACGGCTGGTCGCTGTAGTTGTCGACATAGGCGGTCTCTCCGCGGGCGCGGGTGAGGAGGAGCCGCGCCTGGGCCGCGTCCCGGTCGGCCCGCTCCCGCACCCGTGTCCGGCTCTCGTTCACGGCGACACCCAGGGCTACGAGCGTGGCCGCCGCCGTCGCGACGGTACTGCCGATCGTCCATGCGTCTGTCATCCTCGGACCGTAGAGGCTGGCGAGCCACGGCGACGAGCAAATGCGGCAAGAGCCGCAGTGGAAGGCCGATCTGCAGCAAGTCCCCGGTCGGGCTTGACGGTCCAGCCGGGCAACTGATGATGTGCGGCGGCCACTCGCCCGGTCCGTCCACACCCACGATCAGGGTCGGCTCCATGGTGACCAGCACGAACACGGACCAGCGGAGAAAGCGCGCGCGACCTCCGGCGCAATTCCTGGCGCAACATCTGGGTGCCCATGCCTTTGACGTAGAGCCCGGTGATCGGCCCAAGGTTCTTGCAGGGCCTGACAGCGAGTTCGTCCTCCCCCCGCAGGACCCGGTAGTGGGTGTCCTCGATGACGACGGTGGCGATCTTTCCCGCATGCCGCGGGCCGAGCTTGATGAACTGGCCGTTGATCATGAAGCGGCCGCTCGCGTGCACCTTGCGCCGGGCCCGGATGGCACCTGCAGGCAGGGGCGGAGGCGGCAGCGGCGACGTCGCTGTCCGTGCCCCGTCGATCTGCCCGAGACGGTCGGCCGGAACGGGGCAGGGTCAGGTTCCCATCAGGGCGTTGTCAGCGATGGCGTGCATGAGGTGTCCAGAGACTGACCGGGGTGGCCATGCTCAGGGCCTGGTGCGGGCGCTGGTGGTTGTAGGCGCCCAGCCGTCGATCGCTTCCTGGGCAGCGGCCGGCGACTCGGACGGCGCCACGTGATCGAGGAACTCCTCGCGCAGGGTGCGGTGAAAACGTTCGGTCCTGCCCGTGGTGGTGGGTGAACGTTGCGTGGTCAGTCTCTGGGTGATGCCGTTCTCCCGGCAGATGCGCTCGAGAAGTGCCTCAACCGGCTGGAGGCGGGTATGACGGCCGGTGAACTGCTTGCCGTTGTCGGTCAGGACCTCGAAGGGCACCCCGTAACGGCGCATCGCGGCGGTGAAGGCCGAGCACACCGCGCGGGCACTGGGCACGGCCGCGACCGAGGTGATCACGACGAACCAGGAGTGGTCGTCGATGCCGGTGACCGTCTTGCACCCCCGCCCGTCGGCCAGCGGCACCCCGTTGACCAGGTCCATCTGCCACAGGTGCATGGGCCCTTCGCACTGCCACCGGCGGTACTTGCGCGGATGCTGCTGTTCCTGGGTGCGGACCAGGCCGTTGCGGGACAGCACACGATGGACCGTGGCCCGCGAAGGCGCCGACTCCAGCCCGCGCACAGCCAGTTCGTGGGAGATCCGGCGGGCGCCCCAGCGGGGGTGCCGGCGACGTAGGTTGCAGATCTCGGCTTCGACCTCCGCAGACAGGCGCGTGGGACTGTTCCGCGGGCACCGGGAGCGATCCAGCAGACCGGACACGCCCTCCTGCTCGAACCGTCACCGCCAGCTGTGCAACGTCTGACGCGAGGTGCCGTACCGGGCCGTGTCCGTTGCGCATCGGGGCCCTTGTGTTTCTCCCCCGCACCGTTGGGTGGAGCGAGCCGACTGCGCTGGGGGATGATCCTGTGCGTGGCTGACGAGGCAGGTTCAGATGCGGACGACGCTTGTGCGTGGGCTGAGCGGCTGGGCTGGGCGTTCGGACTCATGGCGGAGGATCCGGCTGCGAGAGGTGCAGCGCTCGTCCATCGGATCGCGGTCCGGTCGGGGCCGGGGCGAGGCTTCGTGCGGACTTTCGGCCCTTGTGCCCGGCGATGTGTGCGGTGGGGCCGTCCATGGGGCCGGGCTCGGCGATGATCGCCTGGTGAAAGCGGGCGGCGGCGCTCGGGTCGGCCAGGGCTCGGGTGAGCACGGCCCCGCCGGAGGAGAATCCGAGGATGTCGGCCTTGCCTTTGTCCAGGCGGTCGATGAAGGCGGCGAGGTCTCTGACTGACCTGGAGATCGTGTACTGGTCCATGGGGAGCAAGTCGCTGCGTCCGCCGCCGGCCTGTTCGTAGGCGTAGACGTCGTAGCCCTGGCGGGCCAGGAGTTGCAGGAACCGGTGGTCGAGTACCGAGATGCCGCGGACCGGTCCGCCGTTGAGGTACACGAGCGGGATGGGGTGCCGGGTGCCGGGGTGCGCGGGCGGGTAGTGGTACACCGCGACCCGGCTGCCTGTGGCCAGGCTCCAGTGCTGCGTGGCCACGAAGGGTAGGGCGGGCGGGTACCGCCGGGCCGTCGGCACGGTCGGGATGCAGACCGTTGCTGTCAACCCCGCCGCGACGACCACCGGCAGGAACGGCACGAGCCGCGTCGGCCAGGTGCGGTGCCGGCCCCGCCACAGCGCGAGGACAGCCCCGACTCCAAGGGTCGGCAACCATGCGGCGAGCCCCGAGCCTGCCCCGTCTGTGAGGGTGATCAGTGCGAGAAAGACGACGGCCAGCATCGTGACGGTGGCCAGGGCCAGCAGTAAGCGTCCGGTGAAGCGGACTAGGAGCTGTCCGGCCGATCATGTGTCTGTCTCCTGCTCGGCTTCTGTCGTGGGCCGCTCGGGTTCCGCCTGAGGGGCTTCTATCGGGAAGTGGATGGGGCTGAGCAGGTATTGCGCTCGTTCGGGGCTCGGCTGGTTGGCAAGTTTCGGAGCGATGGCCGCGCGCAGCTCGCCGATCAGTTCCTCCAGTTCCGCCGGGCTGAGCCAGAGTGCATGCTGCCGGTAACCCACCCGATCGGCCACAGGATCAGCTCTGTCGCGGTCGAGATAGGCGGTGAACTCGGCCAGCAGGGCGGTCATTGCGGTGGCGAATGCCTGCCGATGGTCCTCGGCGGTGAGTGTGCGGACCGCCTCAGAGCTGATCACGGCCCGGTCCTGTAGCAGCCGGTAGTGCCGTTCCACCGCGCCGCGCACCCTACGCTCCTCAGCCACCTCCAGGACCCCGCCGCCCACCAGCAGATCGATGTGCCGGTAGACGGTGGCTTTGGAGGCTTCTGGGATGCGTGCGCAGAGCTGTGCGGTGGTCAGCAGCCTTCGCCCGCCCATCGCATGCACGATCCGCAGCCGGATGGGGTGGGCGAGCAGATCCAGGGAGTTCATGCCCAACTTTCTCACGACTGCTACCTTTCTCAAATATGAGAATGAATGAGGGTGGGGTGCTGGAGGCAGCGCGAGGCGTCGCCACGCTGCTGCAGGCGGAACGGTTCGGCGAAATCGTGGGGCTGTTCGCGCCCCCACTGAGGGCCGCAGTCTCCGCCGAGGCGCTGCGGCTCGCGTGGACGACCGCGGCTGCCGGACAGGGCGGGGTCAAAGTGATTGAGGAGCCGGTGACCGAGGTGGGCGAGGCCGGCCTGGTGCGCGTACGCATCCCGGTGACCTGCGTCAATGGCAGCTTCACCGTGGTCACGTCGGTCGGCGACGACGGTCTGTTGCACGGATTGAGACTCGATCCGCACGGTGGCGCCGAATGGCAGCCGCCGCACTACGCGGATGCGGACCGGTTCACCGAGCGGGACGTCCTGCTCGGTGATGGGCCGCTCGCGGTCCCCGGCACGCTCAGCCTGCCCGTCGGCTCCGGACCGTGGCCCGCCGTGGTGCTGCTCAGCGGTGGTGGCGCGTTCGACCGGGACGAAAGCAGCGGCCCTAACAAGCCGCTGAAGGACCTCGCTTGGGGGCTCGCCTCCCGCCAGGTGGCCGTGTTGCGCTTCGACAAGGTGACCTTCGCGCACCCGGACCGTCTGCCATCGGACTTCACCATGGCCGACGAGTACCTGCCCCAGGCACTCGCTGCCGTCCGGCTGCTCCGGCAGCAGCCCGAGGTGGCACCGGAGCTGATCCACCTGCTCGGGCACAGCATGGGCGGCAAGGTGGCGCCCCGGATCGCCGCCGCCGACCCATCGATCGCGGGCCTGGTGCTGCTCGCCGCGGACACGCAGCCGATGCATGAGGCGGCCGTCCGGGTGGCCCGCTATCTCGCGGAGCTCGCCCCCGGCCCGAGCGCGGAGGAGGCGGTGTCGGCACTGGTCCAGCAGGCCGCGTCGGTGGCGGACCCGGAACTTACACCTGACACGCCGTCAAGCATGCTGCCGCTGGGCTTCTCCGCAGCTTACTGGCTCGATCTGCGCGCCTACGACCCGGTGGCCACGGCAGCCGAACTGGTCTGCCCGATGCTGATCCTTCAGGGCGGGCGGGACTACCAAGTGACCGTCGCCGACGATCTGGCAGGCTGGCAGCGTGCCCTGGCACACCGGCCCGAGGTGGCGATCCGGATCCACGAGGACGCCAATCATCTTTTCTTTCCCGGCAGCGGCCAACCCACGCCGGCCGAGTACACGCGGCCAGGGCATGTTGATCCTGCGGTGGTGGACGAGATCGCGACCTGGCTGGCGCGACGGTAGGGGGCATGCGCTATGGGCCAGCACGATCGCGGCGATCTCACGGATGCCGAGTGGGAACGGCTCCGGCCGCACCTGCCGGTGAGCAACAGGCGGTGCGGGCGTTGGCGAGATCATCGACAGGTGATCGACGGGATCCTTCACCGGGTGCGGACCGGGGTGCCATGGCGTGATCTGCCCGAGCGGTTCGGGCCGTGGAAGACGATCTATGAGCGGCACCGGTTATGGTCGGCGGACGGCACCTGGGAACGCTTGCTGCAGCACGTGCAGGCCATGGCCGATGCGGTGGGCGAGATCGACTGGGACGTGTCGGTGGACTCCACTACCGTGCGCGCCCACCAGCACGCGGCCGGCGCCCGAACCGAACTCCCGATGAGGCGCGCCGGGCCAAAAGGGGACGAGGAGACAGAACACCAGATCGGGAGGCCATGGCGAAGTCGGGTGGGTCGGTTGGCGGTGGTGGCGAACGAAATGAGGGCCTGGGCCGCTCGCGCGGCGGCTTCACCAGCAAGATCCATCTAAGTGCCGACGGCCTCTGCCGCCCGCTGTCCCTGATCGTCACTGCAGGACAACGGGCGGACTGCACTCAGTTCACATCGGTGCTGGAGAGGATCAGGGTGCCCCGCCTCGGAGCGGGCAGGCCTCGCAGGAAGCCCGACAGCGTCGCGGCGGATAAGGCTTACAGCAACGGTGCCTGCCGCCAGTACCTGCGACAACGGCGCTCCGGGGGCGGGTGCGCTGCACCCTGTGCGGAGGGAAAGTGCGGCCCTCTGCGATCCGCGACCGCGTCTACTACCCCGCGCGGCTCTGCCAGAATCGCAGCCATGCCGAGGAGTCGAGGCCGTCGCGGGTCGGGCGGCGGCAAGAGCCACGTATGCCGTTCGCCGCGTCAGTGGGACAGCGAGCGGGTGCTGTTCGTCGAGTATGACGGTCCGGTTCCGCGCGCGCTGATGGCGCGGATCGGTGAGGTCTGCGGCACTCCGGTGACAAGCCGGCGCTGCTGACGCCGGGGGCGGCCGACGTCTGGGAGGGCATGCGGAGATGTGGGGCCCGGCCGAACAGATCACCACCGCCCTTGCCGCGCGCGGTGTCGAACTCAACGACCGCAGTGCCGTCGATGTCGCCGTGCGGCACTCAATGCGAACGGCTTGCCCAGCAACTCACCTGTCGCCTCTCCGGCCGTCCGGCGCGTGACACACACCCTGGCCGGGAGCGCCACCGACGCGGCGGGCCGCACCGGCCGTGACATCCGAAGAGAACAGGCAGATAGAAGTGGAAAAGGGCGATTCCCTCACGGCCCTCACCCGGTCCCAGGTCGACAGACTGGTCGCACGGAGCGGGGACCTCAAGAGCGAACTGGTGGCCTTCGCACAGAATCCGCGCTTCGCCCGGCGGCTGGATGCCCGGCTCGACGAGGCCGCGGACCGGCTCGGCTTCCTGGACGAGGCGACCGCCGTCGAGACGATCGACCACTTCGCTCTGCAGTACCGGTTGCCGGACGGCTCCACCGTCGTCGAGCGGTTCGTGGCCCAGCGCCGGCCGCCGCTGCCGCAGGACGAGCGGGCGATGCTGCTCGGCTGGCGCGACGTGGTCGAGGGCATCTTCGAGATCCAGGGCCTGGACCGGAGCACCGCCATCCTGCACAACCTGCTCGACGACCTCGTCTACCGGGTCCACTCCAACATGGGGCACCGTGCCCTGGGCAAGCTCCGCAAGGGGATGTTCGTCGCCGCCCGGATCGTGCCCGTTCACCCCGACACCGACGCCTGGCTGATCAGCGGCGACCTCACCACCTACTCCCCCGGCGACGGTCCTGAGTTGGCGCAGGTCGCCGCCCAGACCCTCGCCGTCCATCCGCAGCTGCTGCGCCGCAATCCCGAAATGCTCCGCCAGGCCTGGCAGATGCAGGCCGAGGCCCGTGCCGACTTCATCGAGTTGTTCGGCACCGACCTGCTCGTCCTCGACCCCGGCCAGGCGCAGCTCCGGCTTCGGGACTATCACCGTCACCGGCAGGACAAAGCCCTCGCCGAACTCGACGACGAAGCCGCTTCCCGGGCAAGGGACGGCGGCCCCTCCCCCGACGAGCTCAGCAGCCTGCCCGAAGACCTGCTCGACGCGGACACCGTCGCCGTGATCTGCGACGCGACCGAAGGCATCTGCTACTACGGCGACTTCGGCCGCCTGGACGCCCTGTTCGCCGATCCGGCCCTCGCCCGCGACCGCACCCACCTGGCACAGCTCCGGCAGTACCTGAACGACGACTCCGTCTCCCCCATGGTCATCCGCCGCCTGGTCCAGCGGCACCCCGCCAACGCCGACGCCGTATTCCGCGCGCTCCTGCGCAAGCCCGCGTTCACCTGGGAGCGGGACGGCGAGGAACTGCTGCGCCGCCGCAAGAAGAACCACTTCGTACACGAGCCCCTGCCCAGCATCACTCCGGTCGGCGCACGCCTCGCGGACCTCCTGCGCGCGCAACGGCGGCACCGGCGATGAGGCTCACCACCGCCGAACTCGACGCCATGGTCGCGGAGGTGATCGTCGACGCCTACGACGAGTGCGATCAGCTCGCAGCGTTCCACACGGTCGGACCGCCTTCCCCTGCCGTTCAACACGAACGTGCGGGGCGTCACGGTGACCGTCACCGTCATCCGGCTCCGGCCCGGCAGCCAGCCCGACCTCGTGGCCGCCATCAGGCAGATGCAGGACCGGCAGCACCGCCACCGAGCGGACCGGCTCGCAACCCGCATCGGCCACCTCCATCCAGCTACGTCTGGAGATCGCGCTCGCGCGCATCGAGCATCTGAGGGCCGAGAACAGCGAACTCACCCGACGGCTGGAGACCGCATACGGTGAGATCCGCAGGCTGCGCAGCGAACGCGGCGTCGCCGAGGCCGGCCAGTGCCTCCCGGCAACCAGCGGAAAGGGCTGTTCTGTCGACCGTGGAGACTCAAGCCAGTAGCCTGATCGAGCGGAGTCCGTGCGACATGGGGGTGGTGAGTGCAGGCGCCTGCGACCGTCTTGCAGCTTGCTCTACTCGTCTTTCTGGTGCTGCCCGGGGTCACCTATCAGTTCGTCCGGGAGCGCCGCCGTGGGCCGGTGCCCGGTGAGCGTGATCTGGGCGAGCGGGTGCTGCGGGCGATCGTCGCGTCCGTCGCGCTGGACGCCCTGTACGCGGTGGTGGCGGGGCCAGCGCTGGTTCGTCTGGCTCGAGGCGTCGACGGCGGCTGGGACGGCTTCGTGGAGCGGCCGCGAGTGGTCGGCTTCGTCGCCGTGGTGCTGTTCCTCGTCGTGCCGGCCGCGGCGGCGGTCACCGTTTCCCAGGTGGATCGGCAACGGCGCAAGGCTCGGTTCCTACGCACGCCCAGCGCCTGGGACCACGCGTTCCGCGACCGCGAACCGTGCTTCGTGCGCGTGCGGCTCAAGGACGGCAACTGGGCGGGCGGCTGGTACGGCAACAGGTCGTACGCCTCCTCGTACCCCCACCCGGCCGAGCTGTACCTCGAATCGGCGCGCGTGATGGGTGCCGACGGGGCGTTCGGCGCGCGCGTGCACGGGACGGCGGGCCTGCGGCTGCGGGCGGAAGACTTCGACGTGCTGGAGTTCGTCGAAGCCGGAGAACCGGCGGCCGTGCCGGAGGAGGAGCGATAATGGCGCACGAACCCGAACTCGCGCACGAACCCGAACTCGCGCACGAACTCGAGCTCACGCCCGAAGAGGCGGCGCTGCTGCAGGAGGCCGCGGAACGCGGCTACACCCCGAAACGCACGGTCGCCGAGCCGGACGACGCGCCCGGCGGTCCAGCCGGCACCTCGAACGGCAACGAGGACTGACGCGTGGGCGGCGGACCCGCGAACGTACTGGCCGAGCGGTTCTGGGAGGCGTTCCGGGTGGCCCGACACAGCGCGGACCCCGCGTCGGTCGAGAAGGCGATCGACCTCGGCCATGCCGTGCTGGCCGCCGAGGACGTGACCGAGCGCTGCTTGATCCTGTCCAATCTCGGGGGCCTGCTGCAGACCCGCTACCACCAGACCGGAAACTTCGAGTTCCTGCGGGAAGCCGTCAGCAAAGTCATGGAGGCCTACGTCCGCGCGTACGAAAGCCCCGAGGACTCGGCCCACTATGCCAACAACATCGGCATGCTGCTGCACACCGCGTTCCAGCAGAACCAGGACCGTGGCACTCTGACCGACGCGCTGTACTGGAGCCGGACGGCCGTCGACGAGGCACCGTCCACGAAGAAGGCGTACTACCTGGGCAACCTCGTTGTCGCGCTGCGGACGGCGTTCACCGTGACGAAGGACCTCGCCCCCCTGGCGGAGGCCGCCGAGCACGCGCGGGCCGCCGCCGAGTGCTCCCCCGATGACGGGACCACCGCCAGGAGTCTGCACTTCCTCGCCGTCGTCCTGCGCGACTGGTCCCATGAGACCGGGGAGACCGGTGTCGTGGAGGAAGCCGTCAATGCCGCGCGGCGAGCGGTGGAGCTCACGCCGGCCGGGTCGTCCGACGTGCTCGAACGACTGAGAATCCTCGCGTACCTCCTCTACGACCGCTACCGGGCTCGCGGAGCGCGGGACGATCTGGCCGAAGTGCTTCGGGTCCGGCAGACGCTGGTGGCCCATACGCCGGTCACCAATCCGCGGCACTCGCAGAACCTCGTCGAGCTGACGACCACGGAACGAGAATGGGCCGCGCTCACCGGCGAGCGTCCGACATCGAGCAGTGGCTGGGAACGTGCCGACACCGAAGCCGAAGTGTGCGGCCGGTACGCCGCCGAGTTCGAGCAGACCCGGGACTCGGACCTGCTGGAGCGGGCCATCGAGCTCGGGCGTTCAGCGGCGGCGGCCACCCCCGCCGGGCACCCCCGTCGAGGCGTGCGGCTGGACCACTTCGCCACGGCGCTGGCCACCCGGGGGGAAGCGTTCGGGGACCACGCCGCGCTGGCGGAGGCCGTCACCATCGAGCGGGAGGCGGTCGCGTGCACGCCGGCGGACCATCCGCAGCGGGCACAGTTCATGGGCAACCTTGCCGCCAACCTGAAAGCATTGTTCCACGCGACCGGAGACCTCGCCCACGTCACGGACGCGATCGACGTCGCTCGCCATGCCGCTGAGGCCACGGCCGGGCAGGGTGACCACCCGCGTTCACTCGGGATCCTCGCCGTCATGCTGCACGACCGGTACCAGGTGACCGGTGAACTGCAGGTGTTGTCGGAGGCGGTCGACCGTGCCCGGGAGTCCGTCCGCCTCGGCGCGAGCCTGGTCGCCGGGCAGCCCCAGCGGCTCTCCAACCTTGGCGCCATACTGTCCGACTGGTTCACCAGGACGGGCGAGGCGCGCGTGCTCGACGAAGCGATCGACGCACACCGCGCGGCCGCGGACGTCACGGCGGACGACGACCCGCACCGAGCAGTGCGGCTGGCCAATCTCGGCGGTGTGCTGGAGATGGCGTACGCCGATTCCGGCGACCGGAACGCGTTGCGGGACGCGATCGCCGCGCGTCGCGCGTCCGTGGCCGCGACTCCGCAGGACAGCCCGGACTGGCCCAGGTACACCGCGAACCTGGCCGCCGCGCTCGGCGACTGGTGCACGAACCCCGTCGCACCCGCCCTCGCGCGACGGGAGGCGCCGGATCCGGATCCGCAGGTCCTCGCCGAGGCGGTCGGCCTGGCCCGGAGTGCGGTGCGAAGGCCCGCGCAGGACGCCTATTTCCGGGCGAGTCTCCTGACCCACGTCGCCAACGTCCTGGCGCTCGGCTTCCGGCACCTCGGCGACGGCGAGGCGCTGACCGAAGCACTCGGCTGCTACCGGGAGGCCGCGGCGTCTGCCGGATCACCGGCGGAGAGCCGGGCGAAAGCGGCGGACCGGTGGGGAGATCTGGCCGCCGAGGCGGGGCAGTTCGACGTGGCTGCCGAAGGGTACGCCACCGCGGTCCGACTGCTCCCCCGGCTCGCCGGGCGCCGCCTCGGCCGCGATGACGCCCAGTACTGGCTCGGCCGGTTCGCCGGGGTCGCCGCCGACGCGGCAGCGTGCGCGCTGGCCGTCGGCGACGAGGTGAGCGCGGTGACCCTGCTCGAATCCGGACGCTGCGTGCTCGCCGCCCAGGCACTCGACAGCCGCGGTGACCTTTCCGACCTGCGCGAGCGGGCACCTGAGCTGGCCGACCGCTTCCGGACACTCACCGCGGAATTCGAAACCGACACCACGAGCGACCGAGTGGCACTCGCCGACGAACTCGACGCGGTGACCGACCGGATCCGCGCGCTGCCCGGGATGGAGCGGTTCCTGCGACCCCCGCTGCTCACCGACCTCACCGCGCAGGCACACGAGGGCCCGATCGTGTATGTCAACGTCAGCCGGCACCGGTGTGACGCGCTGATCATCACTCCGGACGGGGTCCGGTCGCGCGCGCTGGATCGGCTGAGCGAAGAGACCGTGAGCCAGCGCGTACGCGCTCTGCACACCGCGTTCACGGAGGAGCGGCTGGTCGCCGAGCAGGCGATCCATGACACGCTCGAGTGGCTGTGGGACGCCGTCGTGGGCCCTGTGCTCGGCGAACTGGGGATGACGGCGCAACCGGCGGCGGATGGTCCGTGGCCAAGGATCTGGTGGGCCCCGGTCGGGCCGCTCAGCCTGCTCCCCCTGCACGCGGCGGGCCACCACCGCGACGGCGGACCTGTGCTCCTCGACCGCGTCGTCTCCTCGACGACGCCGACGATCCGCGCCCTGGGTCACGCCCGCGCGGGCCGCCGCGACGACCGGAACGAGCCGCAGCTCCTGGTGGTCGCGATGCCGCACACTCCGGACGCCCCGGACCTGCCCGGCGCACAGGCCGAAGCCGACCACCTGGCCGCTCTCATACCCGGCGCCACGGTCCTGGTCGGTGCGGACGCGACTCGAGACGCCGTTCTCGACGCCTTGCCGGCCAGTGGCTGGGCGCACTTCGCCTGCCACGGGTACAGCGACCCGGACAACCCTTCGGACAGCCACCTCGCGCTGCACGACCACGACCGCGCGCCGCTTCGGGTGCTGGACCTTTCCCGGCTGCGTCTGCGGAACGCGGAGTTCGCGTTCCTGTCGGCCTGCGACACGGCCCGCACCACTGCGCGCCTGTCCGACGAGGCGATCCACCCGTTGGCGGCTTTTCAGATAGCCGGTTTTTCCCAGGTGGTCGGCACGCTTTGGCGCGTCGACGACGTGGTAGCGCCAGCCTTCAGCCAGCAGCTCTACGGCGAGTTGATCGCGGACCGATCCGGTGCGTTGTGCGCGTCGGCGGCGGTCCATCGCACGGTCAGGCAGCTCAGGGCGAAGTATCCGAACCTGCCGTCGGTGTGGGCCGCACACGTACACGCGGGCGCCTGATGACATGCGAAGGTGAAGGCGAAGGTCAAGGCGGAGGGTCGCCCGGCAGTGCTGGTGGTGTCGGGCGGCTTCGACGCGAGCGGCATGCGCGTCAGCCGCTCCTTCGTCGAAATGAGCAGCTGCGGGAAGAAGGTCCACCGCATCGGCTGGACGATCCTTCGCGGCTTGACGGACAAGATGGAGCGGAATGCCGTGGGTGCGGCGGTAGGTCGCCGGTAGCCGGTCCGGACTCGACCGGAGAGCCCAGCACGATCCTGCCATCGGACGTACGCCGAGCGGGGCGAACTCGTCCAGGGCGAAGGTCCGGTCCGGCCGCTCTGTGAGCGCGAGTTCGATCCGGTCGAGCTTGTCGCCGAAGTCGGGGTCCGGGGACTCCTCCCAGGTCTCGGTGCGTTGGAAGGAGATCCCGCTGCGCAGCAGTAGGCAGCGCAGGGCCTCGCGGCCGGTCCTCACCGGGCGGGTGATGTTGCGCCGCAGGTGCTCGGCGAGCTTGTGGGTTGACCAGCGGGTGAAGGGCTTGCCCGGCACGGTGGGCCGGGTGGTGGCCGCCTCGATGACGAAATCCTCGTCCTCGACGCTCAGCAGGCGGGGACGGCGGCCTCCCACCCACCGAGGGTCCAGACAGGCCAGGCCAGCCCCACCTCGTCGAACACGTGGATCACGTCCCGGACGGTGTCCTCGTCGGCCTGCACTGGCTGCGCGATCACCCGGACCGGGCTGCTCTCGATGAGGCCAGAAGCGTCATCGCCCGCCGGAACCGCACCGAACTGGTGCTTCCCGGCCGGACAATCCGCTGTGGCCTCTGTCCCTCCTGCTCTGTCAGCCGGCGAACCCTGACCATGCCCGTTCCCCCTTGCCGAGTGCCGTCACCGGCACCCAGCACAACGGGCAACCCGGCAAAGGTTCGCGGTCATAGCACTAGACCACGACTGGCACCTCGGACTCGGGGCCGACCATGAGCCCGTCACGGCTTGGCGTTGCTTGTGGTCGTTCTTGTCGAGCTTCGGTGGTCACCCGCCGTGGGCGCCGCGCTTTTCGCGGTTTCGGACGTGGTCGGCCTTCTCGGGAATGGTGCAGCCGATCCGGCGTCTGCGGAGGTAGGAGCGGTCGGCGTGGGAGCCATGGGCTTTATCGGCGCGGACCTTGTCCGGCCTGGTGCGCGGCTGGCCCTGACTGGTGCGCGGAACCCGGATTTTCTCGAGCACTGGTCGCAACTGCGGGTTGTCGTGGCAGTGCCCGGCCGTGATGATCAGGGACATGGGTTGTTGCCCCTGCTCGGTGGCGAGGTGAACTTCGTGGTCAGCCCGCCACGGGACCGCCCGAGGCCGTGGTCGTCCGGCTCGGTGTCGGATGCCCTGCGGGCCGTTGACGCGCCGTGCCCCCGCGCCGACGGCTGCGACGCGGGGGCACGGGAACATCGGGACGCGGTCCCGGGAGGGACGCTCAGGCGACGTGGTTGAGCGCGTAGGAGTCGCCGGCCTGCACCCGGTCGGGGGCGACGGACGGTGTCCGGGTCGCGAAAGGCGCCCGCCAGTTGCCGGTGCCAGAGTAGAAGTACGCCCTGTTGTTGCGCACGTCGTAGGCGAGCAGGTCCGCCCGGCCGTCCCGGTTCCCGTCGCCGATGCCGACGAGGTGGCTGTAGGCGTTCCAGCCGCCGCCGATCCGGGTGCGGGAGGCGAAGGTGCCGTTGCCGTTGCCGAGGTAGAGCCACAGCACGCCGTCGCGGTCCCGGGCGACCAGGTCACCGCCTGCGGCGCCGCCCACGTTCCCCACCGCGGTGATCTTGTCGTAGGTGTTCCAGCCGCCGCCGACCTTCACCCTGGGGGTGAACGGCGTCTTGTACTGGCCGGTGCCCTTGTAGAGCCACAGCACGCCGGTGCTGTCGGTGGCGAGGAGGTCGGCCTTGCCGTCGCCGGTGTAGTCGGTGCCGCCGGTGATCTTGTTGTACGTCTGCCAGCCGCCGCCGATCTTCGACCGGGCGGCGAAGGTGCCGTCGCCGCGGCCGAGGTAGAGCCACAAGACACCGCTGCCGTCGCGGGCCACGACGTCGGCGTGGACCGCGCCGCCGACATTGCCGACGGCCTCGATCTGGTTGTAGATCCCCCACCCCGAGCCGATGAGTTTCGTCCCGTGACCCGACAGCTGACCGGGGTTGTACGGGTCGTGGTAGGTGTCGCTGTTCCACAGCCGGCCAGCGGCGTCGCGCGCGAGCACGTTCGGCGTGCCGTTGTCGTCGAAGTCGTGCGGTTTGGCGGTGCGGACGACCTTGAACGAGCCGGAGGAGGTGAGGTCCGGGCCGATGCCGTTGAGCGGCTTGGCGACCAGCGTCCACGTGTAGTCACCGTTGTAGGCGCCGCCCGGGGGCCAGCCGAGACCGCCGTCCCAGTCGAGGCTGACGGTGGTGCCCGGGTCGGTGAAGGAGGCGATCCGGGTCTGGCCGGTGCGGGTGTGCTTCAGGGTGACAGTCACCTCGGCGTTGCCCCGGGACAGCTGCCATCTCAGCGATGCCTTGCCGTTGTTGCGGTCGAGGTCGACCGTGGCGGGGACGCTCTGGCCGGTCAGGGTGATCCGCGTGGGCTCTCCGGTGCTCGCGACCAGGGTGGCGGCCGGGGTGCCGTCCTGGCCCGGGGCGATCCGGTAGAGGCCCTCGTTGAAGGCGACCGTGCCGCCGCGCGCGTACAGCGTGCCGTCGGGGGCGGTGGCCGTCGAGGTGATGTGGTCGAGGAGCTTGCGGGTGGCGCCGGTCTTCAGGTCGTACCCGGTCAGCGCGTTCGAGGAGTACGCGGAGATGGAGTCCAGGCCTCCCTTGTTGCCGTACGTCAGCCAGTCGTCCTGGAGGCCGAGCGCCACGGCGGGGGGCCAGACCGTGCCCACGTGGATGTCCCGGGCCGTGCCCGTCGACCGCTCGACGACCGTCACCGTGGCGTCGTCCGTACCGTTGTACCGGGCCCAGGCCACGTGCGTGGCCGAGACGGCGATGTTGCTCTTCGTGGTGGCGGCCTGCGGGACCTCGTGGGTCTCCTTCACGGTGCCGGTGGCGAAGTCGACGAGACCGAAGTAGTACCGGGCGCCCGTCCCCGTGCCGGTCGAGTACGTCACCAGCGCCTCGGCAGCGGTGCCGGGCGTCACCTTGACGCCGGTGGCGTTCTTCGGGAGCGCACCGGTCACCACGCGCGTCGACTGACCCTTGGTGTGCATCCGGAGCGTCGTACCGTCGGCGTCGTCCACCGTGGTGAACAGCGAGGTGCCGGCGGCGCCCGCGTAGCGCACCCCGCTGACGGACGGGCCGAGGTCGTAGGTGTGGACGGTCGAGCCGCTCGCCATGTCGATGATCCGGGCAGTGGAGCCGGAGGACACGGCGACGAGGTCGCCCGTGCCGGTGGCCTGGACGGGGACGCTCCACGGCCACTGCGTCGGGGTGCCGCCGCCGACGGGCGTCCAGCTCCTGGTCAAGCTGCTCTGGTCCCAGGTCAGATAGCCGGACGCGGTGACGCCGGCGATGGTCTCACCCTTCGGGAAGGCGGGCACCGACTGGTCCCCGGGCGCGGCGGGCGCGTTGCCGGCGGTGGGCGCGGCCACCGCCGGGACGGTCAGTCCGACACCGCCGGCCGTGAAGGCGAGGACGGTGGCGAGGGCGGCGCCGAGGCGCCGCCCGGTGGTTCTGGCAGGAAGCAACGAAGTGTTCCTTTGACTCAGGTGACTCGTACGAGAGGAGCGGGAGGCCGGTGGGGGACGGTCGTGCGACCGGCCCGCGAGTCGGTCGCGCGTGGGCGGGGAGTCCCCGCCACCCCGCACGGCAGACGTGCCACCGCACCCCATGATCCGTGGAGGGTATCAACGGCCTCTGACAGAAGTCACTTGCGTATCACGTCCTTTCGCGGTCGGCGAGGGTCGCCGACCGGGTGTCGCACGGCGCGCGGCCCCGCCGGTGCCAGGCGTACGCTGCGTCGTCCGTCACGCGGCGCGAGGGACGCCCCGTCCGGCCGCCGGGGTCTCTGCCGACGGGGAGGTACGGGCCCTCAAGGCCGCCTCGTCCGGCTGCGGTCGTTCGGTGCCGGCACCCCACCGCGGCGGGCCAGGCCGTCATCCACGGGGAGGACATGGGGACATGGGCGCCGCGCAGCGCGCCGGGTGGGACCGGCCCCAGCAGACACTGCACATCGCCAGGCGCTCATCAGGAGCCGACGCACCATTCATGCCCGCACCTCCACGCTCCGGATCGGCCAGTGCACCAGGCGCCCGTCAGGATGGCGAGTGCCGGGCAAGCAACGGTAAACGCCGGCAAGGACACGGTGCTGCCGCTGCTCAGGGAGAGCTGGGCAACAGCGAGACGGTACACGATGGGTATCGGCGGCCTCCTGGCACGGGTCCTCTGCCACCGGCAAGGCGCTGCGGGTCACGCCGAGTGGGTCCGTCTTGCGACAAGCCCGCCGCCGTGTCGCACGCACGCGCTTCAATGCTGACAGCGCCGCGCGCTTTCTTGCGGGCGCCGGCCTGCCGCTTGAGGTCCTTGAGCAGTTCCCAGGCGGTTCCGGTGAACTCTGGGGGGAGTGACGCCGCCGTGGTCCCGTCGCAGGGTGACGGCGAGACCGGCGAGCTTGCGGTCGATAGACCGCTCGTACTGCCCGCAACCCGCAGAACGGCGAGCCCATCGACATCCCGGCCGGCTCCGGGCGGCGGCGGCCGCGGCGAGGGGGGAGCCGGACACCTCGGCCCAGGTGCGGGCCCGGTTCGCTGTCAGGCGACGCCTGCTCGTACGACCCGACCTTGTCGAGGAGGGAGGAGGCCAGTGTGTACACCGAGGACAACCGCGCCTGGTCGAGTTCCTGGGCCGCGGCCTTCGCGGCCAGCCGGTGGTGGTCGTACGCCCCCTGCACGGCCCGGCCCCTCCAGCACCTGGGTGGGCGCGCGCCGCACGGGGGCGGTGGCGCCGGCCGGAGGCTGTCTGCCGCCGACGGCCGGCGTGAGCTGGTCGGTTGCGAGGGGTGGTCGTCTTGCCGCGGTCCGTGGTGAGGTGTACCTGCACGCCAGGCACTGAACCCGGTAGGAGGGGCTGTTTCCCATGGGAAGCAGTCCCTCCTGCCTGCTGGACGTGGTCAGATGGGATTCAGCGGAGTGATGCCCGTGCCTGCGTACAGCTCGGGCTCCAGCGACAGGACCGTCAGCGGCTCTCCCGCCTTGACCGCGTGCCAGGCGATCGCCGCCGCGTGAGCCACCGGCCAGTCCATACCTCTCCAGCCCATCGCATCCACCGCGTGCGCGGCCGTGAACGGAACGCTCTCAGCGAACCGCAGTGACGCCGCGTGCTTGCCGGCGCCGGCGTCCTGCCGCTCGGCCGCAACGACGGAGAGTGACGGGATGAGGACGCGGCCGGTGCCACGCGAGGCTTCGACGTAAAGACCGGTGAAGAAGGGGTCCGCACGGTACAAGGCGAGCAGAGCGGTGTGGTCCAGGACGGCCGTCAGGTTCACGCGGCGGCGCCGCCCTGATGGGCGCGGATCTTCGCCCAGGCATCCTGGCCGACCTGCTGCACCTGCTCGCTGTACTCGATACCGAGCTCACGGGCCGCCTCTACAGCACGCTGCTCCCGCTCGGATTCCGTGAGCTCGCGGGAAGCAAGCTCTTCCAGCAGCTCAGTGATAGTGGTGCCGCGCTCTTCAGCAAGGATGCGCAGCCGGTCGCGCACTTCCTCGCTGGTCTTGATGCTCGTCGGCTTACTCATACCCCCGATTCTACCGTCGGTAGAACCTCGCGGGAATCGGCCGAGTCAACCCACGCCGTCGCGAGAGGAAGCACTCCGCGTGAGCCGAGGGTCGGCGCCTGAGCTTGCTCAGTCCGCGGCCCGACGGTCATTCTCCAGGTGGACCCATGGAATAACCGCGCTCATCCGGATAACGGGCCGGGCGGGCCATCACCCACGCCGGGCGTCCATCCCCTCGCCGCATTCGGCGGCCAGGCGGCGCGCCTGCCACGTCGTGCGCGGGGCGAGGACCCACCGCGCGAGCGAGAAACGGACGCGGCCGGTGCCGGCTGCCGTCCCGCCCGCCCCGCCAGGGAGACCCCAGGGGGCGGTGCCAGGGAGGTTCGGCGGTTACGTAACGGCAGGCAGACTTACCCCTCCGGACTCCCGCGCCGCGCACTGCACCGTTTCCGCGTCTCCCGGGAGATCCGGCGGCCACGGGCCATTCGGCCGAACCAGCGCCGTGGGAGACAGCAAAGCATCGGCATGTTCTCTCGACAGCAGCCCTCTGCCCACGACGATCTCCCACACAGGAACGCCCGTCGCGAAGGATTCCTTTGCGATCTCGGCACTGGTGCGGTAACCGAGCGCGGGAGTCAACGCGGTGACGATGGCAACGGAGTTCCGTACTCCGCGCTCAAGGCGTGCCCGGTCGGCGGTGATGCCGGCCACGCGGTTGTCCGACAGGGGATTCACTCCGGACCAGCCGTTGTGTGCCACCTTATCGGCGGCCGCCTCGTTGCTGACGCTGTAGGCGTGGTGTCGTCAGGGCGAGTCCGGTGCCGGTAAGGCATCCGTCGATGAGGTCGGGCCGGTATTGGAGTTGGCGCAGTCCCTGCCGGAGGGCGCGCATCAGGCGGACGGGGTCGATGAAGGCGGTGTTGGCCTGGCAGCGCCTGCGGAGCAGGGACCATATGCCCCCGACCGGGTTGAGCTGCGGCGCATACGGCGGCAGGCGACGTGAGTTCGGTCTGCGACTTCCGCATGGAACAGGAGAAGGCAGTCCCCGACACTGCCCGCCGTCGAGGTGGGCGAGAGGGAGTACCCCAAGCAGGCAGAAAAACAAGACGTCGGTTCCGGTTCTGGAGCCCATCGTTGTAGTTTGGGATGCTGAACTTCCAGGTCACAGCAATCTGCACCGCGCTGGCCCGGAAGGGTTCCTACCTTGCCGCCCGTGAGATCGCAGCTGGTCGACGACCGCTACCACAGTTGCTCAACCAGGCCGGTAAATCAGCGTGTTGTTTTTCTGCGAGCCCTTAGCCTCGATCTTGCATGACGGTCCGCCGACGGAGTCGGTGGACCGTTTTCGTACCGTGGGCTGTGGCGGGGCAGGCTGAGGTCCCGAGTGTC
>NZ_JBFBEK010000032.1:0-98923 GCF_040683715.1 Streptomyces sp. NPDC093260
AGGCGTCCATGTCGTCGCCCTCCTCGCTGCTGCACTGGACCCGCCGCATGATCGAGATCCGCAAGCAGAACCCCGCCTTCGGACTCGGCTCGTACACGGAACTCCAGTCCTCCAACCCGGCCGTGCTGGCGTTCCTGCGGGAGTACCGGGACGACCTGGTGCTGTGCGTGCACAACTTCTCCCGCTTCGCCCAGCCCACCGAACTGGACCTCAGCGCCTTCGACGGACGGCATCCGGTCGAGCTGATCGGCGGGGTGCGCTTCCCGGCCATCGGGGAGCTGCCGTACCTGCTGACCATGGCGGGACACGGCTTCTACTGGTTCCGGCTCACCAAAGTCGCATCCCGGATCGGGCGGCGGGTCTG
This sequence comes from Streptomyces sp. NPDC093260, assembly GCF_040683715.1. Classification (NCBI taxonomy): domain Bacteria; kingdom Bacillati; phylum Actinomycetota; class Actinomycetes; order Kitasatosporales; family Streptomycetaceae; genus Streptomyces; species Streptomyces sp. NPDC093260. Next base: position 365 of record NZ_JBFBEK010000032.1, read on the forward strand.
AGCGCCCGGCCGAGAGAGAAGGAGTGTGACCATGGCGAAGACCGCATCCCTGCTGCCGGGCACGGCCGCCCTGACCGACCCCATGGCCTCGCTCGGGTCGCTGCTGCGCGAGTGGCTGCCGCGCCAGCGCTGGTTCGCGGGCAAGGACCGGCCGGTCACCGATCTGCGGCTGCTGTCGATGACGGAGCTGTTCCCGGGCTGTCTGCACCTGCTGGTCCACGCCGAGCACTCGGGCGTCCCCTCCGGGCACGGCGGCGTCCCCGCCCCCGCCGGGACGTCCGTGCCGCCGCCCGCCGACTGCTACCAGCTGCTGCTCGGCGTGCGCCGGGAACTGGCGCCCCGGCTGCACCGGGCCCTCATCGGACGCCCGGTCACCGGACCGCTGGCCGGCTTCGTGATCTACGACGCGCTGTGCGACCCGCGCTCGGCCCAGGTGCTGCTGGAACGGCTGCGGCACCCCGGCACCTCGGGACCGCTGCGCTTCGAGGCCGACCCGTCGGTGCCGATCTCCGCCGGCCTGGCACCCCGGGTGCTGGAGGCCGAGCAGTCCAACTCGTCCATCGTGTACGGCGACGAGTTCATCCTGAAGGTCTTCCGCCGCATCCAGCCGGGCGTCAACCCGGACCTGGAGGTGCCGTGGGCCCTGGCCCGGCAGGGCTGCCGCCGGGTCCCGGCCCCGGTGGCGTGGCTGCGCACCACCCAACCGGAGGCGGCGACGCTCGGCGTGCTCCAGCCGTTCCTGCGCGACGCGGCCGACGGCTGGACGCTGGCCCTGCGCGCGCTGGCCACCGGCGACGACTTCACCGCCCAGGCACACCAGCTGGGACAAGCGACGGCGGAGGTCCACCTGGCCCTGGCCGAGGCGTTCCCGACCGGCGCCCACCGGGAGATGGCGCGCACCGCGGCCGCGATGACCGAGCGGCTGGAGGCGGCGGCGCACAACGCGCCCGCGCTCAAGCCGTACGCGGCCCGGCTGCGCACCGCGTTCGCCGCGCTGGCCGGCTGCGACGCCGGGCCGCCCGCCCAGCGCATCCACGGCGATCTGCACCTCGGCCAGGTGCTGCGGGCAGGCCGCGAGTGGTTCGTGATCGACTTCGAGGGCGAGCCGTCGCGTCCGCTCGCCGAGCGCCGCATCCCCGAGTCCCCGGTGCGGGACGTCGCCGGGATGCTGCGCTCCTTCGACTACGCCGCCCGGCAGCGCCGCCCCTGGCGCCCGGAGTGGGCGCGCCGCTGCCGGGAGGCGTACTGCGCCGGGTACGCCTCCCGGGCCGGCTGGGACCCCCGTAAGAAACACGCCCTGCTGCGGGCCTACGAGACGGACCGTGCCGTGTACGAAGTGCTGTACGAGGCCCGGCACCGCCCCGACTGGCTCGCCGTACCGATGGCGGCGATCGAACGTCTCGCCGTGAGAGGAGGCTGAACCGGTGGCACTGCGCGAAACGTCACTTCCCGAGCCGTCCGGACCCGTCCCGCCCGCGGCGGGCCAGGTCCGGGCCGCCCCGCCCCTGGACGGCGCCGACCGTGAGCGGCTGCTGTCCGGCGCGCACCATGATCCGCACGCGCTGCTCGGCGCGCATCCGGTGGACGGCGGTGTCGCCTTCCGGGCGCTGCGTCCGTTCGCCCGCGCGGTGGGCGTCGTCGTCGGCGGCGAGCGCACCGAACTGGTCTCGGAGGGCGACGGCCTGTTCTCGGCCGTCCTGCCGTTCGAGGCGATCCCGCAGTACACCCTCGTCGTCGCCTACGAGCACGACGAGTACGAGGTCCACGACCCCTACCGCTTCCTGCCCGCCCTCGGCGAGCTGGACCTGCACCTGATCCGGGAGGGCCGGCACGAGCAGCTGTGGACGGCGCTCGGCGCCGAGCCGATGGTCCACCAGGGCGTGGCCGGCACCCGGTTCACGGTGTGGGCGCCCAACGCGCGCGGCGTGCGGGTGGCCGGCGACTTCTCCTACTGGGACGGCACCGCCTTCCCGATGCGCTCGCTGGGCGCGGCCGGGGTGTGGGAGCTGTTCCTGCCCGGCATCGGCGAGGGCGCCACGTACAAGTTCGAGATCACCTCGCAGTACGGCGACCGGTTCCTGAAGGCCGACCCGATGGCGCGGCGCACCGAGGTGCCGCCGGACACCGCCTCGATCGTGACGGCCGCGCACCACGAGTGGGGCGATGCCGAGTGGATGGCGCGCCGCGGGGACACGCCCGTGCACGAGGCGCCGTTCTCCGTCTACGAGGTGCACCTGCCGTCCTGGCGCAAGGGCCTCACCTACCGCGAGCTGGCCGAGGAGCTGCCGGCGTACGTGAAGGACCTCGGTTTCACCCATGTGGAGCTGATGCCGGTCGCCGAGCACCCCTTCGGCGGCTCCTGGGGCTACCAGGTGACCTCGTACTACGCGCCGACCTCGCGGCTGGGCGCCCCGGACGACTTCCGGTACTTCGTGGACGCCTGCCACCGGGCCGGGATCGGCGTGATCATGGACTGGGTGCCGGCGCACTTCCCGAAGGACGACTGGGCACTGGCCCGCTTCGACGGGGACCCGCTGTACGAGCCCGGGAACGCGCAGCGCGCCGAGCACCCCGACTGGGGGACGTACGAGTTCGACTTCGCCCGTACCGAGGTGCGCAACTTCCTGGTGGCGAACGCCGTCTACTGGTGCGAGGAGTTCCATATCGACGGGCTGCGGGTGGACGCGGTCGCCTCGATGCTCTACCTGGACTACTCGCGCGACTCCGGTCAGTGGACGCCGAACCAGTACGGCGGCCGGGAGGACCTGGACGCGGTGGCGTTCCTCCAGGAGATGAACGCCACCGTGTACCGGCGCGCGCCGGGCGTGGTGACGATCGCCGAGGAGTCCACCGCGTGGGGCGGGGTGACCGCGCCCACCGACCGCGGCGGGCTCGGCTTCGGGCTGAAGTGGAACATGGGCTGGATGCACGACTCGCTGGAGTACATGGCCAAGGAGCCGGTGCACCGCAAGTACCACCACCACGAGATGACGTTCTCGATGGTGTACGCCTACAGCGAGAACTACGTGCTGCCGATCTCGCACGACGAGGTGGTGCACGGCAAGCGGGCCCTGGTGTCCAAGATGCCCGGCGACTGGTGGCAGCGGCGCGCGAACCACCGCGCCTACCTCGCCTTCATGTGGGCCCATCCCGGCAAGCAACTGCTCTTCATGGGGCAGGAGTTCGCGCAGGGCGGCGAGTTCTCCGAGGAGCACGGGCCGGAGTGGTGGCTGCTGGAGGAGGCAAACTGCTCGGCGGGCGACCACCGCGGGGTGCGGGACCTGGTGCGCGACCTCAACACGCGCTACCGGGTCACCCCGGCCCTGTGGCAGCGCGACACCAGCCCGGAGGGCTTCCGCTGGGTGGCAGTGGACGCCGCCGACGACAACGTCTACGCGTTCCTGCGCTACGACGCGCAGGGCGTCCCGCTGCTCGCGGTGTCGCACTTCTCGCCGGTGGTGCGTGAGGACTACCGCCTGGACGTGCCCGGTGACGTCACCGCCTGGACGGAGGTCCTGAACACCGACGCCGTCCGCTACGGCGGCAGCGGCGTCGGCAATCCGGACCCGGTCAAGCCGGAGGACGGGCGCGTCCGGCTCACGCTGCCGCCGCTGGCCACGGTCTGGCTGGCCCCGTACCCCGCCTGAGCGGCGCCTGCCCCGGGGCCCGCCGCCGGACGTCTCACCGCACCGAGGTGTCCGGCCGCCGTCCCGGGGCAGTCGGGGGTCGTACGACGACCCGGCGCCCCGTCCGGAGTCGCGCGACGACACGGAAAGGCGGCGACAGGTGCGGACCGTCGGAGTGGAGGAGGAACTCCTCCTGGTCGACCCGGAGACCGGTGAGCCGAAGGCTCTGTCGGCGGCGGTGCTCGCCCGGGCCGAGGCGGACGACGCGGACCAGGACGTCTTCGAGAAAGAGCTGTACGGGCAGATGCTGGAGTTCGCCACGCATCCGCAGCACAGCATGGCCGAGCTCGGCGCGGAGATCGTGCGCTGCCGCAAGGAGGCGGCCCGGCACGCCGGGGAGATCGGCTGCGCGGTGGCCGCGCTGGCCACCTCTCCGCTGCCGGTCAGCCCCACCATCAGCATCAACCCGCGCTACCAGTGGCTGGCCGACCAGTACGGCATCGCCACCCGGGAGCAGCTGGTGTGCGGCATGCACGTGCATGTGTCCGTGGAGTCGGACGAGGAGGGCGTCGCGGTCCTGGACCGCATCCGCCCCTGGCTGCCCGTGCTGCTGGCCGTCAGCGCGAACTCGCCGTTCTGGCAGGGCAAGGACACCAGTTACGACAGCTACCGCAGCCGGGTGTGGGACCGCTGGCCGTCGGCCGGCCCGACCGAGCTGTTCGGCTCCCCCGAGCGCTACCACCGGCTGGTGGCGGACATGGTGGCCACCGGTGTCATCCTGGACGAGAAGATGGCGTACTTCGACGCGCGCCTGTCCGAGCGGTACCCGACGGTGGAGGTGCGGGTCTCGGACGTGTGCCTGCACGCGGAGACGGCCCAGCTGATCGCCACCCTGGCCCGCGCCCTGGTGGAGACCGCCGCCCGCGACTGGCGGGCCGGGAAGGATCCGGTGGACCACAGTGTGAGCCTGCTGCGGCTGGCCGCCTGGCAGGCCGCCCGGGCGGGTCTGGCCCACGAGCTGCTGCACCCGGCGACCATGCGGCGGCTGCCGGCCGAGTCGGTGCTGGGGGCACTGCTGGACCACGTCGGCGACGCGCTCGCCGACTCCGGCGACCTGGACAAGGCCCGCGAGGCCGTGGCCGGGCTGCTGCGGCGCGGCACCGGCGCGCGGGTGCAGCGTGAGCTGCTGGAGCGGACCGGGAGCCTGCGCGAGGTCGTCACGGAGTGCGTGCGCCACACTCAGGGGTGAGGCCACGGGAGCGGGCCGGGGCTCGTTTCAGAAGATCAGGGCCAGGGCGTAGCCGAGGAAGCCGACGGCGATCAGCAGGACCAGCAGGAGGATCAGGGTCAGCGGGGCCTTCGCCCAGCCCCGCGAGGCGTAGTCCGGGGCGTGGGGCGCCGCCTCGGGCATGCTGCTCTCCGCCGGCGGGGTCTCGCCGGGCGGCACACCGCCCCCCGGCAGCAGGCCGGGGGTCCGTTCGGGATCAGGATCTGGATTGACGTAGCTCATGGCCGCCGGGTTCCCCGATCGGCCGACATCACGAAACAGGTCCACTTCCCGGTTCCGGGTCCCGCGTGCGCCGCCCTGGGCTACATTCGACCCGCCGACGACGCTACTCATCGGCGGAGTCACCCTCCGTACCCAGCAGGAGCAGTGCATGCGCGACCTCGCCCTCGCTCCGTCCCGCTCCCCCCTGACCGGCGGGCTCGCCGACAGCGTCTGGGAGACCGCCCGCGCCCGGCCCGCCCTGCCGGTGCTGGCGCGGCGCGCCGGACCGGGCGGCGGCTGGCGGGAGGTGACCGCGGCCGGGCTGCGCGAGGAGGTGGCCGCCGTCGCCCGCGGGCTGGTCGCCGCCGGGCTCGCGCCGGGCCGCCGGGTCGCGGTGATGTCCCGCACCCGCTACGAGTGGACGGTCCTCGCCTACGCGCTGTGGACGGTCGGCGCGGAGGTCGTCCCGGTCCACCCGACCGCCTCGCGCGACCAGGTCGAATGGATCCTGCGGGGCACGGGCTGCGTGGCCGTGGCCGTGGAGGACGAGCAGGGCGCGATGACCGTCGGGTCGGTGTGCGCGGCGCTGCCCCTGCTGCGGCACGTGTGGCAGCTGGACGCGGGGGCGCTGGAACAGCTGACCGAGCGGGGTGCCCTGGTGCCCCCGACCACCGTCGACTCGCTGCGCCGGATCGTGCTGCCCGACTCCACCGCCGTGATCGCCCACACCTCCGGCACCGCGGGCCGCGCCCTCGGCTGCGCGCTGAGCCATCGCGCGCTGGCCAGCCCCTGCGACACGCTGCTGGCGGGCTGGGGGCACACCGCCGCGCCGCCGGGCGAACAGGCCTCCGTCCTGGCCTTCCTGCCCTTCTCGCACGTCTACGGCCTGATGGTGCAGAACATCTGCGTCCGCGGCGGGATCCTGCTGGGCCACGAGCCGGAGGCGGGCGGGGCGACGCTGGCTCCCGCGCTGCGCTCGTTCCGCCCCACGTATCTGTACGCCGTGCCGTCCGTCTTCGAACGGTTCTACAAGCACTTCCTGCGCACCGCCCAGCAGGCGGGCCACGGCGGGCTGTTCGAGCGGGCGGCGCAGACGGCGCGGGACTACGCGAAGGCGCTGGAGCGGCGGCGCACCGGGCGCGGCGCCGGCCCCGGCGTCGACCTGCGGCTGCAACACGCCCTGTACGAGCGGACGGTGTACCGCGGGCTGCGGGCGGCGCTCGGCGGCCGGGTGGTGCGCGCGTCCTCCGGCGGCTCCCCGCTCAGCCGTGAACTGTCCCTGTTCTACGAGGGCATCGGCATCCATGTGCACGACGGGTACGGGCTCACCGAGACCGCGGGCGGCATCACCATGCAGCCGCTGGGCCGGGAGAAGGCGGGGACGGTCGGCCGGGCCCTGCCCGGCACCGCCATCGAGGTGGCCGACGACGGGGAGATCCTGGTGCGCGGGCCGTCGGTGTTCCAGGGCTACGTCGGCGACGAGGCCGCCACCCGGGCGGTGCTGCGCGGCGGCTGGCTGGCCACCGGGGACCTCGGGCACATGGACGCCGAGGGCTATCTGACGATCACCGGGCGCAAGAAGGACGTGATCATCACCAGCGGCGGCAGGAGCGTGGCCCCGGCCCTGCTGGAGCAGCGGCTCCGCGCGCATCCGCTGGTCCACCAGGCCGTGGTCGTCGGCGACAACCGGCCCTGCGTGGGGGCGCTGATCACCCTGGATCCGGAGTTCCTGGCGCACTGGCGGGCCGGTCTGGCGCTGCACGGGGACGCGCCGGGCCAGAAGGCGCGCGAGGAGAACGCCCTGCGCGAGGAGGTGGGCCGGGCGGTCGCCGCCGCCAACAGCGCCGTCTCCCTGGGGGAGTCCATCAGGGTCTTCCGGGTCCTGCCGGAGCCGTTCGACGTGGCCGGCGGACTGCTCACGCCGTCGCTGAAGCCACGCCGGGCCGCCATCGTGGAGCGCTACGCGTTCGAGATCGACGCCATGTACCAGGCCCGGACCCCTGCTCCGCGCAGGCCGGCGACGGACCCGCTCGCGGAGTGGGAGGAGAACGACGACGTCTTCCGCTGACCGCGGCCGGCCTCCGGCCGACCCGTCCGGCGCCCGCGCGTCGGGCCGGTTCCGCGCGCGCGGGAGTGAGATCCGCGTACCGGGAAACCTGTTCACGCATGCTCCTGACAACATGCGAGACCGTCGCCGCCGTTCGCGCGCGCAGGGGGAGGTGAACCGTGCTCTTCCTCGTCGTGGCCCTGCTGTTCCTGGCCGTCGTCCTCGGGTCGGTGGCCTATCTGCCCTGGCCGGTCACCCTGGTGCTGAGCGCGGTCGTCCTGTGCTGGCTGGCCGTCTTCACCGTCCGTGAGCGCCGCCGTCGCGGCCGGACCGGGAGGGCGTGAGCGATGCGGATGACCGCACCGCCCTCCCGGTACACCGGACGGCGCGACACCGAGGGCATGGCGGTGGCCTCCTTCGTGCTCGGCCTGGTCGGCCTGGTCGTGCTGAACCTGGTCCTCGGGCCGGTGGCGATCGCGCTGGCCGTCATCGCGCTGCGCCGGGGCACGCCGCGGCCCGGCCGGGCCCGGCTCGGACTGGTCCTCGGCATCGTCGACCTGGTGGTCCTCGCCGTCCTGATGGCGGTGCACCAGGGCTCGTCCTGGACGGCCTTCCACTGAACGGACCCGGCACCGACTGCCGATGTGATCCGTTTCACACCACCCCTGCGCGCCGGTCGCTGCGGCCCGTCCGGGCGGGTGCACGCCCGTCCTTCGCCGCGCGGTTTCCCGTCCTCTTCGAAGGGACGGGTTTACATCCGCCGGATCTTCACAGGTGCAGAGGCGAAGCCGTGCCGATCAAGCGCGAGAGGAGCCCGACCATGACCCAGCCCCGCCGCCGCCCGCTCCTGAGCACCGCTCACTGGCCCGACCACGCCGGCGATCCCGGCGGCGCGGGCGCGCACGGTACGGCGGTCGCGTGGCGGGAGCTGTACGAGACCTGCTGCCTGACCGGCTGGGAGTCGCGCGGCGGCGTGCACGACCCTCGGGTGTGCCCTGGCCGTAGCGCCGCATGAGGCGCCCGGTCTCTCCGCCCGCTGAGACGGGTCCCACGGACCGCCCACGCGTAGGGTCCGCGCCCATGGGAACCAGACAGTGGGACGGATGAGAAGGAAAGGACGACTACGCCCTGCTCACACGCCGGGCCGGGAAGGCACGATGGCAACCGAGCCGCATTGGAACGAGACACTGGCCACCGAGGGGATTCCGACTCGCACCGCTCGCTTCGCGGGCGCGCTGCACCATGTGACGGGTGCGCGGCTCACCGCGGAGGAGTTCCTCGACGACCTCGCGCGCGCCGCCCTGCCGACGGCACAGGAGCACTGGGACGACATCCTGCTCGTGGTCACCGAACTCGCCGCGAACGCCGTGCAGTACGCGCCGGGGCCGTTCACGCTGCGGATGCGCCGCACCTTCGACGGCGTGCACGTGACGCTGAGCGACACCAGCACCACGCCGCCGGCCCCGCGCCCCTTCCATCCCAGTCGCGGGGGCGGCGGGATCGGCTGGCACCTGATCCACACGCTCTGCGACCAGGTCAGCGTGGTCGTGAACGACCACGGCAAGGACGTGCACGTCTTCCTGCCCTGGTGAGGCGGCCTGCCCCGACGGCACTGCGCCGCCCTCCGCCGGTTCTGCCCGCGGAGGGCGGCGCCGTCCGTGCCCTGTGCCGGGCCGGCGGGCCGGGTCCTGCCGTCGCACCGCCGGCCCGCGCGTCAGGCGACGGTCGTGTCGCGGGGCGGAAGCCCGTGGTAGTACTCCCCCACCCCGCGCAGGTAGTCCGGGTCCATGGTCTCGCTGTCGGTGCGGAACCGCGGCGCGGCCTTGATCTCCGCGCGGGAGCAGGCCACCGAGATCCGCCGCTCCCCCGCGTCGACGCCGTTGACCACGCCGACCGGGACCAGGACGCTCTGGCCGAACACCCAGACGCCGGTGTCCACGACCAGATGCCGCATCCCGAAGTGATCGGCCTCACGGTCCACATGGCCCACGACGCCGTCCGGGGCGACGACGGTGAAGCCGGTCAGGTCCCCTCCCGGCTCCCGAACGGCCTGCGACGGGTACGACCAGATGCTGTCGACGGTCACGCTGCTCCTCTCCAGGACGAACGAGCCGCCGGCGTCGGGCCCTTGAGTCCCGGCGCCCCGGCTCACCGCAACGACTACCCGGCGTGGCCGGTCGCATTCGGCGGCCCCGGGCGGCTTTCGGCCGCTTCGCGCGGCACCGGTCCGACCCGGCCGCCACGCCCCGGGAAACCGTGACGGGTACCCAGATCGGCGCACCTCACACCCACGGAATTTCCGCGGCCCCGGACTGAGGAAGTTTTTTTGTTCGGCACGCTCCGGCTGGGTTAGCCTGCGGCGTATTTTCTCATCGCGCAGATCCGTGACATGCGGAAACGCGCACAGCGACACGGGCCCACACGGCCCGGCGGGGTTTGCCGAGCCCTCACCGGTGGGGGCTCCCTGGGGAGCGGGACGAGGGTGCGCATGACCAGCGACAGGAACGAGGTCGCCGACACGGTGCCGGGCGACCGGGAGCTGAGGCAGCTCCTGGCCGGCCTGACGGCCGTACGCGACGGTGACTTCGGCACGCGGCTGCCGGAGGACGCCGACGGCCTCATGGGCGACATCGCGACCGTGTTCAACGGCATGGTCGACCAGCTGTCCGTGTTCACCTCCGAGGTCACCCGCGTCGCCCGCGAGGTCGGCACCGAGGGGACGCTCGGCGGGCAGGCCGAGGTGCCGGGGGTCTCCGGGACGTGGGCCGACCTCACGGACTCCGTCAACGCCATGGCGGGCAACCTCACCACCCAGGTCCGCGACATCGCCCAGGTGGCGACCGCGGTGGCCAAGGGCGACCTGTCGCAGAAGATCGACGTGCCCGCGCGCGGCGAGATCCTCCAGCTGAAGGAGACCGTCAACACGATGGTCGACCAGCTGTCCGCGTTCGCCGACGAGGTCACCCGCGTCGCCCGCGAGGTCGGCACCGAAGGACGTCTCGGCGGCCAGGCGAAGGTGCCCGGCGTCGCCGGTGTGTGGCGCGACCTCACGGACTCCGTGAACTTCATGGCGGGCAACCTGACCAACCAGGTCCGCAACGTCGCCCAGGTCACCACGGCGGTGGCCAAGGGCGACCTGTCGCAGAAGATCACCGTCGACGCGCGCGGCGAGATCCTGGAACTGAAGAACACCATCAACACGATGGTCGACCAGCTCTCCGCGTTCGCCGACGAGGTCACCCGCGTCGCCCGCGAGGTCGGCACCGAAGGACGCCTCGGCGGCCAGGCCGACGTCAAGGGCGTCAAGGGCACCTGGCGGGACCTCACCGACTCGGTGAACTCGATGGCGGGCAATCTGACCAGCCAGGTCCGCAACGTCGCCCAGGTGGCGACCGCGGTGGCCAAGGGCGACCTGTCGCAGAAGATCACCGTCGACGCGCGCGGCGAGATCCTCGAGCTGAAGAACACCATGAACACGATGGTCGACCAGCTCTCCGCGTTCGCCGACGAGGTCACCCGCGTCGCCCGCGAGGTCGGCACCGAAGGACGCCTCGGCGGCCAGGCCGACGTCAAGGGCGTCTCGGGCACCTGGAAGGACCTCACCGACAACGTCAACGTGATGGCGTCGAACCTGACCGGCCAGGTCCGTTCCATCGCCCAGGTCGCCACCGCCGTGGCCCGCGGCGACCTGTCCCGCAAGATCACCGTCGAGGCCAAGGGCGAGGTCGCGGCCCTGGCCGACGTGATCAACACCATGGTCGACACGCTGTCCGCGTTCGCCGACGAGGTCACCCGCGTCGCCCGCGAGGTCGGCACCGAAGGACGCCTCGGCGGCCAGGCCCATGTGCCGAACGTGGCGGGCACGTGGAAGGACCTCACCGACAACGTCAACTCGATGGCGAACAACCTCACCGGCCAGGTGCGCAACATCGCGCTGGTGACGACCGCGGTGGCGCGCGGCGACCTGTCGAAGAAGATCGACGTGGACGCGCGCGGCGAGATCCTGGAGCTGAAGACCACCATCAACACGATGGTCGACCAGCTCTCCGCGTTCGCCGACGAGGTCACCCGCGTCGCCCGCGAGGTCGGCACCGAGGGACGCCTCGGCGGCCAGGCCGAGGTGGAGGGCGTCTCGGGCACCTGGAAGCGGCTCACGGAGAACGTGAACGAGCTGGCCGGCAACCTCACCCGTCAGGTGCGGGCCATCGGCGCGGTGGCCAGCGCGGTGGCCGAGGGCGATCTGACGCGGTCGATCACCGTGGAGGCCTCCGGCGAGGTCGCCGAGCTGAAGGACAACATCAACTCCATGGTGGAGTCCCTGCGCCAGACCACGCGGGCCAACCAGGAGCAGGACTGGCTCAAGACCAACCTGGCGCGGATCTCGGGCCTGATGCAGGGCCACCGCGATCTGCCGGTGGTGGCCGAGCTGATCATGGAGGAGCTGACGCCGCTGGTGTCGGCCCAGTACGGCGCCTTCTACCTCGCCGAGGACGGCGAGCGCGGCCCCGAGCTGCGGCTGGTCGGCTCCTACGGCCGGCCCGACGACGACGAGCGGCCCACCCGCTTCTCCTTCGGCCGCTCGCTGGTCGGCCAGGCCGCCCGCAGCCGCCGAACCATCACCGTCGACGAGCTGCCCGCGGGCTACGTCACCATCTCCTCCGGGCTCGGCCAGGCCGTGCCGAGCGCGCTGGTGCTGCTGCCGATCCTCTTCGAGGACCAGGTCCTCGGCGTCATCGAGCTGGCCTCGGTCACCTCGTTCACGCCGATCCACCGGGACTTCCTGGAGCAGTTGCGCGAGACCCTCGGCGTCAACGTCAACACGATCGTGGCCAACGCCCGTACCGACGAGCTGCTGGACGAGTCGCAGCGGCTGACCGCCGAACTCCAGGCCCGCTCGGCCGAACTCCAGGCGCAGCAGGAGGAGTTGCAGCGCTCCAACGCCGAGCTGGAGGACAAGGCGTCGCTGCTGGCGACCCAGAACCGCGACATCGAGGCGAAGAACCTGCAGATCGAGCAGGCCCGCCAGGAGCTGGAGGCGCGCGCCCAGCAGCTGTCGCTGGCCTCCAAGTACAAGTCGGAGTTCCTGGCGAACATGAGCCACGAGCTGCGCACCCCGCTCAACAGCCTGCTGATCCTGGCCCAGTTGCTCGCCCAGAACCCCTCGCGCAACCTGACGCCGAAGCAGGTCGAGTACGCGGGCATCATCCACTCGGCCGGCAGCGACCTGCTCCAGCTGATCAACGACATCCTGGACCTGTCCAAGGTCGAGGCCGGCAAGATGGACGTCACCCCCGAGCGGGTGCCGCTGAGCCGGCTCATCGAGTACGTCGAGGCCACCTTCCGGCCGATGACCACCCAGAAGGGCCTGGAGTTCGCCGTCGAGACGGCCACGGGCGCGCCCGCCGACCTGTTCACGGACGACTCCCGGCTGCGGCAGATCCTGCGCAACCTGCTGTCCAACGCGGTGAAGTTCACCGAGCAGGGCCGGGTGGAGCTGTCCATCGAGCCGGCCGCGGACGAGGAGGTGCCCGCGGCGGTCGTGCGGGGCGGCGCCGTGGTGGCGTTCCGGGTGAAGGACACCGGCATCGGCATCCCGCAGCAGCATCTGGAGTCGATCTTCGGCGCGTTCCAGCAGGCGGACGGCACCACCAGCCGCAAGTACGGCGGCACGGGCCTCGGTCTGTCCATCACCCGGGAGATCGCGCATCTGCTCGGCGGCGCCGTGGTGGTGGACAGCGCGCCCGGCCGGGGCAGCACGTTCACGCTGTTCCTGCCGGTGGCCCGGCCCGACTTCGAGCAGTTGCTCGCCGCCGGCCGGTCCGCCGAGCGGGCGCCTGCCGAGCTGACCGCGGGCCCGGTCGCCGCGGCGCCGGCGGTGGACGCGGCCCGGCAGCGGCCACGTCGGCTGCTCGTCGTGGAGGAGCGCTCGCGGGGTCTGCTGACGCTGGTCGCCGAGAGCGTGGTCGCGGACGTCGTCCGGCACAGTCCGGACGACGGCAGCGCGCTGCCGCAGGTGGACGTCATCACGGCCGTGGGGGCGCAGGAGGCGGCGGGAGCGCTGGCGGCCGAGCCGTGCCACTGCGTGGTCCTGGACCTGGACATGCCCGAGGGTGAGGCGTCCCGGTTCCTGCGGGCGCTGGCGGGCGACTCGGGGCTGGCCGGGGTGCCCGTCCTCATCCACAGCGGCAACCGCCCGGACGTGGCCCGTTCGGAGGCGCTGCGCTCGCACCGCGACGACGGCTCGCTGGAGTTCCTGTCCTCCCTGGACGAGCTGCGCGAGCGGATCGCGCTGCACCTGTCGGCCGAGGAACCCGGCGACGTGCTGTCGCTGGTGCGGTCCGAGGAGCCGCAGGACCTCGCGCCGCCGGTCGACGTGTCCTTCCAGGGCCGCACGGTCCTGGTCGTGGACGACGACGCGCGCAACCTCTTCGCGCTCAGCGGCATCCTGGAGCTGTACGGCTTCCGGGTGCTGCACGCGGAGAACGGCCGCAAGGGCATCGAGACGCTGCTGGCGCACCCGGAGATCGCGCTGGTGCTGATGGACGTGATGATGCCCGAGATGGACGGGTACACGGCCACGGCCGAGATCCGCAAGCTGCCGCAGTACGCCGACCTGCCCATCATCGCCGTCACCGCCAAGGCGATGCCGGGCGACCGGGAGAAGTCCCTGTCCTCAGGGGCCAGTGACTACGTCACCAAGCCCGTGGACACCCACGATCTGATCGCCTGCGTCCGGCGCTGGCTGTCCGCGTGAGCGCGCCCACCCCGTCCGGCCGAGGAGCATCCGCATCGTGAGCACGTCCGAGCAGCCGCGCGAGCAGCAGACCGGGGCCGAGCTGCGCCCCGAGCCGTCGGCGCACGTCGCGCAGGCGGCCGCCGGCGACCCGGGGCACCTGGATTTGGCGGCGGTCTCCCCCACCTCCCCGGTCGGCCGGCTGGCCGCCACCGTGGACCGGCTGCGCCGGGAGGTGCGCACGGCGCAGGCGGAGGCCGAGGGCCGGGCGCTGGTCGAGCTGGCCAAGGGCATCCTGGTGGAACGGCTGCGGTGCGGTCCCGCGCAGGCCGCCCGGCAGCTGGCCGAGCTGGCCGAGCAGGCCGGGGTGACGCCGCTGGAGTTCGCGGTGGAGGTCATCAACCAGGCCGCCCGCGACCGGGTGTCCGAGGTCGCCGACGCCTTCCTCGCCGCCGCCGCGGGCGCCCCCGAACGCGACGCGACCGCCGTGCGGCTGCGCGCCGCCGAGAGCGGGGCGCTGGCCGCCGACGACACACAGGCCGTCGCCGACTCGCTGCTGGAGCACGCGCTGCGTCCGCTCGGCGCGGTGGCGGTGGCGGTGTGGGCCGCGGGCGCCGACGGGTCGCTGACCCTGGCCGGCAGCGCCGGCTTCTCCCCGGCGGAGGCCACGCGGTGGCGTTACGTGCCGCCGGAGGTGGCCACCGTGGCGCGCCGCGGGCTGACCGAGCGCACCGGCCAGTGGTTCGCGTCGCTGGCCGCGACCGGGCTGCCCACCATCGGCCGGCACGCGCATCCCGACGGCGGCCGGGTGGCGATGCCCGCCGGCACCGGGGGCCGCATCCACGGGGTGCTGGAGATCGCCTGGCCGGGTCCGCTGGAACCGCAGTCACCGCAGGTCGTACGACAGGTGGAGGCGCTGGCCGAGCTGTGCGCGCACACGCTGGAGACGTATGTCCCGCGCCTGGAGACGGGGCACGAACCGCGGGTGCTGCCGGACACGGCCGAGCTGATGGACCTGGCGGACGGGCTGCACGACCCGGCGCTGGTGCTGGTCCCGCACATCGACGGCTCGGGCCAGCTGGTCGACTTCCGCATCCAGCACGTCAACAACCGCTTCCTCGACCCGGCGGGCCGGCCGCGGGCGGTGGTCAGCGGCGCGCTGCTGCTGGAGGCGTATCCGATGGCCGCCGGCAAGAGCGAGCTGTTCCAGCGGGTGGAGCGGGTGTACGCCACGGGCGAGCCGTTCCGGGCGCACCGGATGCAGCTGACGGCGCTGGTGGACCAGGTGTCCCTGGCGGCGGTGGCCGACATCAGCATCAGCAGGCACGGCAACAGCGTGCTGCTGATCTGGCGGATCGAGGACGAGACGGCCCGGCTCGCGAGCCTGCTCCAGCACGCGCAGCGCCTCGGCCGCATCGGCGGTTTCGAGGAGAACCTGCTGACGGGCGAGATCACCTGGAACGACCAGCTGTTCCACCTGTACGGGCGGGCGCCGTCGAGCATGCCGGTGCCGCTGGAGGACCTGCCGGCGCACGCCCACCCGGACGACGCGGTGGCCCTCGGCCGGTTCCTGCGCACGGTGCTGCACCAGCGCCGGCCGTCCTCGGCCGCGTTCCGGCTGCAGCGGCCCGACGGGGTGACCCGGCACATCCGGGTGGTCGCCGAGCCGGTGCTGGACACCGACGGCCGGCTGTTCGTGGTACGCGGCGCCTATCAGGACATCTCCGCGCAGCACTGGACGGAGGTGGCGCTCGCCGCGACCCGCGACCAGCTCGCCCACACCGAGCAGCAGGCGACCGAGCGCAACCGGCTCACGCTGCAGTTGCAGCACGCGATCATGCCGCCGACACAGGCGCCGCTGAAGGTGTCGGGGCTGGAGGTCGCGGTGCGCTACCGCCCGGCGGAGACCGAGCAGCTGGTGGGCGGCGACTGGTACGACACGGTGGTGCTGCCGTCGGGCCTGGTGCTGCTGTGCGTGGGCGACGTGGCCGGGCACGGCATCGAGGCGGCGACCAGCATGGTGGTGCTGCGCAACGCGCTGCGCGGCCTCGCCGTGACCGGCGCCGGGCCGGGCCAGCTGCTGTCGTGGCTGAACATCGTGGCGCACCATCTGACCGGGGCGGTCACCGCCACCGCGGTGTGCGCGCTGTACGACCCGGGCCGGCGCGTGCTGCGCTGGGCGCGGGCCGGCCATCTGCCGCCGGTGGTGGTACGCGGCGCGGAGGCGTCGCCGCTGCCGCTGGTCAAGGGCCTGCTGCTGGGCGCGGTGCCGGAGGCCGTCTACGAGGAGGCCGAGGTGCAGTTCGCGCCGGACGACACGCTGCTCATGTACACCGACGGTCTGATCGAGCGCCGGGACCGGTCCGTGGAGGAGTCGCTGACGCACCTGCTGACCACGGCCCGCTCCGCGCCCAAGACGCTGGACCAGCAGCTGGACCGGCTGCTGACGTACAGCCGTTCGGACACGGACGACGACACCTGCATCGTGGGCATAAGGGTGGCCTGAGCGGCCCGGTGGTCCGAGGGCGTGTGCGGCTCTCACCCGTTCGCCGGGTGTGCGCCGTGCGCGCCGGGGCACTTGGAGTCGGCGGCACACACCCGCCGACGGAAGGTGCACCATGTCAGACCGCCCGCAGGACCCGACGACCCGGCATCCGCAGCCCGACTTCCCGCAGCAGGACCAGGAGCACCCTGGCTGGACCGGGCCGATGGACCCGCCGCCGGACCACGGCGAGGAGTCGTACCGGGGCAGCGGGCTGCTCGCCGACCGGGCGACGCTGCTGACCGGCGGCGACTCGGGCATCGGTCGGGCGGTGGCGCTGGCCTTCGCCCGCGAGGGCGCCGACGTGGTGTTCACGTACCTGCCCGAGGAGGAGAAGGACGCGCGGGAGACCGCGCGGCTGGTGGAGGAGGCCGGGCGCCGGGCGGTGCCCGTGGTCTGCGACATCCGCGAGGAACGGCAGTGCCGCGAGCTGGTGGACCGGGCCGTCGCCGAGTTCGGCCGCATCGACGTGCTGGTCAACAACGCGGCGTACCAGATGTCCCAGCCGGACGGGATCGCCGCCATCACCACCGAACAGTTCGACCGCGTGGTGCGCACGAACCTGTACGGCATGTTCTGGCTGTGCAAGATGGCGCTGCCGCACATGCGGCCCGGCTCCTCGATCATCAACACGACATCGGTGCAGGCGTACAAGCCGAGCCCGCATCTGCTGGACTACGCGACGACCAAGGGCGCGATCGTCACCTTCACCCAGGGGCTGGCGCAGATGGTCGCCCGGGACGGCATCCGCGTGAACGCGGTCGCGCCGGGCCCGGTGTGGACCCCGCTGATCCCGGCGACGATGCCGGACACGCAGGAGTTCGGCAAGCAGGCCCCCCTCGGCCGCCCGGCCCAGCCCGCGGAGATGGCACCGGCCTATGTGTTCCTCGCCTCGCAGCGGGCGAGCTACATCACCGCCGAGGTCGTCAATGCCACCGGGGGCACGCCACTGCCGTAAGGGTTTCGCCCGGCCGCGCATGAGGGATCGTTTCGGGGGTACGCGCGGGTGCGCGGTGCGGGTCGCCCTGTCGTTGGACACGGGTGCCTCGCATCAGCCGTCAGCACTCGTTGGAGGTACTCGTGCCCATTGCCCAGAACCCGCTGTCCGTCGAGGTCACCGTCCCCCGGGAGGATGTCGCCCTCCTCACGGTCGAGGGCTACCTGGACGTCGACACGGCGACCGAGTTGCAGGCCCATCTGGCCAATCAGCTGCACCACGGCAGGCGGCACTTCCTGCTCGATCTGACCGGCGTCCCCTTCATGGACTCCTCCGGCATGAACATCATCCTGCGGGCGTACCAGGAGGTCCGTGACCGGCCGGGCAGCGTGCACATCATCGCGCCCACCCCGGCCGTACGACGCATCCTCGACCTGACCGGGGTCAGCATCACGGTCCCCGTCTCCGAGACGGTGGACGAGGCGCTGGCCCTGGTGGACCGCCGCCCCGAGGAACGCCCCGGACCCCCCGGGCAGGACACGGAACCGGCGCAGACGGCGGAGCGGCGGGGCTGAGGACGGCCGCGCCGGGTGCCGTCGCGGCCCCGGTCCGTGACGACCCCGTCCCACGGGGGCGGCCACGCGGACCCGGCCCGGCGGACGGCGACGCGCGATGCCCGGACGCGAGCCCCGAGCCGCCGAGGCCGGAGGCCTCCGCACGCGGGGCGGGGTGTGGTGAACGAGGAGTAGTGGAACAGGTGCCGGAGCACGATACGGCCGCGCCCGTCGTCAGGCTCGGGGACGGCGTCGTGGCCGTTCCGCTGGCCGGGACGCTCGACGGCGCCCGCGGCCGGGCCGTGGTGGAGACGCTGCCGCAGGCGGTCGTGGAGCAGGGGGCGCGATGCGCGATCCTCGACGTCACCGGCGTTCCCGCCGTCGACCCGCCGGCGGTGCGCCACCTGCTGCGGACCGTCGCCGCGGTGCGGCTGACGGGCGCGGAGTGCGTGGTCTGCGGCATCCGGCCGGCCGTCGCGCGGGAGGTCGTCCGGCTCGGCCTCGACCTGAGGACGGTCGTCACCCGTACGACCCTCGACGACGCCCTGGCGTACGCGCTGCGCCGCCTGCCCTCCGGGGCGGGTGAGCGGTGACCCGCGACGTTCCCTTGCCCGCCGCCGGGCCGGCGCCGCGTACGGGCGGCCCCGCGCGGCGCCCGGCCACGACGACCGGCCGGTACGCCTACGGCACGGCCCGCCCGGTGCACCACCGCGCCGCCACGACCGAGGCGGGGCGGCCATGACGCGCACCAGCACCTGGCAGATCGGCAGCGTGGTCGACGCGGCCCGGGCCCGGATCGCCACCGCCCGGCTGGCCGCCGCGTACGGCGTACCCGCACTGGACCGCACCCGGCTGACAGCCGCCCTCAGCGCCCGACTGCGGCCGTGCCTGACCAAGGGCGGCACCTGGCGGCTCACCCTGGACGTCACCGGATCCGGCCCCGGCGACGGGCTCCTGACGGTCACGCTCACCCCGGCCCGCGAGGCCAGCGCCGTCGGCGAACCGCCGTGGCGGACCTCCGTCGCCTGCCCCGAGCCGACGGCGGTGGCGGACGAGGGGGCGCCGGACGACCCGGCCGCGCTGGCCGAGGCACTGCTCGGCGCGGACGAGGACACCGCCCTCGCGCTGGACCGGCTCACCGAGCAGGAGGACCTGGTCGCCGCCCACCGCGAAGAACTGCACCAGACCAACCAGGGCGTGCTGGCCCTGCACGCCGAACTCGACGCGGCCGGTCACGCGCAGCGCGAGGCGTTCGCCGCCGAGCGGCAGGCGCGCACCGAGGCGGAGCGGGCCCGGCGCAGGCTGACCTTCCTCGCGGACGCCAGCGCGGTGCTGACGAGCTCGCTCAACCACGAGGAGATCGTGCGCCGGCTGCCGGACCTGCTGGTGCCCCGGTACGCGGACAGCGTGGACGTCTGGCTGTTCGACGACGAGGGCGGCCGGGGCCCCTCGGCACCGCGGCCGGCGGCGGCCGTGCTCGCCGCCCGCACCGGGCGGCCCCAGTACGCCGCCGACCATCCCGGCGGCCTGCTGGGCGTGGACGACCGGCCGCCGTCCGCGCTGGACCCCACGCGTCCGCTGCTGTGCGTGCCGCTGTCCACGCTGCGGGCTCCGCTGGGCGTGCTGACGCTGTCGCCGCCCGGCGCGCGCTGGGAGCCCGACGACGCGGTGATGGTGATCGAGCTGTGCCGGCGGGCCAGCATCGCCATCGACAACGCCCGCCGCTTCGAGCACAACCGGGACATCGCCGAGACGCTGCAGCGCGCCCTGCTCACCGAGCTGTCCGCCCCGCCCGGGCTCGGCCTCGCCGCGCGCTATCTGCCGGCCACCCGCGGGCTGAACATCGGCGGCGACTGGTACGACGCCTTCCGGCAGCCCGACGGGAGTCTGATCACGGTCGTCGGGGACGTCACCGGGCACGGGCTGCACGCGGCGGTGATGATGAGCCAGCTGCGCACCGCGCTGCGCGCCTACGCGGTCGACGGCGGCAGCCCCGGCCGGCTGCTGACCCGGCTGCACGTGTTCCTGCACCATCTCCAGCCCGATCTGTTCGCCACCGCCGTCATCGCCCGGTTCCGGCCGGGCGAGGACACGATCACCTGGGCCGCCGCGGGCCATCCGCCGCCGGTGCTGCGGCTGCCGGACGGGCGGGTGCGGGTGCTGGACGCCAAGCCGGGCGCGATGCTCGGCATCCCGCTGCGCCAGGAGATCGGCGACCACACCGTGCGCGTCTGTCCCGGCTCGACGCTGGCCCTGTACACCGACGGTCTGGTGGAGCGCCGCGCAGAGGGCATAGACCCCGGCATCGAACGCCTAGGGGCGGCCCTCGGCGACTGCCGGCCGGCGGAGCTGGACACCGATCTGGAGGGAGCGGCGGACCGCGTCCTGGAGCCGCTGCTGCGCGACTCCGAGCGCGACGACGACGTGTGCCTGCTGCTGTGCCACATCGCGGGCCTCCCGTCGCCGCCTTAGGGAGCCCGATCCCGGGAACCCACGTAGGCACACACACGAACGCGCATGGACACGGGCACACGCGCACCCGGTCGCGCCGTGCGCTCCCCGCCGCAGGGGGGCATGGTGGTGACCGAGCGTGTGTCCGGCCCGCCGGGCCCGGCCCGAGCGCCGGTGCGACGGCACGGCGGGACGGACGAGGTGCGAAAGCAGCGATCCAGGGGCAGGCGCAAGAGGTCGAGGCAGACCGCCTGGAGCCGCAGAAGGGAATGAACACCGTGACACGACCCAGGATCCTGGTGGTTGGCGCAGGCTTCGCCGGAGTGGAGTGCGTCCGCCGTCTGGAACGCAGGCTCTCCCCCCACGAGGCCGACGTCACCCTGGTGACGCCGTTCGCCTACCAGCTCTATCTGCCGCTGCTGCCGCAGGTCGCCTCCGGCGTGCTGACGCCCCAGTCGATCGCCGTCTCCCTGCGCCGCAGCCAGAAGTACCGCACCCGGATCATCCCGGGCGGGGCCATCGGCGTGGACCTGCGGGCCAAGGTCTGCGTCGTCCGCACCATCACCGACCGCATCGTCAACGAGCCCTACGACTACATCGTGCTGGCCCCCGGCAGCATCACCCGCACCTTCGACATCCCCGGCCTGACGGACCACGCGTTCGGCATGAAGACGCTCGCCGAGGCCGCCTACATCCGCGACCACGTCATCTCGCAGCTGGACCTGGCCGACGCCAGCGACGACCCCGCCGAACGCGCCTCGCGCCTGCAGTTCGTGGTGGTCGGCGGCGGCTACGCCGGCACCGAGACGGCCGCCTGCCTGCAACGGCTGACGCACGCCGCGGTCGAGCGCTACCCGAGGCTGGACCCGGCGCTGATCAAGTGGCACCTGATCGACATCGCGCCGAAGCTGATGCCGGAACTCGGCGACAAGCTGGGCCGCAGCGCCCTGGAGGTGCTGCGCCGGCGCGGCATCGAGGTGTCGCTGGGCGTGTCCATCGCCAAGGCCGGCGAGGAGGAGGTCACCTTCACCGACGGCCGGGTGGTGCCCACCCGCACCCTGATCTGGACGGCGGGCGTGGTGGCCAGCCCGCTGATCGCCACGCTGGACGCGGAGACCGTGCGCGGCCGCCTCGCCGTCAACGCCGACATGTGCCTGCCCGGCGAGGACGGCGTGTTCGCGGTCGGCGACTCCGCGGCCGTGCCGGACCTGGCCAAGGGCGACGGGGCGGTGTGCCCGCCGACCGCGCAGCACGCCTCCCGGCAGGGCAAGGCGGTCGCGGAGAACGTGATCGCGGCGCTGCGCGGCCAGCCCCTGCGGCCGTACCGCCACAAGGACCTCGGGCTCGTCGTCGACCTCGGCGGCGCCGACGCGGTGTCCAGGCCGCTGGGCGTCGAACTGCACGGCGTGCCCGCGCAGGCGGTGGCCCGCGGCTACCATCTGGCGGCGCTGCGCACCAATGTGGCCAAGACCCGCGTGGTGACGAACTGGCTGCTCAACGCGGTCGCCGGCGACGACTTCGTGCGCACCGGCTTCCAGGCCCGCAAGCCGGCCAAGCTGAAGGACTTCGAGTACACCGACGCGTATCTGACCAAGGAGCAGGTGCGCGAGCACGTGGAGAAGGCGCGGTCGCGGGCGTCGTGACGCCGGGCGGGGCGCGCCCGCCACGGCCGGCCGCGACGGGCGGCGGGGCCGTGGCGGGCGCGCGTGCGATGCTGGGAGAGATCATCGGGGACCGGGAGAGAGTACGACGGCGTGAGTGCAGCTGAGGAGTCGGTCTGGGCACGGCTGCGGGATCGCGTCACGGCGTCCGATCCCGGACTGCTGAGACTGGCCGCGGGGTCCCGGACGGCCGGTTCGATCGCGCTGACCCTGGCGGTCCTGAGCGCGCTCCACGCGCCGGTCACCCATCTGGTGGCCGGCGCGATCGCGTCGATGGCGGCCACCTTCGCCATCCGCGAGAAGGCGCGCTCCCGCCAGGCCGTCACCCTGGCGCTGTGTCTGCCCGTGGCACTGGCGTCGGTGTCGCTCGGCGCGCTGCTGAACGCACGGGTGGTGATCGGCGACGTCTTCTTCGTCGCCCTGATCTTCTGCGCGGTCTACGCCCGCCGCTTCGGCGACCGGGGCAACGCGCTCGGCCTCATCGGCTTCCAGATCTACTTCATGTCCCTGTTCGTCGGCGCCACCGTCTCGACGCTGCCGGGGCTGTACCTGGTCCTCACCGTGGCCTTCGCGTGCAGCGCCCTGGTGCGCTTCGTGATCGTCTACGAGACCCCGGCGGGCATCCTCGAACGGCTGCGCGAGGCCTTCCGGGTGCGGCTCGCGCAGCTGGTCTCCGCGCAGCTGGAGCTGCTGGACGCCGGCCCCGACCAGGTGGACAAGGCCCTGGAGTCGGTGCGCGAACGCACCGCGCGGCTGCACGAGACGGCGCTGATGGTGCAGGCCCGTCTCCAGGAGGGCACCGCCGACGAGTCCGTGGCGCGGCTGGTGCAGCGGCGCATCGCGGGCGCCGAGATCGCCGCCGAACGGCTCGGACTGCTGCTGCTGAACCTGCGCAGCAGCGAGCGGGCCGACACGCTCACCCTCCATCTGCCCGGCGCGCCGCTGCCGCCGGCCGGACTGCGTCCGGTGCGGGAGGAGGCGACCGACACGCTGCGCCGGGACCTCAGGGCGCTGAGGATGCTGGTGCTGCGACCCGCCGGGGCGGGCGGCGGGACCGCCATGACCCATGTCCGCAACCGGCTGCTGGGCTACCGCGACGAGGAGAACCTGCCGCCCGCCTCGGCCGCCGCGCAGGACGTGTTCCGCGGGATCGGCGAGGCGGGGCGGGCGGTCCTCGGGCTGCGGGTCGCGCTCGGCGGGCCGCAGGACGAGTCCGACGACTCGCCGGCCACCACCCGCTCCCGGGAGGAGCTGGACGCCGAGGACGCCGCCATCGAGGGCGCCGAGGCCGGCGAGCAGGAGGCGGAGAAGGCGCCGAGCGGGCTGCGGCGGCCCACCACGCGGTCGGCGGTGCAGGTCGCGCTGGGATCGTCCCTGGCCATCGTGGGCGGCGAGTTCCTGTCCAGCCAGCGCTGGTACTGGGCGGTGCTGACCTGCTGGATCGTCTTCATCAACACCTCCTCCACCGGCGAGATACTGGTCAAGGGCTACCGCAGGCTGCTGGGCACCGTGCTCGGCGTGGTCGCGGGCATCGTGCTGGCGGGTCTGGTCGGGCCGCACACCTGGCCGGCGCTGGGGCTGGTGCTGGTGTTCGTCTTCGCGATGTTCTACACGGCGCCGCTGTCGTACACGCTGATGTCGTTCTTCGTCACCGCGGCGCTCGGACTGCTGTACACGCTGCTGCACACCTACAGCCTCTCGGTGCTGCTGCTGCGCATCGAGGAGACCGCGCTCGGCGCGGCCTGCGGGATCATCGCGGCGGCCGTGGTGCTGCCGGTGCACACCGACCGGCGTACCGACGAGCTGCTGGTGACGGTGCTGGACCGGCTCGCCGATGTGACCGGTGCCGCCGTCGAACAGCTGAGCGGCGGGCCGGTCACGGATCTGCTCGACCAGGCCCGTGACCTGGACCAGGCGCTGAACGACCTGCGCGCGGCCATCCAGCCGCTGACGCATCCGATCACACCGCTGCGGGCGCGGCGCAACACCGCCCAGTACCTGCTGGCGCTGCTGGAGACGTGTGCCTACCACGCGCGGTCGCTGGCCGCGACCGCCGAACTGCTGCCGACGCATCCCTCGATCGCGGCGGACCCGCGGCTGCGCCGGGCCTGTGCACGGATCACCCACAACATCGCGGCACTCACCGCACACCTGTCGGACGAGCACGCCGACGCGGAGATCGAAACGGGGCCGAGCATCGCCTCGCTGCTGGAGTCGGGCGGCACGCCCGGCACCCCCCGCTACGGCAGGGTCACCGACCGCGTGCTGCGCCATCTGCAACGGCTGGACGAGTCGGTGGTGGGCCTGGCCCGGCCGCTGGGAGTGCGGCTGCCCACGCCGAAGCGGTGAGCGGCGACGCGGGCGTCCGCGCCCAGGGGATGCGCGGACGCCGTGCCGGACCGGTCAGAAGTCCGTGGGGAGGTCGCTCACCTCGGCGATGCCCCGCAGTTCCTCGGTGTCCCGGTGCCGGTCGCGTATGTAGTCCGCGATCTCGGTGAGGCGGGTCGGGTCCGAGGCGGTCGCGGCGTCGGTCACCACCCGGACCGGGCCGGTCTCCTCGATGTCCAGGACCACCAGCTCGTTGTCCAGCCTGCCGGTGACGGCGGTGGCGATGACCAGGGCGGCCTCGTCCCGTATCTCCTGGGGCAGGCCCTGGGCCTGCGGGCCGTCCAGCGGGAAGTCGGTCGTCGGCACACCCTGCTCGCCCTGTTCCTGGATGGCCTGCAGGACCGGGTCGACGACGGTGAGCAGGAGCTCGTAGTCCTCTTCGGGCATCCGGACCCGCAGAAGGTCGAGATACACCTCCACGGCCCGGTCATCGGGCGGAAGCTCGTTCTCGTTCATCTGCTCCGTGTTCCCCGCCCGGCGCTCGTCAGACGCGACGCCAGCGAGCGAGCGCGAACGAGAACAGTCCGAACAGCACGAGACCGGCCGCGACCAGCACCAGCAGCCAGGGGCCGAACGGGGTGTCGGCCAGCGAGCGCAGCGTGTCGTCCAGGCCTTTGGCCTGGTCCGGTCGGTAGTCGATCGCGGCTCGCACGGCGAAGACGCCGGCCGTGGCGAACACCAGTCCACGTGCCGCGCCGCCGCCGACGCCGGTGACGTCGATCAGGCGGCGGGTCCTCGGGGACAGCTCGCCGAGCTTCAGCTTCTTGCGGTAGTGCCGCCGCACCGCCTGCACGCCCATCCACACACCGGCCACCGCGATGCCGGCCCCGGCGGCGCCGACCAGCCACTGCCCGGCCGGTACGGCCATGGCCCGGGCGGTCAGGTCGCGCGACTGCTCGTCGCTGGACCGGCCGCCGCCGGAGCCCGCCGCGAAGGACAGCACGGACCAGGCGACGGACACGTAGAAGACGCAGCGGGCCACCGCCGCGAGCCGCTTGCCCGCCTTGCGGCCGTCCGGTCCGGCGGCGCCGAAGACCGCCTCCGACAGCCGCCACAGCGCCATGCCGGCCAGCCCGACGCCGAGCGCCCACAGCAGCACGGCGCCGAACGGCTTGTCCGCTATCGCGGCCAGCGCGCCGCTGCGGTCGGCCTGCCGGTCGCCGTCGCCGAAGGCGACGCGCAGCGCCAGCACACCGACCAGCAGGTAGATCACGCCGCGCGCGGCCAGCCCGGCCCGCGCGGCCCCCTCCGTCATCGAACCCTTCGCCGCCCGTCGGACGCCGAGCCGTCCGGTACGTGCCACGGCACTCGTCTCCATCGCCACCTCCGGCCCTGCGAATGCCCCGACTCCGCCCGGACACACACGGCGACCACGCCACTGCCCGTGTGCTGGGGCGCACACGGGCAGTGGCGGGCGGGCAGCGGGGGGCCGGCCCGCCGGGACACGGCACCGGCGGGCCGATCGGACGGTCCGGAGGCCGCGGCATCCGCGGGGACGACCGGCCGGTTCGGCGCGCCCGGACGATCCCGGTACCACCGAGGCGCGGTGGGTCACTGCCGAACGGCGGTGCCCCGCCGCCGGACGGCGGGCGGCGGAACCGGACCGGCGGCTGAGCGCGGTCGCCGGGGGCGAGCAAGGCGCCGCCGACAACCCGTGCCAGGACGGCCGCCGGCCTCGCGGCCAGGGTTGGAAGGCCCGGACGGCCGCGGCGTACCCGGGGTACGTCGGCCACTGCCGCACGACGCTCGTCACCGGGCGCGGCCGCGCCCGAGCGGCGCGTCCCCGACGGCTCCCGACGCAGACGGGACACCTTGCCGACCGGCCGGGGTGCGCCAGGCGACAGGCCCACCCGGAGCACGTCTGCGGCTGAGCCGGGTGCCGCTGACGGTCTGTTGCGCAGAGCGCCGACCGGCTCCTCGTCGGAGCCGGTCGGCCGAGGGCCTGTTGTGGCCCGGCGGTGATCGGCCGGCGGGCGGCTGGGAGCCGGGCGGCTCGTGGGTGCCGGGGTCAGGCGGTCGCGGCGGGGGCCGGGGCGGGCGGGGGCGGGGCCGTGTGGGTGATCTTGCGAGGGGTCGGCACCACTTCGCGGGCGGCGGGCGCGCGGTGCTCCGCGGCAGCGGGTGGCCGGTGGGTCGTGGCGGCGGGTGCCCGGCGCTCGGCGGCGGGTGCGGCGGCCGCGGCGGCGAGCATGTGCCGGGCCGTTTCCAGGGCGGCTCTCACCTCACGGGTTCCGGTGGACACGCACAAGGTGTAGGCAAGGTCCTGCGCCCGCGTGGTGCGGACGGCGACCGCGGAGGCGGCCTCCTCGGCCAGCGCCGTCTCGTACTCGTGCACGAGCTTGCGCAGGAACTCGGGATGGGGCATCAGCACTCGGTCACTCTCCATGGCTGTCCTGGGATGTCGTACGTGGGGGCGGCGACGCTCAGGAGGCGGCGGCTCCCGGCCCCTTGCCGCGCCGGCCGGCCCGCTCGGCCAGCACCTCGTCCCGGACCCGCGCGCAGCTGCGGCTGATCAGGCGTGACACATGCATCTGCGAGATGCCCAGCCGGTCGGCGATGCGGCTCTGGGTCATGTCCTCGAAGAAGCGCATGTAGAGGATGGCCCGCTCGCGTTCGGGAAGCCGGCGCAGTCCTTCCTTGGCGGACTCCCGGTCCACAACGACGTCGTAGGAGGAGTCGGCGGCGCCGAGGGTGTCCGCGAGGCTGTAGCCGTCCTCGCCGGTCGACATCTCGGCGTCCAGGGACAGCGTGCTGAAGCTGTCCAGCGCCTCCATGCCGGTGTTGACCTCCTCCTCGGTCAGCCCGGTGTGGGCGGCCACGGCGGCGACCGACGGCTCGGGGCTGCCCGGGTTCTGGGTCAGCTCACGGCGCGCCACCCGCACCTTGTTGCGCAGTTCCTGCACCCGGCGGGGCACGCGCAGCGCCCACATCCGGTCCCGGAAGTGCCGCTTGACCTCGCCGGTGATGGTGGGCACGGCATAGCTCTCGAAGGCGCCGCGGTCCGGGTCGAACCGGTCGATGGCCTTGACCAGCCCGAGCGCCGCGACCTGGCGCAGGTCCTCGATGGACTCGCCCCGGTCGCGGAAGCGGCCGGCGATGCGGTGTGCCATGGGCAGCCACGCGGTGACGAGTTCGTCGCGGGCGCTGTCCCGCTCCGGGCCGTCCGGCAGGTCGGCCAGACGCCGGAAGAGGGCGGCGGTGTCGGGGGCGTCGTCGTGCGGACGCCGGGTGGCGGCGGCCTGGTCGGCCGGCTGCTGGACGGTCTGCTCGTTGGTCTGGTCGGTGGTCCGGTCGGCAGGGTGATCAGGGGTGGAGTCGACGATCTGGTCTTCGGGGATGCCGGGACGGCTTGTCGACATATCGATGAGCATGCGGAATCGCTCCTGAACGGTGGTTTCAGGGATGTACCGCGGGAGGCGCTGGCTCTCTCCGGTGCTCTCCGGTCCAGCCGGGGGCCCTCGGAGCAGCCATACCGCTCCCGCTGGCGCGCCTCCGGTCCGAAGCACGAGATTCCGTCTGCCCGGGGGCAGGAGTAACAAACTCCGCTTCCGTCCGATTCTTTGCAGTCGGCAACGCACCCCCGCCGGGACCCCGCCGCCCCCCAGGTCAGCGGGGGTACGACGCGATCGGCGGGCGGGCCTCCCGCGGGGTCGCGGGGCCCAGGGCGTGTTCCGAGAGAGTCCCGTCCGGCCCGCGACGCCTGCCACGGCGCCTCGCCGCGTTGTCGGCATCGTCCGTGTACGCCTGGTACGCGGACGCCTCTCCGCCTTGCGACGCACCGCGCCGGACGCCGCGGGCCCCGCCCTTCGGGCGGACGACACCACTCGGAACACGCCCCGGCTGGTGGGTCAGTTCAGCGGGACGACGACGCTGATGCACTTGCCGCCGGAGGGCAGGTCGCAGACCTGCACGTCCCGCGCCAGCCGGCACACGATCGGCCAGCCGCGGCCGCCGAGCCGACGCCGGCCCTGCCGGTCCACGGGTGGGCCGACCACCGGCAGCCGGTCGCTGCGGTCGCTCACGCACACCCGTACGTCCGGTCCGACGACGTCCACGTGGAAGTCGGTGATCCCGCCGCCGTGCAGGATGGCGTTGGTGGTGAGTTCGGAGGCGACGAGCTGCGCGTCGGAGACGGCGTGCGCGTCGCAGGGGGCGTGACCGGCGCGGCAGCACTCGCTGATGGCCCGTTCCACCGCGCGGCGGGCGTCGGCCGGTTTGCAGGGTTCACACCGTCCCGGCCGGCCCACGGCGGACGGCGCCTCGACTATGGGGGTGGTCCTGTGCTTCTCGCACATCTCCTCGCTCCCGGTGTGGTGAAGGTCGCTCCCGGTGTGGTGCGGGAGGGCAGCCGGACCGGCGGGTGGATCGCGCCCGGCGGATCCGGGACGCCCCGGCGGCGGCGGCCGGGCCGCCGCGCCGTACGGACGGTGGCGCGTACCGCGCGGGTCCGGCGCGCCGCGCCGCTCCCAGGTCTCCTAGTCCGGCTAGCCCTCGCGGGCCGCGTGAAACATCCCCGCGCCCCGGGAACAAGCGGCTTCGGGGCCATTGGATCGCGCGCGGCGGGTACGCGCACCGGCATGACCGAAGTCGTGGACTCAGACGAGCTGTTGCGGCGGATCCAGCGGGCGAGGGCCTGTGCCGAGGAGGAGGAGCGACGGTGGCGCGGCCGCCGCGACAGCCTCGGCACGGACGATCCGGACCGGGCCCGGGAGGCGGCCGGGCACGTGATCGCCTACGAGGCGGTCCTGCGGGTCCTGGACGAGATCGTGACCCCCGGGAAACACGAGCCCCGGCCCTGAAACCGTCACAGGGTCTTCGCCGGGCTGGACGGCTGGCGCCGGCAGATGGCCCTGCGCGGCGAGGAGCTGATGGGCGGCACGCTGGAGCTGGCGGGCCGTGTGCGTGCCGCGGGCGAGGACATCGATGGGCTGCACGTCAACGACCGGGCCGACTTCTGCGGCCCCGGACTCGCCGACGACTTCGACCCACTGCCGGTCGTCATCGACGTGACCGGGCTCGGGATCACCGGCTACCGGGCCGCCGACTGGCTGCGCGAGCACCGGAAGGTGGACGCGCACCTGACCGACCACCGCCGGATCGGCGCGCAGCTCACCCACGGCGACGACCAGGAGACGGCGGACGAGCTGCTGTCCGCGCTCAAGGACCTGGCCGCCGCGGCCCCTGAGCTGACGGGGGGCCCGCAGGTCGACGTGCCGGACCCGGCAGGGCTGCGGATGGAGCAGGCGATGCTGCCGCGGGACGCGTTCTTCGGGCCGACCGAGGACGTTCCGGTGGGCGAGGCCGCCGGGCGGATCGCGGGCGAGATCATCACCCCGTACCCGCCGGGCATCCCGGCCGTGCTGCCGGGCGAGCGGCTGTCGGGGCCCGTGTTGCGCTATCTGACCACCGGGCTGAGCGCGGGCATGAACCTGCCGGACCCGAGCGACGCCGAGCTGAACACCGTCAGGGTGGTGGCAGATGCCGGGTGAAAGCGAGTGAAACCAGTCACGTGCGTGCCCGGGGAGCGCGCGAAACGAGCCGAGATGGTTTACGGTTCATCCATACGCGGCGACGGGGTCGAACCGTTGACTCCCCCGTGCGCCGCCGCGAACGGCCCTGGCTGGCTTCCCCCGTCCAGCCAGGGCTTTTTTCCTGCCCGCAACGGCGGTCGCCCGGCTGCGGCCGCGCAACCCCGACCGGCTCCCGCCGGTGGCCGGAACCCGGCGGGCGGCGCCCGCGGCAGGGATGCGAACCCGCGCCGCCGAGGTGCCCGGGGCGCGCGCAGCGGCTGAAAATGGACGTGGGCACATGCGTCCCATCGATCGCCGGCGAGAGGCCCAGGCCATGACGAAGCCGATCAAACTGCTGACCGCCCTCCCCCACAAGCAGCGCGAACGCCTGATGGAACTGGCGAAGGAGGTCTCCTTCCCCGAGGACACGCGGATCTTCGAGGCGGGCGGCACGGCCGACCGCTTCTGGGTCGTCCGCACCGGTGCCGTCCACCTCGACCAGCAGGTCACGGCGACCCGCCGGGTGACCGTGGCGAGTCTCGGGGCGGGCGATCTGCTCGGCTGGTCCTGGCTGTTCCCGCCCTACCGGTGGGACTTCGGGGCCGAGGCGTTCAGCCAGGTGCGGGCCTACGAGTTCGACGGGCCGTCGGTGCTGGCGCTGTCCGTGGAGGACCCGCTGCTGGGGCTGTCCCTGGTGCGGACCGTCGCCGAGATCCTCGCCCACCGGCTGGAGCTGACCCGCGGTCGGCTCCTGGAGCAGTACACGATCCCCCGGCGCGGCCTGTAGGAGCGCCGGCCGGGCCGCCGCCCCGGCCGCCCGGCTCAGACGCGGTAGCGGCGCAGCGCCGGGACGGCCGCCGCCAGGCCCAGCATCAGCACGACGACGAGCAGCCCGCCGCCGGTGACCGCCGCGCGCGGGCCGAAGGCGGACCCGGCCGTGCCGTGCAGCACGTCGGCCAGGCGCGGGCCGCCCGCGACGACCACCGTGAAGACGCCCTGCATCCGGCCGCGCATCTCGTCGGTGGCGGCGGACAGCAGGATCGCGCCGCGGAACACCATGGAGACCATGTCGGCGACGCCGGCGGCGGCCAGGAAGGCCACCGCGATCCACAGGTTCCGACTCGCCCCGGACCCGGCGACGGCGATCCCCCAGGCGGTCACCGCGCCGATCACCATCCAGCCGTGCCGGCGGGCCCGGGAGAAGGTGCCGGAGAACAGGCCGCCGGTCACCGCGCCGATGGGGACCGCAGCGAACAGCAGGCCGAGCGCCAGGCCCTCGCCGTAGGGGGCGTACGTCTCGGCGGCGAGCTGCGGGAACAGGGCGCGGGGCATGCCGAAGACCATGGCGATGATGTCGGCGAGGAAGGACAGCAGGAGGACCTTGTGGCCCGAGATGTAGCGGAACCCGGCGGCGATCTCGCGCAGACCGGCGCGGCGGGCGGCGGATCCGGCCAGCGGCGGCAGCGCCGGCAGGCGCAGCACGGCCCACACCGTGGCGCACAGGGCGACGGCGTCGATCAGATACAGCTCGGGCAGCCCGATGACGGGTATCAGCGCACCGGCCAGCAGCGGTCCGGCGACCAGGCCGGTCTGCATGACGGTCGAGCCGAGGGCGTTGGCGGCGGGCAGCTCCCCGGCGGGGACCAGGCGGGCGATGGAGGCGTTGCGGGCCGGGGAGTTGAGTCCGAAGAAGGCCTGCTGGAGGGCGAGGAGCACCATCAGC
Source organism: Streptomyces sp. NPDC093260 (assembly GCF_040683715.1). Taxonomy (NCBI): domain Bacteria; kingdom Bacillati; phylum Actinomycetota; class Actinomycetes; order Kitasatosporales; family Streptomycetaceae; genus Streptomyces; species Streptomyces sp. NPDC093260. The sequence goes on from NZ_JBFBEK010000032.1 coordinate 32,026, forward strand.
ACCGCCACCGAGTCCAGGTGCGTGACCGCCTGGAGCCAGAACAGCAGCGAGGTGACGGCGATGCCGATGTTGGTGACCAGGAGGAGCTTGCGGCGGTCCACGGTGTCGGCGACGGCGCCGCCCCACAGCGCGAACGCGACCATCGGGACCAGACCGGCGAGGCTGGCGTAACCCACCCAGGCCGAGGAGCCGGTGATGTCGTAGATCTGCTTGGGCACGGCGACGGCGGTGAGCTGGCTGCCGACCGCGGTGACGATGGTCGAGGTCCACAGCCTGCGGTAGGCAGGGCGGCGCAGGGGGCGGGTGTCCATGGCCCAGCGGCGCCAGCCGCGCCGTTCGGACCCGGCCGGTTCCGGAGCGCCCGCCGCCCCGGGTCCGGCGCTGCTGTCGGTGGTCTCGCTGGTGTCCACGGTCTTCCTGGGTGCTCGTTACATCTTTTTGTCGGAGTTCACTATCGCAGGACCGGTTGCGCGGCAGGAACCGTGCCCGGCAGCCGGACCGGCGAGTGGCCGGGACCGGGCCGCCGGAGCCGGCTTCGGACCGCCGGGGCCGGTGTCGGAGCGCCGGGGTCGGTGGGCGGGCGTCTGTGCGGATTCTGCGAAGGTCCGCGACTGGGGCACTCGCGCGGTTTCGCACCGTTTCGGCCGGTGACCCGATGTGGGGTACGCACTATTGACAGGCACGGACGACTTCGATCGCAGGTGACTTCTCATGGACAACTGGCGCGACCATGCCGCGTGCCGCCAGGAGGACCCCGACCTCTTCTTCCCGATCGGCACCACCGGTCCGGCCCTGCTGCAGACCCAGCAGGCCAAGGCGGTGTGCGGTCGCTGCCCGGTGCGCGAGCAGTGCCTCGAGTGGGCGCTGGCGACGGATCAGGCCATCGGCGTGTGGGGCGGGACGAGCGAGAACGAGCGGCGCGCGCTGAAGCGGCGGCGCGCGACGGCGGCCCGCCGGCACTCCGGCTGAACCGCGGCCGCGCCGGCCACCGGCACGCGAAGGCCCCGTCCGGGATTCCCGGACGGGGCCTCGGCGGACGCGGCCACGCGGAGCCCGCGGGCCGCTCCCCCGGGTCCGGCCGTCAGTGGGCCGAGCGGCGCAGGGTGCCCCAGTGCGCTTCCTGGCGGGCCACCTCCCGGCGGGCCTCCTCGATGACGGCGGGAGCGATCCAGCACATCGGCTCCACGTCGACCACCAGCGGCTCGTTGTCGGGGCCGCGGCCCGTCTCGCGGCCCCCGAGGACCCAGGGCCGCACCCCGGGCCCCTTCTCATGGGGCAGATGCGCGTAGTCGTAGAGCCGGCGCGCCACCCACAGCGGTACGGAGCGGTCCTGCCACCACTCCTCCACGTCGAGCGGGTTGGCCGACAGGCCCGGCATACGGACGCCTGTCAGCTCGTCGATGCTGGAGGTGGCGCCCAGGTCGGTCGCCGGCCCTCGCGACCAGCGGACGTACAGCCCCCGGCGACGGCCGACGAGGTCGGCGAGTTCGACCAGCGACTGTGCGACCGGCAGGTCGTCCGATGGGGTCATGACATGCTCTCCTTCGTGCCTCAGGCGCTCGGGGTACCCGCCGGGAGCTGCGGGAATCGGCCCGCAGGCGCCTGTTCCGGCCGCCCGGCGGCACCGTCCCGCGAAGGGGGGCGCGGCGCCGCGGCGGCCGGTGGGGCCGTCGGGCTCACGGGGTGTCCGGCTTGCCCTTCGTGAACAGCCAGGTGCGGAACAGCCCGTCGAGGTTCTTGCCGGAGATCTTCTCCGCCAGCGCGGTGAACTGCGCGGTGGTGCCGTTGCCGTGGCGGTGGTCCACGGCCCAGGAGCGCAGGATGCGGAAGAAGGCGGTGTCCCCGACGGCTCCGCGCAGCTTGTGCAGCACCATGGCGCCGCGGGAGTAGACGGGGCTGGCGAAGATGTTCTCGCCGTCGCCCGGGTCGGCGGGCGGGAACGCCCACAGCCCGTCGCCGGCCGGGCGCTCGTACAGCGCGTCGAACCGGTCCTGCGCGCTGCGGCCGCCGTGCTGCTCGCTGTAGAGCCACTCGGCGTAGGTCGCGAAGCCCTCGTTGAGCCAGATGTCCTTCCAGCGGGTCACGGAGACGGAGTCGCCGAACCACTGGTGGGCGCTCTCGTGGACGAGGGTGCTCAGGCTCGGTGCCGAGTCGTACAGGGGCCGGCTCTGCGTCTCCAGCGCGTAGCCGACGGAGGAGGCGTGGTCCACGATCGACCCCGCCGACCGGAAGGGGTACGGCCCGAACAGTTTGCTCTCCCACTCCAGCACCGAGGGCAGCTTCTTCAACGCGGAGGCGGAGTCGTCCGCCTCACGCGGGTCGACCGCGTTGTAGATCTTCAGGCCGTCGCGGGTGGTGTACTGCTCGACCTGGAACCTGCCCACGGTGGCGGTGGCGAGGTAGGCGGCCATCGGCTCGTCCTGGCGCCAGCGGAAGGTGGTGCGGCCGGCGGCGGTGCGGCTGCCCAGGTAGACGCCGTTGGCGACCGCGGTGTGCCCCTTGGGGACGGTGATGGCGAAGTCGTACGACGATTTGTCCGTCGGGTGGTTGTTCGCCGGGAACCAGGTCATGGCGCCCTGCGGCTCCCCGGCGACGAAGGCGCCGTCGTCGGTGCGGATCCAGCCGTCGTCGGAGCCGTCGGGGTCGGTGACCTGCTCGGGCGATCCGTTGTAGGCGACGGTGACGCGGAAGCGGTGGCCCTTGGGCAGGGCGGTGCGCGGGGTGACGACGAGTTCCTGGCCGTCGCGCCGGAAGGCGGCCGGGGCGCCGTCGACCGTGAGCCGGGTGACCTTCAGGCCGTTGAGGTCGAGGTCGAAGCGGGTGAGGCGCTGGGTGGCGCGGGCGGTGAGCACCGCCGTGCCGTCCAGGTGGCCGCTGTCCGGATCGTAGCCGAGGGTCAGGTCGTAGTGCTCGACGTGGTAGCCGCCGTTGCCGGCGAGCGGGAAGTAGGGGTCGCCCGCGCCGGCGGAGCCGGTGGTGCGGGCCGCGGTGTGGCCGGGGCCGGTGTGCGCGACGTGGGCGGGGCCCGCCGCCGCGGGGCCGCCGGCGGCCAGCAGCGCCGCGAGGGCGACGGGAACGGTGGCGGCCACGGCATCGCGGCGCAGGGCCGCGGCGCGTCCGGCTCCGGCGGGCCGGTTCGGGGGTGGCGTCACGTGCACTCCTTGGGGGCTCGGGGGATGGCGCGCGATCAACGCCCCACAGACTAGGGGTGGTCGACCGCGGAACGGCCGCGTTTGCGCGACACGACGGCCCCGCGTGGCGCGAGGACGCCGCCCGCCGCGGGAACGGCGGGTGCCGCGGCGTCGCCCCGCGCTGTGCCGCGCGCGAGGGCGGCGCGCCGCGGAACCGGCGCGGTCACCCCTCGCACCGCACCGCCTCTTTCGCCGAACCACCCGTGACGGAGCCTCCCTTGACGTGCCGTCAGCTCCTGAGGTGCAGCCACCCCTTGTGGGCCGGCCCCCCGCCGCATCGCCCACAGCGGCGGCGGGCCGCCCGGTCAGGCCGTCTGGGCTGCCGCGGCGCGGCCCGCCGCCCGGCCGGAGAAGAGGCAGCCGCCGAGGAAGGTGCCCTCCAGGGCGTTGTAGCCGTGGACGCCGCCGCCGCCGAAGCCGGCCACCTCGCCGGCCGCGTAGAGACCCTCGATCGGCCGGCCGTCCAGGCCGAGCGCGCGCGAGTCCAGGTCGGTCTGGACGCCGCCGAGGGTCTTGCGGGTCAGGATGTGCAGCCTGACGCCGATCAGCGGGCCCGCCGCCGGGTCGAGGATGCGGTGCGGGGCGGCCACCCGGCCGAGCCGGTCGCCGATGTAGCGGCGGGCGTTGTGGATGCCCTGCACCTGGGCGTCCTTGGTGTAGGAGTTGTCCAGTTGCAGATCGCGGGCCTCGATCTGGCGCCGTACCCCGGAGGCGTCGAGCAGCGGCGCGTCGGTCAGCTTGTTCATCTTCTCGACGAGCCCTTCGAGCGTGTCGGCGACGACGAAGTCCGCGCCGTGCCGGACGAAGTCGCGCACCGGGCCGGGCGCGCCCTTGCCGAACAGCCGGTCGCGCAGCACCGCCTTGCCGTCCTTGGCGGTGATGTCGGGGTTCTGCTCGGAGCCCGACAGCGCGAACTCCTTCTCGATGATCTTCCGGGTGAGCACGAACCAGGAGTGGTCGTACGGGGCGATGTCCTCGGTGGTGCGCAGATGCCGGAGGGTGCTGAGCGTGTCGTAGCCGGGCAGGCAGGGCTCCGGCAGCCGGCGGCCGAGGGCGTCGAGCCAGATCGAGGACGGTCCGGGCAGGATGCGGATGCCGTGGCCGGGCCAGATGGGGTTCCAGTTCTGGATGCCCTCGGTGTAGTGCCACATCCGGTCGCGGTTGACCAGCCGTACGCCCGCCTCGGCGCTGATGTCCAGCATCCGGCCGTCGACGTAGGCCGGGACGCCGGTGACCATCCGGGCCGGCGGGGTGCCGAGGCGTTCGGGCCAGTAGCGGCGGACGATGTCGTGGTCGGCGCCGATGCCGCCGGAGGTGACGATCACGGCCTGCGCGGTGAGTTCGAACTCCCCGACGGGGTCCCGGTTGGAGGCGGCCCCGCGGGGCGAGTCGTCCGGCGCGAGGAGCGTGCCGCGCACGCCGCGCGCCGTGCCGTCCTCGACCACCAGCTCGTCCACGCGGTGGCGGTGGTGGAAGGTGAGCAGCCCGTCCCGCGCCGCCTGCCGGGCGTGCTCGGCGAACGGTTCCACGACGCCGGTCCCGGTGCCCCAGGCTATGTGGAAGCGGGGCACGGAGTTGCCGTGGCCGCCGGCCCTGAGGTCGCCGCGTTCGGCCCAGCCGACGGTGGGCAGCAGCGAGACGCCGTGCCCGGCGAGCCACGACCGCTTCTCCCCCGCCGCGAACTCGACGTAGGCCCGCGCCCAGCGCACCGCCCAGGAGTCCTCGTCCTCGGTGCGGTCGAAGCCCGCGCTGCCCTGCCAGTCGCTCCAGGCCAGGTCGAAGGAGTCCTTGACGCCCAGGCGCCGCTGCTCGGGCGAGTCGACGAGGAACAGCCCGCCGAAGGACCAGTAGGCCTGGCCGCCGAGGTTGGCGGCGTTCTCCTGGTCGACGAGGGCGACCTTGCGGCCCCGGCTGGTCAGCTCGTGCGCCGCGACCAGACCGGCCAGGCCGGCTCCGACGACGATGACGTCCGCGTCCATGGCGTCCGTCTCCTTCCTCAGTCTTCTTCGGCGGTGTGTTCTTCGGCGGGGGCCTCTGTCGCAGGGATCTCTTCTGCGGGGGCGGTGGAATCCGCTGCGGCGCCCGCGCCGCGGCCCGCTCCGGCCGGTGTGCCGCCGTCCGTGAGCAGTGCGGTGAGCAGCTGCCTGAGCCAGGCGCGGGCCGCGTCGACGTCCTTGTCCAGCAGGAGCTGCGTGGTGACGCCGTCGTAGGCGGCGACGACCGCGTGGGCGGCGCCCTCCGCGCCGCCGAGGACGGCGGGCAGCGGGGTGTGGCGGTGGGCGCGGGCGAGCCGGCCGGCGATGGCGCCGCGCAGCCGGGCACGGTGTTCCAGCAGGGTCGCGGCGACGGCCGCGTCGCGGGCGGCGTGCACCAGGAAGTCCGTCTTGACCAGGAGCCAGTCCAGGTCGAGCAGCAGCAACTCGGTGACCCGGTCCACGGCGGCGGGCACGTCCAGGGCCGGTCCGTCGGCGGCGAGCGCCCCGGCGACCTGGTCGGCGATGAGGTCGGCGCGGTCCCGGTAGAGGGCGAAGAACAGCTCGTCCAGGGTGGCGAAGTTGGAGTAGAAGGCGCCCCGGCTGTAGCCGGCGGCCTCGCAGACCTCCTCGATGGAGACCCGGCCGAAGCCCTTGGCGGCGAAGACGCCGAACGCGGCCTCCAGCAGCCGGGCCCGGGTCTGCACCCGGCGCCTGGTGACGCGCCGCTCCGTACCGTCCTGCACCATGCGGACCTCTCTCCCCACCCGTTCGATACACGAACGTATCCGATACGGCGATGTATCGACCAGACTCCGGACGAGATCTCAGCAGAACCCGGAGCGGGCGGAGGGGCCCCGAACGGGAGCGGGGAGCCGGAGCGGACGGACGCGGAAGGCCGCGAGGGAAGATCAAAAGGGAACAGACTTTCGATTAAGGAGTACGCTGGCGCCATGACCGCGCACCACCTCCAGGGCTCCCTCTTCGACCAGGCCGACGAACTGCGGCTCGGCTCCCTGGCCGGGTTGCGCCGCACGGAGCTGGGACTCGGCGCCTGGATCGACGTCCTGCCCGGCTGGCTCACCGGAGCCGACGAGCTGTTCGAACAACTGGCCGCCGAGGTCCCCTGGCGGGCCGAGCAGCGCAAGATGTACGACAACGTGGTCGCCGTCCCCCGACTGCTCGCCTACTACGCCGCCGGCGCCCCGCTCCCCCACCCGGTCCTCGCCGAGGCCCGCGAGACGCTGTCCGCGCACTACGCCGGCGAACTCGGCGAACCGTTCACCACCGCCGGGCTCTGCTACTACCGCGACGGCCGGGACAGCGTCGCCTGGCACGGCGACCGGACCGGCCGGGGCGCCCGCGAGGACACCATGGTCGCGATCCTGTCCGTGGGCGCGCCCCGGGACCTGCTGCTGCGGCCCGCGCACGGCGGCGGCACGACCGTGCGGCGGCCGCTCGGGCACGGCGACCTGATCGTCATGGGCGGCTCCTGCCAGCGCACCTTCGAGCACTGCGTGCCCAAGAGCGCCCGGGTCAGCGAGCCGCGCATCAGCATCCAGTTCCGGCCTTCCGGCGTGCGCTGAGCAGGGCGGCGCACGATGACACGTGATCGTCTGGTTTGCTGTCCCGCGTCAGACGACGGCGCACGAGGATGCGGGGAGACGGCGATGCGGGCGGGCGTGGCGATGCGGGCGGGCGTGCGGCAAGTGGCGGACGGCGCCTACCTGGTGCACGGCAGCAACACCAACTGGGTGATCCTCACGGAGGGCGACGCGGCGACGCTCATCGACACCGGTTACCCGGGCGACCGGCAGCAGGTGCTCGACTCGCTGGCCGCGGTGGGCAGTTCGCCCGAGGCGGTGGCGGCGGTGCTGATCACCCACGCGCACAACGACCACCTCGGTTCGGCGCAGTACCTGCGCGAGACGTACGGCACCCCGGTCCGGGTGCACGAGGCCGAAGTGGCGCACGCGCGCCGGGAGTTCCTGCACCAGGTGACCATGGGGCAGGTGCTGCGCAACGGCTGGCGGCCGGGTGTGCTGCCGTGGGCCGTGCACGCGCTGCGCGTCGGCGGCACCGCGCACAACCCGGTGGCCGAGCCCGAGGCGCTGCCGGCGGCGGGCGAGCCGCTGGACCTGCCCGGACGGCCGGTCCCGGTGCACACCCCCGGCCACACCCAGGGCCACACGGTCTTCCATCTGCCGCAGGCCGGCGTGGTGGTCTCCGGCGACGCCCTGGTCAGCGGCCACCCCACCTCGCGCGTGCGGGGGCCGCAGCTGCTGCCCGCCATGTTCCACCACGAACGCGACCGCACGCTGGCCTCGTTGGACATACTCGAGGACCTCGACGCGGACGTGCTGGCGCCCGGACACGGGCCCGTGCACAAGGGCCCGGTGCGCGAGGCCGCACGCCGGGCGCGCGAACACGCCCGCTAGGGCGCCCGCGCGCCGCCCTCGGGAGCCAGGATTCGCCCCGCACCCTTAGGGTGCGGCCATGGCCTTGCAGATCAGCGCCACCAACCCGGAGCACCCCGCCCTGCTGCTCGCCCTGCCCTGGGAGACGCCGCTCGAACAGTGGCCCGAGGAGTACCTCGTGCCGCTGCCCCGCGGCATCTCCCGGCACGTGGTGCGTTACGCCCGCGCCGGCGACGAGGTGATCGCCGTCAAGGAGCTGGCGGAGCGGCCCGCACTCAGGGAGTACGAGCTGCTGCGCGACCTGGACCGGCTCGGCATCCCGGCGGTGGACGCGCTCGGCGTGGTCACCGGCCGCACCGACCGCTCGGGCGCCCCGCTGGAACCGGTGCTGATCACCCGGCACCTGGGCGGCTCCATGCCGTACCGCTCGATGTTCGAGACCACGCTGCGACCGGCCACCGTGCACCGCCTGATGGACGCCCTCGCGGTGCTGCTGGTGCGGCTGCACCTGGCCGGGTTCGCGTGGGGCGACTGCTCGCTGTCCAACACGCTCTTCCGGCGCGACGCGGGCGCGTACGCCGCCTATCTGGTCGACGCCGAGACCGGCGAGCTGCATCCGCGGCTGAGCGACGGGCAGCGCGACTACGACCTGGACCTCGCCCGCGTCAACATCAGCGGCGAACTGCTCGACCTGGAGGCCTCCGGGGCGCTGCACCCCTCCGTGGACCCGCTGGAGTTCGGCACGGAGATCTGCGCCCGCTACCAGGGGCTGTGGCAGGAGCTGACCCGCACCTCGGTGTACCCGGCGGGCAAGTACCACTACATCGAGCGCCGGATACGCCGGCTCAACGACCTCGGATTCGACGTCGCCGAGATGCAGATCGAGTCGTCCTCCACCGGCGACACGGTCACCTTCGTGCCCAAGGTCGTCGACGCCGGCCACCACCAGCGCCAACTGCTGCGGCTGACCGGCCTGGACACCGAGGAGAACCAGGCGCGGCGGCTGCTGAGCGACCTGGAGAGCTGGATGGCCACCCAGGACGACTTCGCACCGGGCGACCCTCACGCCGCGCGCCCGGAGGTGCTGGCGCACCGCTGGGTGCGCGAGGTGTTCCGGCCCACCGTGCGGGCGGTGCCGCGCGAGCTGCGCGGCGCCATGGACCCGGCCGAGCTGTACCACCAGTTGCTGGAGCACCGCTGGTACCTGTCCGAGCGGGCGCAGCACGACATCGGCCTCGACACCGCCGTCGCCGACTACGTCGCCACCGTCCTGACCAAGGAGGACGGCGCCGTGGAGCCAGCGACGCCGGAGTGAGGGCGGGCGCGGCTCAGGCGTGCGGGACGACGGCCACCGGGCAGCCGGCGTGGTGCAGCACCCCGTAGGCGACGGAGCCGATCCGGGCGCCGACCGCCGTACGCCGCGCCCGGCGGCCGACGACCAGCAGCTGGGCCCGGTCGGCGGTCGACAGCAGCACCTGGCCGGCGCTGCCCATCTCCACGTGCTCGACGACGGACACGTCCGGGAAGCGCTCGCGCCACGGCTGGAGCGCGTCGGCCAGCGCCTTCCTCTCGTACGGCTCCAGGCCGCCGGCCTCGTCGAGGAGCTTGAGCGAGCCGGGGCTGTAGGCGAACACCGGCGGCAGGGTCCAGGCGCGTACCGCCCGGACGGTGGCGCCCCGGGCGGCGGCCGTCTCGAAGGCGAACCGCAGGGTCTCGGCGCTGTCCTCGGGCGTGCCGTGCTGGCCGACGACGATCTCCCGGCCGGCGGCCTCGGCGGCGGGCTCGTCGCCCGCGCGCACCAGGACGACGGGCCGGGTCGCCTCGGCGATCACCTGCTGGCCGACCGAGCCGATCAGAAAGCCGACGAGGGGGCCCTTGCCGCGCGAGCCGAGCACCAGCGCCTCGGCGTCGGCGGCCGCGGCCACCAGCGCGGCCACGGCGCCGTCCTCGACGGCGTCGGTCGTGACGGTCAGGTCCGGGTGGCGTTCGGCGAGGGCGCGGACCGACTCGGCGAGCCGGTCGCGCACCAGGTCCCGCTGGGTGTCGCGGTCGCCGAGGTCGAAGGCGTCGTGGGTCTCGAAGGTCCACGCCTGCACCACGCGCAGCGGCAGCCCGCGGCGCACGGCCTCCCGGCCGGCCCAGGCCAGCGCGGCCAGGCTCTCCTCGGATCCGTCCACCCCTGCCGTGATCGGCCGTGTCATGCCGTCCGCCTCCCTGTGCCGTCCTCGCGCCCCGCGGGCCTTCCCGGCCCAGTCTTCCGCATGCCGTCCCGCGCGGTGCGGCACGGGTGCCCGCAGGGCGGGCCCGGCGCATGCCCGGACGCTGGGGCGAGGCCGTGTGCGGACGGCGGGCGGCGTGGGTGTGCGGACGCCGGGCGGGACAGGGCGATCGAACATACGATGGGCGCGAGTGGGCGGGACGACGGGGGCACCGGGCCGCCGCCCGACCGCCCGGGGCGGGAGACACATGGCACAGGCCGTGGAACCGGCACGGACCGTCATCCTGACCGTGGACGACGATCCGGGGGTCTCCCGTGCCGTCGCCCGGGACCTGAGGCGGCGCTACGGCCAGTCGTACCGGATCGTGCGCGCGGAGTCCGGCGAGTCGGCGCTGGAGGCGCTGCGCGAGCTGAAGCTGCGCGGCGACCTGGTCGCGGTGATCCTGGCGGACTTCCGCATGCCGCGGATGAACGGCATCGAGTTCCTGGAACAGGCCCTGGACGTGTATCCGGGCGCGCGGCGCGTGCTGCTGACCGCGTACGCGGACACCGACGCGGCGATCGACGCGATCAACGTCGTGGACCTCGACCACTATCTGCTCAAGCCGTGGGACCCGCCCGAGGAGAAGCTGTACCCGGTCGTGGACGATCTGCTGACGGCGTGGCGGCACAGCGACCACCGGCCCGTGCCCAGCATCAAGGTGGTCGGGCACCGCTGGTCGGCGCGGTCCTCTCAGGTGCGGGAGTTCCTGGCCCGCAACCAGGTGCCCTACCGCTGGTACTCCTCGGACGCGCCCGAGGGGCGGCGGCTGCTGGAGGCGGCCGGGCAGGACGGGCAGCGGCTGCCGCTGGTGGTCACCGCGGACGGCACGCCCCTGGTGGAGCCGGAGACGCCGGAGCTGGCGGCCCGGGTGGGGCTGGCGACGACGCCGGCCGCCGACTTCTACGACCTCGTCGTGGTCGGCGGCGGCCCGGCCGGGCTCGGCGCGGCCGTGTACGGGGCCTCGGAGGGGCTGCGGACGGTGCTGGTGGAGCGTTCGGCCACCGGCGGCCAGGCCGGGCAGAGTTCCCGTATCGAGAACTACCTCGGCTTCCCGGACGGCGTCTCGGGCGGGCAGCTCACCGAACGGGCGCGGCGGCAGGCGGCGAAGTTCGGGGCGGAGATCCTGACCGCGCGGGAGGTGACCGGCCTGGAGGTGTGCGGCGCGGCGCGCACGGTGCGGTTCTCGGACGGCTCGGCGGTCGCCGCGCACAGCGTGATCCTGGCGACCGGCGTGTCCTACCGCCAGTTGCCGGCGCCCGGCGCCGACGACCTGACCGGCTGCGGCGTCTTCTACGGCTCCGCACTGACCGAGGCGCCCGCCTGCGAGGGCCAGGACGTGTACATCGTCGGCGGGGCCAACTCCGCGGGGCAGGCCGCGATGTTCCTCGCCCGGGGTGCGAAGTCGGTGACGTTGCTGGTCCGCGGCCCGTCGCTGGAGGCGTCGATGTCGTACTACCTGATCCAGCAGATCCGCGAGGCGCCGAACATCACGGTGCGCACCGGCACGGTCGTGGCCGAGGCGCACGGCTCGGGGCGGCTGGAGCAGCTGACGCTGCACGACGTGGCCGCCGGGCGCAGCGAACGGGTGGACGCGCAGTGGATGTTCGTGTTCATCGGCGCGGCTCCGCTGACCGACTGGCTGGACGGCACGGTGCTGCGCGACGAGCGCGGGTTCCTGCTGACCGGGCCGGACCTCACCGCCGACGGCCGCCCGCCCGCGGGCTGGGAGCTGGACCGGCCGCCGTACCACCTGGAGACCAATGTGCCCGGCGTGTTCGTGGCCGGCGACGTGCGGGCGGAGTCAGCCAAGCGCGTCGCCTCCGCGGTCGGGGAGGGAGCGATGGCCGTGATGCTGGTGCACCGCTATCTGGAGCAGTCGTGAGCGGGCGGCCGGTGCCGTGCAGCCCGCGGGAGATCGGCGCCCTGTTCCTGTTCGAGGAGCTGTCCGCCGAGCAGTTGGGCAGGCTGTGCGCCGAGGGGCGGGTGGAGCTGTTCGAGCCCGGCCCGGTCTACGCCGAGGGCGATCCGGCCACCTGCTTCTACGTGATGCTCGAGGGCACGGTGGTGCTCTCCCGCCGGGTCGGCGCGGACGACGTGGAGGTGACCCGGACCTCGCAGCGCGGGGTGTACGGCGGCGCGATGCAGGCGTATCTGGGCGACCGGGTCCAGCAGGTGTACCGCAACTCGATGCGGGTGACGGAGCCGACACGGTTCTTCGTGCTCCCGGCCGCGACCTTCGCGGCGATCATGCGGGAGTGGTTCCCGATGGCGGTGCATCTGCTGGAGGGGCTGTTCTTCGGTTCGAAGAACACCCAGGCGGCCGTCGGGCAGCGGGAACGGCTGCTGGCGCTGGGCTCGTTGTCGGCCGGTCTGACGCATGAGCTGAACAATCCGGCGGCGGCCGCTGTACGGGCCACGGCGGCGCTGCGGGAGCGGGTGGCCAGGATGCGGCACAAGCTGGCCGTCATTGCCGAAGGGCCCTTCTCCCGCGACCAGTTGGCGAGCCTGATCGAGATCCAGGAGCGCACGGCGGAGCGGGTCGGCAAGGCGCCGGCGCTCAGCCCGCTGGAGGCCGCCGACCGGGAGGACGCCGTCACCGACTGGCTGGAGGAGCACGGGGTGGCCCAGGGCTGGCAGGCGGCGCCCGTCTTCGTGCAGGCGGGGCTGGACGTGGACTGGCTGGAGCAGGTCGCGGCGGCCGTGGACGAGGAGATCCTGCCGGGGGCGATGGGCTGGCTCGGCTACACGGTGGAGACCGAGCTGCTGATGGACGAGATCGCCGACTCGACCACCCGGGTCTCCCGGCTGGTGGACGCCGCCAAGCAGTACTCCCAGCTGGACCGTGCCCCCTACCAGGTCGCCGATGTGCACGAACTCCTCGACAGCACCCTGCTGATGCTGGCCGGCAAGCGGGGGCCGGGCATCCGGGTGGTCAAGGAGTACGACCGCACGCTGCCCAGGGTCCCCGGCTATCCGGCGGAGCTGAACCAGGTGTGGACCAACCTGATCGACAACGCGGTCGCCGCCATCGGGGAAGCCGGCGGCGAGGGCACGCTGACCGTGCGCACGGCACGCCACGACGAGCAGCTGCTGGTGGAGTTCCGGGACACCGGGCCGGGGGTGCCGCCGGAGATCCGCGACCGCATCTTCGATCCGTTCTTCACCACCAAGCCGGTCGGCCAGGGCACCGGGCTCGGACTGGACATCTCCTGGCGGATCGTGGTGGACAAGCACCACGGCGGACTGCGGGTGGAGTCCGTGCCGGGCGACACCCGCTTCCAGGTCCTGCTGCCTTTGACCGCCCCGGCCACCGACGTCCCGTCCCCGATCAGCGCCTCCGAGGAGCCGGCATGAGCAGTGACCACGACAGTGACGGCGGGATCGACCCTTCGGCGCCGCCGAGCGGCACGGGCTGCGTCGAGTGCGACGCGACGGACGGCTGGTGGTTCCATCTGCGGCGGTGCGCGGCCTGCGGCCACGTCGGCTGCTGCGACGACTCCCCCTCCCGGCACGCCACCGCCCACTACCGGGACACCGGGCATCCGGTGATCCGCAGCTTCGAGCCGGGCGAGGAGTGGTTCTGGAACTTCGCCACCGGCGAGCTGTACGCCTCCGGCCCCGAACTGGCGCCGCCGGCCGCCCATCCGGCCGACCAGCCGGTGCCGGGCCCGGCGGGCCGGGTCCCGCCGGACTGGGCGGACACCCTGCGCTGAACCGGGCGGCGGCGGACACACACCTGAGCGGACAGGAGGATGCCCCGCCCGAGGGCGGGGCATCCCCGTGTCACCGGGTCCGGCGAGCCGTCAGTTACGGGCGGCCGGGGTGTTGGCGGCGGTGACGTTGACCGCGGCCCACGCCTGGTCCACCGTCTTGTACTCGGTGCTGGTCGCGCCGTAGAGGTCCTTGGCCGCCTGCAGCGTCGCGACACGCGCGTCGTGGAAGTCGGTCGAGGAGACCATGTAGCGGGTCAGCGCCCGGTAGAAGACGGCGGTGGCCTTGGCGCGGCCGATGCCCTTCACCGTCACGTTGTGGTACGTCGGCGAGTCGTAGGCCACGCCGTTGAGCGTCTTCTGGCCGCTGCCCTCGGCGAGCAGGTAGTACGCGTGCGAGGAGACCCCGGAACCGGCGTGCACCTCGGTGGAGTACGTGCTCGGCGACCAGTAGTCGATCGTGCCCTCGAGCCTGTCGAGCGAGGGGTGGTCGAGCCGGCGCAGGAACTTCTGCGCCAGACCGAGCTTCTCGCCGATCAGGTAGTTCGGGGGGTTCTTGGCGTTGTCGGCGAAGAACTCGACGTTGGAGCCGAAGATGTCGGCCAGCGACTCGTTCAGCGCGCCCGGCTCGCCGTACTGGTTGCCGTAGACGTCCACGAAGGTGGGCTCCAGCTTGGCGGTGGCGTCCACCACGCCGTGGGTCAGCTCGTGACCGGTGACGTCGAGCGCCACGAGCGGCTTCTTGAACGTCTGCCCGTCGCCGTCGCCGTACAGCATGCAGCCGCACGTCGAGTCCCAGAACGCGTTCGCGATCCCGTTCCCGAAGTGGACCATGGCCCGGGCGCCCTTGGAGTCGTCCCCGATGCCCTTGCGCCCGAGGCTCTTGCCGTAGAAGTCCAGCGTCTCAGTGACGCCGTACTGCGCGTCCACGGCGGCGCTGACGCGGCTGGAGGTCGTGCCGTTGCCCCAGGCGTTGTTGCTGCTGGTGATCTTCTTGCCGCCGGAGAAGTCCTCCAGCTCCGCGCCCTGCGCGTCCCGCGTCTCCGTACCGTACCGCGTGGGGTCCTTGAGGAGATACGTCGTCCGGGCCGTCTGGGTCGTGGTCAGGGAGACCGTGCCCACGAACAGCGACGAGCCGGAACCCGTGACCGTCTTGGGGAAGGTGTTGGCCACGGCCTTGCCCGAGTGGAAGGAACCGGCCGGCGGATGGTTGTACGTCGCCGGGTCGATGGCCTGCCCGTCGCCGCGCAGGACGCCGAGCAGCTTCGGCGACAGGAACTCGTCGCTGTCGGGGACGTCGCTGCGCACCGCGCCGGTGACGGCGTCGATGACGACGGTCCGGGAGCCGGTGGACTCCGAGGTGGCCGCCGCGTCGACCCGCACCCGGTAGGCGAGGGCCGAGGCGCCGCCGCGGGCGTCCACGACGAGCTGGGCGGTGCCCGCCGCGCCCTTGGCGACGGCGGCGGCCTTGGCCGCCGCCTGGGCCGCCGTCAGCTTCGGCTTGACGGCGGCCGGCTTGACGGTGTGGTCGGCGCTCCGGGTGACACCGGTGTACGCCAGCGTCCGGCTCAGATGGACGACGAGGTCGCCGCCGAGCACGGGCATGCCCTGGTGGGTGCGGACGAACCGGACGTGCCGCGCGCCCTCGGGGTCGAGCATGACGTCCTCGGCGCTCAGCCCGTCCCCCTGGGTGACGCCGGTCGCCGACGCGTGGGCGAAGGCGGCGGCGCGGGCGGCGGTGACCACCAGGGCGGTGGCGGAGGGCGCGGACGCCGCGGTGCGCTTCGGCACCGCGGCGGGGGCGGCCAGCGCCGGGCCGGCCAGGCACGTGACGGCCGTCGTCACCACGACGGCGACCGCCACGCTGCGTATGTGGGGTCTGTGCACTCTTCGGTGTTCCTTCGTTCGTGAAGGCGGCCGGAGATCCCGGCCGCCCCGACGCGTGGCGCGCTCGCGCCACGGGGGCCTGACAGGCCCCGGAACGGAACACTTTCGGATCAGTCATGGGCATGTAAAGCACGAATGATCCGTTCCGTGCCCTGGAGGGCAATCCTTTGCCATTCCGTCCCACTCAGTGATCGGCACGTGACCAACTGTGTGTCGCGTGTGGAGATGTGACGTCGTGCGAGATGGTTGCGTGGCTCAGATGTGATCGATCTCGCACCGATCACAAGCGGACGGAGACGGGAGAGGAATCTCATGGCCGCACGCAGGACGGTCGGCAGCGCGGTGCTCGGATCGCTGGCGCTCACCCTGGTCGCGGGCCCGGCCCACGCCGCGGACCGCCGCCCCGACCCCATGCCGCACAAGGCGTCCGCGGCACGCACCGCGCCGCAGGCACCGCGCCCGGCCCCCGCCGCGCCCGCGGCCCGCACCACGTTGCCGGCGCCTGACCCGGCGGCCCTCGCCGGCGTGCTGCGCACCGCCGTGGGCCAGGGCGCGCCCGGCGCGCTGGCCCGGATCGACGACCACCGCACCGCCTACGACGACCACGCCAGCGTCCACACCGCCGTCGAGGGCGTCGCCGACCGCGCCACCGGGGAGGCGATGGACGCCGCCGAGCGGTTCCGCATCGGCAGCGTCACCAAGACCTTCTCCGCCGTCGTCCTGCTCCAGCTCGCGGCCGAGGGCAGGCTCGACCTCGACGCCCCGGTGAACCACTACCTGCCCGGCCTGCTGCCCGACGACAAGATCACCGTCCGGCACGTGCTCGGCCACCGCAGCGGCCTGTACGACTACACGTACGACATGTTCGCCCAGTCCGTGCCCGGCTTCGAGGCCGTGCGCACCAAGGTGTTCACCTACCGCGAGCTGGTGGACCTGTCGCTGCGGCACCCGCGCACCGGCGCGCCCGGCGCCGCCTACTCGTACTCCAACACCAACTTCGTGGTGGCGGGCCTGCTCATCGAGAAGCTGACGGGCCACCCGGTGCGCACCGAGTACGAGAACCGGATCACCGGGCCGCTGAAGCTGGCCGACACCTTCTACGTCCACCCCGACACCAAGATCCCCGGCCGCCACGCGCACGGCTATCTCACCCCGGACGACGCGAAGGCCGCCCTGGTGGACGCCACCGACCAGACCGCGTCGTGGGCGCAGAGCGCCGGCGCCCTGATCTCCTCCGCCCGCGACCTGAACACCTTCCTCTCGGCGCTGCTCGGCGGCCGGCTGCTGCCCCCGGCCCAACTGGCCGAGATGCGCCAGTGGTTGCCGTCCGGCACCGGTCAGGCCTACGGGCTCGGGCTGCGCCGCCGCGATCTGTCGTGCGGGGTGTCGGTGTACGGGCACACGGGCGTCGTCCAGGGTTTCTACACCTACGCGTTCACCGGCGCGGACGGCCTGCGCAGCCTGACCGCGCTCGCCACGACCTCCAACAACGGCACGGTGCAGGCCACGATGCTGGGGACGCTGGAGGCGGCGTTCTGCGGCAAGCAGGCCAAGGCGACCACGACGGCGGCCACTCCCGCGCCCGCCCGGCCCACCGGGGCCGACGACCTCGGACAGTGATCTCGGCGAAGGGAGCCCCTTTCCGGGCCAGGTGCGCGGAGGGCGGTGACTCCGAGGGATCTTGACCGGTGCGGGCCCGGCGGGTGAGGGTCGGGGCGGCGCGGATCGTCAGCCCCGCGCCGAAAGGGTGAACTTCCTTGATCGGCATCTCGGAGATCGAAGCCGCCGCCGAGCGGATCGCCGGGCACATCGTGCGCACCCCCACGGTGCCGAGCCCCGGCCTGTCCGCGCTGCTCGGCGTACCGGTGACCGCCAAGCTCGAACTGCTCCAGCGCACCGGCTCGTTCAAGGCCCGCGGGGCGACGGCGAAGCTGCTGTCACTGGACGCGGCACAGCGGGCGGCGGGCGTGGTCGCGGTCAGCGGCGGCAACCACGGGATCGCGCTCGCGGTGATGGCCGCCGCCCTGGAGGTGAAGGCCACGGTGGTGATGCCCCGGACGGCCCCGGCCCGTTCCGTCGAGATCGCGGAGGGCACCGGGGCGGCGGTGCAGCTGACCGACGGCATGGCCGAGGCGTTCGCGACGGCGGCCCGGCTGCGCGACGAGGGGCTCACCCTGGTCCACCCCTTCGACGACCCGGTCGTGGTCGCCGGGCAGGGCACGGTCGGCCTGGAGCTGGCCCGGGACGCCGGCGAGCTGACCGACGTGCTGGTCAGCGTGGGCGGCGGCGGACTGATCGCGGGCATCGCCGCGGCCCTGCGCGCGCTGCGCCCCGGGGTGCGGGTGTGGGGCGTGGAGACGGAGGGCGCCGAGGCCATGTCCCGGGCGCTGGCGGCCGGCGGTCCGCTGCCGGTGGATCTCTCCTCCGTGGTCACCACCCTGAGCGCGCCCTCGGTGTCGCGGCTCACCTACGACCATGCCGCCGCCCTGGTGGAGGAGGTGCTGGTGGTCTCCGACCGGGCGGCCGTGCAGGGGTGCCTGGAGCTGGCCGAGCACGCCAAGGTGTGGACCGAGCCCGCCGCCGGCTGTCTGCTGCCGGCCGCCCGCCGGGTGCGCGAACGGATCGGCGCGCAGGCGCGCATCGGACTGGTGGTGTGCGGGGGCAACGCGACCGTCGGGGACGTGATCGGCTGGGCCGAGCGGTTCGGGCTGCGCTGATCTCCCGTCCGGCGGTCGCGCCGCTCCTCCGTCGGCGGCTGCGCGGATCTTCGCTGCGGCGATCGGGTGAAGCACCCGTTTTCGTCCCCGCCGGGCGGGGACTCGGGCGGCATGGTGCAAATCGGATACACGATGATGACCGAGCAGGCCGGGCCCCGGGAACTGGTCGGCCACGTGGTGCGGGCCGAGGAGGTCGGCTTCGACTTCTCGGTCATCTCGGACCACTACTTCCCCTGGCTGCGCTCCCAGGGCCATGCGCCGTACGCGTGGAGCGTCCTCGGGGCGGCCGCGCAGGCCACCTCGCGCATCCCGCTGATGACGTACGTGACCTGCCCGACCTTCCGTTACCACCCGGCGGTGGTGGCGCAGAAGGCGGCGACGGTGCAGCTGCTGTCCGAGGGCCGGTTCCGCCTCGGTCTCGGCTCGGGCGAGAACCTGAACGAGCATGTGGTGGGCGGCGGCTGGCCATCGGTCGACGTCCGGCACGAACGCCTGGAGGAGGCCGTCGAGATCATCCGCGCGCTGTTCGGCGGTGGTCACATCACCCGGCACGGCGCGCACTTCGACGTGGAGTCGGCCCGGCTGTGGGACCTGCCGGACCAGCCGCCGCCCATCGGCATCGCCGTCTCCGGGGAGCAGTCGTGCAGGCTGGCCGGGCACCTGGCCGACCTGGTCATCGCCACCGAGCCCAAGCCGCAGCTGCTCGAGGCCTTCGACCGGCACGGCGGCGAGGGCAAGCCGCGGGTGGGCCAGCTGCCGGTGTGCTACGACACCGACCGGGACGCCGCGATCAAGCGGGCGCACGAGCAGTTCCGCTGGTTCGGCAGCGGCTGGAAGGTCAACTCCGAGCTGCCGCACCCGGATTCGTTCGACTCGGCGACCCAGTTCGTCACCCCGGACGACGTGGCCGAGTCGATCCCGTGCGGCGCCGACCCGGAGGCCTTCGTCGAGGCCGTACGCCCCTACGCCGAGGCCGGGTTCACCGAGGTCGCCCTGGTGCAGATCGGCGGGGACGCGCAGGAGCCGTTCCTCGACTGGTCGGCGAAGACGCTGCTGCCCGCGCTGCGGGACGCCTTCGGCTGACCGGCGGCGGGACGCGGGCCGGACCGCACCCGCGCCCCACGGAGACGAGATTCACCCGGACGCCTGAGCATCTTGTGCGTCCGGGGGGTACTAGAGGGCCCTACGTCCCGATGTCCTCGGAGGGCCCAACTCGTGAACTGTTTCGTGCACAGGAGCTTGGTGGTGCAGTTGCAGGCGGGCGGCACGGACCGTTTCCCCGTGCTCGCGCACCTGAGCTACGACGCCGCCGACCCGTTCGCCGTCACGGCCGTGTTCAGCCATGACGGGCGGGTGCTCGCCCGGTGGAAGCTGGACCGGGAGATGCTCCAGGAGGGGCTGGCGCGCCCGGTGGGCATCGGCGACGTCCGCTTCCGCCCGGCCTCGACCGGCCCGTGGGAGGAACTGTGCATGGAGTTCTACGGTGACGCCCATCCCGACGGCGGCCGGCACCACGCGGCGGTGTACGTGTGGGCGCCGGCCGTCTCGGGTTTCCTGAAGGACACCTACCAGGTGGTGGCGCCGGGCCAGGAGCAGGTCGGCGTGGACGACTTCCTGGCCGAGGTCATCGCGGGCGGCTGAGCCGTACGGGAAGCCGGGGCGGCCCGCCCCGGCCCCGCTCACCGCGCGGGACGTACGGCGCTCACCGGGACGTGTAGCGGCGCCGTGTCCACAGCGGCAGCACGAACCAGCACAGCAGGTACCAGACGACCACCAGCGCCAGCAGCCAGGGCACGAAGTCGTCGTGCGTCGCCACCCGCAGGATCAGCAGCAGCGCCGAGGTCATGGTGGCCAGCAGCAGGACGAGACCGACGAAGGTCAGCCGGGACGCCCACCGCACCGCCTGGGGCTTGACCCGTCGGCCGGAGACCAGCCGGTGCAGGGAGACGGGCCCGATGAGAGCGCCGGTCGCCGTCGCCCCGAGGACGACCGTGACGATGTAGAGGGTCTGGTCGGCGTGGCTGAGCGCCTCGTACTTGGGCTGGAAGACGACGGTGAGCAGGAAGCCGAAGAGGATCTGCACGCCCGTCTGGGCCACGCGCACCTCCTGGATGAGCTCGCCCCACATCCGGTCGGCGCGCTCCTCCTCGGTCTCGTCGCGCCCCCGCCGCCGGGCCTCGCCCGGACCCGATCTCGCCACCGTCACTGGGCCTCCCGCTTCCGCGTGTCCGTTCCGTCGTCCTCGCGGGTTCCCCGTGCACGGCGAATCGTGCCTGGTCGGTGCCTTGTTTGAGCGATCGGCCGCCGGTTACACGGTCCGGTGACGAACGGCACCCCATTCGAGGAGGTCCTGGCCGATGCCCGGCACGCAACTCACGGTGACACTCAGCGGCGGCGACGTGGCCGACGCCCGCGCGGTCGTCAGGGCGCTGGAGGGCTCCTTCGGGGCGCCGGACGAACTGCCCGGCGACGAGAACGCGACCGTCCGCACGGCCACCTTCTCCGCCGCGGCCGAGGGAGCGTCCGGCCGGCCCGTACCGGCGCCGTCCGGCGGCGAGCAGGGGGGCGGGCGGCTGTCCGCGCCCGTCACCGTCACCCTCCAGGGCACGCCGGAGGCCGTGGCGCGGGCCGGCGACACGCTCGCCCGCGCCTTCACCGCTCACGACGAGGGCGCGGCGGCCGGCGACCAGGAGCAGGAGCGGCAGCTGCGCCTGGAGCCGTGAGCGCCGAACGGCGCCCACGGGCCGGGCGGGCGGCCGCCGACGGTGCGGGCGGCTACCAGCGGGACTCGACCTGGTCCTTGACGCGCCGCTCGTACAGGTCCCGGACCGCCGTCAGGGTCTCCTCGGAGAGCGGTGGCATCTTCCCGGCGGCCGCGTTGGCGCGGGCCTGTTCCGGGGAGCGGGCGCCGGGGATGACGGTGGTGACGCCGGGTTGCTGGATGATCCAGCGCAGCGCCAGCTGGGCCGGGGTGCAGCCCTCGGGGGCCAGCGCGGCGAACTCCGCCGCGGCCTCCACGCCCGTCTCGTAGTCGACGCCGGAGAAGGTCTCGCCCTGGTCGAATGCCTCGCCGTGCCGGTTGTAGGTGCGGTGGTCGTCGGCGGCGAAGACGGTGTCCTTGGTGTACTTGCCGGACAGCAGCCCGGAGGCCAGCGGGACCCGGGCGATGATGCCGACGCCCGCCTCGCGCGCGGCGGGCAGCACCTCGCGCAGCGGCTTCATCCGGAACGGGTTGAGGATGATCTGCACACTGGCCACGTTCGGCCGGGCGATGGCGGTGAGCGCCTCGGCGCACGTCTCCACGCTGACGCCGTAGGCGGCGACGCGCTCCTCCGCCACCAGGGTGTCCAGGGCGTCGAACACCTCGTCGCTGGAGTACACGGGGGTCGGCGGGCAGTGCAGCTGCACGAGGTCGATCCGGTCGACGCCGAGATTGCGCCGCGAACGGTCGTTCCAGGCGCGGAAGTTGTCCAGCACGTAGTTCTGCGGAATCTGCTCCACGCGCCGGCCCATCTTGGTGGCGACCAGCACGTGCAGATCGGGCCGGGTGCTGAGGAAGGTGGCGATGGTCTGCTCGCTGCGGCCGTCGCCGTACACGTCGGCGGTGTCGAAGAAGGTCACGCCGGACTCGGCGGCGGCCTCCAGTACGGCGAGGGCTTCCTTGTCGTCCACATCGCCCCAGTCGGCGCCCAGCTGCCAGGTGCCGAGCCCGACGACCGACGCGTGCTGGTGCGACCTGCCGAATTCACGTTCGTCCATGGGGCCAGTCTGGCATCCGGCGCCCGGGCCGCCCCGGGCGGCGGTCCCGGCCGGGGCGGCCGCTCACCCGGGCAGGGGCGTGAGCTGGGACTGCACGGCGGGCGCGTAGCGCGCCACGATGTCCTCGATCGCGCTCGCCCGCAGCCGGGGGCCGCGGGCGAGGCCGTACATCGCGCTGAGCCCGAGCAGGACGCCGACGGCGAGCTCGGCGCGCAGCGCGGCGTCGGGGCCGGTGAGGCGGTCGGCGAGGCGTTCGGTGACCTGGACGCGGAAGTTGGCGCGCAGGACCTCGCCGCGCTCGCCGTGCAGCGGCGCGAAGACGATCCGCAGGACGGGGTCGGTGCCCCGGTCGAGCTGGCTGCGCAGGACGTGGCGGACCATGTGGCGGCCCAGTTCGGGAAGGGGCGCTTCGAACAGGCCGGCCGCGTCGGCCTCGAAGGACATCACGCGGGCGAAGAGGGCGTCCTTGGAGCCGAAGTACTTCAGGATCAACGGCGGGCTGACACCGGCGCGTTCGGCGACCGCCTTGAGCGTGATCCCCGCGTGGCCCTGCCGGGCGAGGAAGTACCGGGCGGCGGTGAGGATGGCCGCCTTGGTCGCCTCGGCGTCCCGGCGGCCGGGCGCGGCCGTGTCCCGGGGCGCGGCGGGAGCTTCCTCGGAGGTGACGGCAGGCGGAGTGGGGGCGGGGGGCCGGGCGGTCATGCCTCCTCCAGTGCCTGGTCCCGGGGGTCGGGGGTGCTCCCGGCGGCGCGGCGGGTGCCGGCCGGCTCCTTGTCGCCGGGGATGGTGAGGGCGGCGGCGCAGGCGACGAGGCCCACGGCGGCGGCCATCGCGAAGGCGAGCACATAGCCGTGCAGGGTGGGCACGAGCGTCCCGCCGAGACGGCTGCTGTGGTGGACGAGGACCGCGGCGACGGCGGCGCTGGAGACGGCCTGGCCGATGGTGCGCATCAGGACGTTGACGCCGTTGGCGGAGGCGGTCTGGGCGGCCGGGACGGCGCGCAGGATCAGGGTGGGCAGCGCGGAGTAGGCGAGGGTGGTGCCGGTCGCCACGACCGTGGCGCCGAGGATGATCATCCACAGGTCGCGGCTGTCGGCGATGCGCAGCACATAGCCGCAGGCGATGACCGCGGCGCCGAGCGCCAGGGTGACGCGGGGGCCGCGGGCCGCGGAGATGCGCGCGGACAGCGGCGAGAACAGCAGCATGGTGACGCCGCCCGGCAGCAGGCACAGGCCGGTGGCGACGATGGACAGCCCGAGCCCGTACCCGGTGGCCTTCGGCGCCTGCACGAGCTGCGCCGTGACGAGGGAGTTGGCGTAGAAGGCGAAGCCGGTCAGCAGGGCGGCCACGTGCGAGAGGCCGACCCTGGGGCGGGTGACCAGCCGCAGGTCGACCAGCGGCCGGGCCGTGCGCAGCTGCTGCCGCCACCACAGGGCGAGGACGACGACGGAGCCGAGGAACAGGCCGAGCACCCGGGGGCTCGTCCAGCCCCACTGGCTGCCCTGGGAGACGCCGAGGAGCAGGCAGACCAGGCCGGCGGCCAGGCCGAGCGCGCCGAGCACGTCGAACCGGCCGGGTTCGCGCACGGGGGACTCGCGCACCGCCCACCACACCGCGCTCACGCCGAGCGCGCCGAGGGCGCTGGTGAGCCAGAACATGGTGTGCCAGTCGGCGTACTGCACGACCAGCGCGGCCAGCGGCAGTCCGAGGGCGGCGCCGATGCCGACGGTGGAACTCATCAGGGCGACCGCCGATCCCCGGCGCTCCGGCGGGAGTTCGTCGCGCAGGATGCTGATGGACAGCGGGACGACGGAGGCCGCGGCGCCCTGGAGCGCGCGGGCGGTGATGAGGACGGCGATGTCGGAGGAGAGCGCGCACATCACCGAGCCGACGGTCATCAGCGCGAGGGCGGACGTCAGCACCCGGCGTTTGCCGTACATGTCGCCGGCCCGGCCGAGGACGGGGGTGAGGACGGCGCCGGACAGCAGGGTCGCGGTCACCGTCCAGGAGACCGCGCCCGGCGAGGAGCCGGTCAGCCGGGGCAGATCGGGCAGCAGCGGCACGACCACCGTCTGCATGACGGCCATGAGGATCCCGCCGAACGCCAGCACCGGGATGGTGAGCCGGTCCCTCAGCCGCGTACCCGGGGCGGGCGCGCCGGCCGGGTCGGATATCGGTGCGGGCTGTTCCATCGGCAGGCTCCAGCGGACGGCGCGGTGTGGGGATGAGGTGAACAGCCATTCACCTTATCGGGTGAATGGCTGTTCACCAACGCGCGCGGTCGGGCGCCCGGCGCTCTCATGAGGTGCGCCGGAGCGTTCGGTCAGCCGGCGGCCGCCGCCGTACGGCACTCCGGGTGACCCCAGCCCTGGTCGTTCTTGGCGATGGACTCGCCGGCCGCGTAGGAGCGGCCGCACATGCACCGGCCGGGGAACTTCGCCTTGATGGTGCGGGCGGAGCCGGCGCCCGCGGTGCGGGTCCGCGCGCCCTTGGCCGTGCTGCCGCCCGGGCGGCGGCGGGGCGCGGCGGAGGCCGGGGCGGTGGGCGACGGCGGGGGCTCGGGCGAGCCGAGGGCGCTGCCGGCGGCGGTCTGCGCGGTGGCGGCCTGGCTGGCGGCGCGGTCGGCGAAGTCGTTGAGGGGGTCGCCGTCGACCTGGTGGGCGGGGACGTAGCGGAAGTCGACGGTGCGGCCGTCGAGCAGTTCGTCGATCCGCACGACCAGTTCCTGGTTGGCGACCGGCTTGCCGGCGGCCGTCTTCCAGCCGTTGCGCTTCCAGCCGGGCAGCCAGGTGGTGACGGCCTTCATCGCGTACTGCGAGTCCATCCGCACCTCGAGCGGCACCCCGGGGTCGGTCGCCGCCAGCAGCCGCTCCAGGGCGGTGAGTTCGGCGACGTTGTTGGTGGCGGTGCCGAGCGCTCCGGCCTCCCATCGGGACGCCGTCTCGGCGTCCTCGGAGACCACCCATGCCCAGCCCGCCGGTCCCGGATTCCCCTTCGACGCCCCGTCGCACGCGGCCACCACTCGTTCAAGCATGGGCTCGATGATGCCACGGCCGGACGGGTGCCCCGGGCCACCGCCGGGTCGCCCGGGGAAGGGCCGCGGCCCGGGTCCGGTCGCGGTTACGGGGCTTCGGCGGCCCGCGGCATCTCGCCGCGGCGGGTGGTGACGTCGATCACGGAGAAGTTCGCTCCCTGCGGATCGGTGAGCGCCGCGAAGCGGCCGAAGGGGCTGTCCGCCGGGCCGGACCGCACGGCCGCGCCCCGCTCGGTCGCGGCGGCGACGGCCGCGTCGCAGTCGGGGACGGTGAAGTAGACGTTGACGTAGGCCG
Organism: Streptomyces sp. NPDC093260; assembly: GCF_040683715.1. Lineage (NCBI taxonomy): Bacteria > Bacillati > Actinomycetota > Actinomycetes > Kitasatosporales > Streptomycetaceae > Streptomyces > Streptomyces sp. NPDC093260. Next base: position 57,270 of record NZ_JBFBEK010000032.1, read on the forward strand.
GGATCCCGGGCGGGAAGTGGTCCGTCATCCGCATCCGGCCGAGGACCGGGTCGGCGGCCGGCCCACTCCCCCGGTTCGGGTGGGCCGGCCGCGCGGCCGCCCGCTACTCGCCCGCGTACGCCCTCTCGAGGGCGGCGAGGTCGAGCTTCCCCATGGCGAGCATGGCCCGCACGGTGCGGGACGCTTTTCCGGCGTCGGGGTCGGTGATCATGTCGAGGAGCGCGGTCGGGACGATCTGCCAGGACACTCCGTACTTGTCCTTGAGCCAGCCGCACGGTCCGGGTTCGCCGCCGTCCGCGGTGAGCGTGGCCCAGTAGTGGTCGACCTCCGCCTGGTCGGCGCAGTCGATGCGGAAGGAGATCGCCTCGCTGAACGTGAACTGCGGGCCGCCGTTCAGCGCCATGAACCGCTGGCCGTTGGCCGTGAAGTCGACGGCGAGCACGGAGCCGGCCGGGCCGGGGCCGCCCTCGGCGGAGTGGCTGATCCGGTCGACGGAGGACTTGTCGAACACCGAGACGTAGTAGTGGGCGGCCTCCTCGGCCTGTCCGTCGAACCAGAGACAGGTGGTGAATCCTTCGCCGGCCATGGGTTCCTCCTGGGGGTGCGGGTCGCGCTGCGGGAGTGCTGGTCGCGCCGTCATCCGTATCGACCGGTCAGGGCGCCGAAACTCATCGCTCGGCCGGGAAATGCGTCCCGGGCTCGCTCTGCCCGCGGCGAATCTGCCACGGGCAGAGAAACGCCCCCGGCACCCCGCCTCCGGCCGACAGTGGTCGGGACGGCATCCACGCCACGACGGAGGAGACCGATGACCGTACCGACCGCACGCGCCCCACGCGCCGAGGACGGCGACACGCCGCCCAGCCGTTTCGACGACCACCTCGCGGCCCAACTGCTCGCCCGGCGCATCGTGTTCCTCGGCACCCAGGTCGACGAGGTGTCGGCCAACCGGGTGTGCGCACAGCTGCTCCTGCTGTCCGCCGAGGACCCGCGCACCGACATCGCCCTGTGCATCAACAGCCCCGGCGGCTCGGTCACGGCGGGACTGGCCATCTACGACACGATGCAGCTCGTCCCGAACGACGTGTCCACGCTGGCGATGGGCTTCGCCGCGAGCATGGGCCAGTTCCTGCTGACCGTGGGGACGCCCGGGAAGCGGTTCGCGCTCCCGCACGCGCGGATCATGATGCACCAGCCGTCCGCGGGGATCGGCGGCACGACCGCCGACATCGAGATCCAGGCGGAGAACCTGGAGTACACCAAGCGGACCATGGAACGGCTCACGGCCCGGCACACCGGGCAGAGCGAGGAGACGATCGCGCGCGACGGCGACCGGGACCGCTGGTTCACCGCCGAGCAGGCCAGGGAGTACGGGATGGTGGACCGGGTGGTGGACTCGCTGGCCGATGTCCGCCCGGCCGCGTCCCGCCGGCGGATGGGACTGTGACATGGGGTCGTACACGGTTCCGTACGTGATCGAGCGGACCGCGCAGGGCGAGCGGTCCTACGACGTGTTCAGCCGGCTGCTGAACGAGCGGATCATCTTCCTCGGCACCGAGATCGACGACGGCGTCGCCAACGTCGTCATCGCGCAGCTCCTGCACCTGGAGTCCGCGTCCCCGGAGCACGAGATCTCGATCTACCTCAACTCGCCCGGCGGCTCGTTCACCTCGCTGATGGCGATCTACGACACGATGACGTTCGTGCAGTCGCCGATCTCCACGTTCTGCGTGGGGCAGGCGGCCTCCACAGCGGCGGTGCTGCTGGCGGGCGGGGACCCGGGGCGGCGGTTCGTGCTGGAGCACGCGCGGGTGCTGCTGGGGCAGCCGGCCAGCGGCGGCCGCCAGGGCACGGTCTCCGACCTCGCGCTCCAGGCCAAGGAGATGGTCCGGGTCCGCGCGCAGGTCGAGGAGGTCCTGTCCCGGCACACCGGCCACGACCCGGCCGCGCTGCGCGCCGACATGGACCGCGACAAGGTGTTCACCGCCCAGGAGGCGGTGGCGTACGGACTCGCCGACGAGGTGCTGAGCCGCCGCCTCGTGTCGGTCTGAGACACGAACCGGGGGCGTGTGCCGCGCGGCACACGCCCCGGGGCACACGGGTCGCGCGGCGCGAACACGCGGGGCCCGGGCGTGCGGGGCCCGGGCGCACAGGGCCGGGCACACGGACCGCCGGTCACGGTCGCACGGGCCGGTCGGCGGGGGCACACGCGGCACGGGTCGGCGGTCGCGGGCACCCGCACCGCACGGCGCGGACACACGCGGCGCGCAGCGCGGCCGCGCTGCTGTCAGGCCGCCAGGCAGAAGCCGTCGGCGTGGTTGCCGGGGGCGGATCCCCGGTCGCGGCCCGCGAGCAGGCTGGTGACCCGTACCAGCTCGCCGTGCGCGAGGGCGAGCAGGTCACCGAGGCCGAGCCCGAGGGCCTGGGCGGCGGCCGCCAACACCTCCGAGGAGGCTTCCTTGCGGCCCCGTTCGATCTCCGACAGGTACGGCATGGAGATCCGCGCCGCGTCGGCCACGTCCTTCAGCGTGCGCTCCTGGGCGAGCCGCTCGCGGCGCAGCACGTCCCCGACGAGGTCGCGCCAGAGGGGCTCGCGCGCGGGGCGGCCACCGGGACGGCCGTCGGTCTCCGGGCCCTCGCCGAGCGGACGGCCGGCCACTGGGCGTGCCGCGACCGGGCGGCCGGACTCCGGACGTTCCCCGGCCGGCCGGGCGGACGCCGGGCGGGCGGCCGGGCGCGCCGACGCCGGGCGTACGGACGCGGGGCGCTCCGTGACCGGTCCGACAGCGGACGGACGGGCAGCGGACGGACCGACGGCCGGCGGGAAGGCGGCGGACGGACGGCCGGGGAACGGGCGGCCGGCCGGACGGGAGCCCGCAGGGGCCTCCGTCGCGGGGCGGGCGGCCTCCGGGCGGGTGGCCGGGGAGCGGAGAGGGGCGACGCGGGCTTGGTTCGGCGCTTGGTTGGTCACCTCCCCAGGATCAGGAGTCCTGGACGCCCGGGGAAGGGGGCGGCATTCTGCCCTGGGTGAATCACCGGCGCGCGGAAGGGCGGACACGGTGCTGCGGGACACCTTCGCCGAGGACGCCGGGCGGTACGACCCGGCCCGGCCCCGCTACCCGGCAACCCTGGTGGCGGAGTTGGCCCGCGCGGCGGGGCTCGGCCCGGGGGCGCGGGTCCTGGAGATCGGTCCCGGCACCGGCCAGCTCACCGTCGCGCTCGCCCGGTCCGGGTGCCGCCTCACCGCCGTGGAGCGCGGCCCGGCGCTGGCGGCCGTGAGGCGGCGGCTGGCGGCGTATCCGGCGGCCGAGGTGGTGACGGCCGGGTTCGAGGAGTGGGCGCCGCCCGGCGCCCCGTACGACGCCGTGGTCTGCGCGGCCGCGTTCCACTGGCTCGACCCGGCGCTGCGGGTGCCGAAGGCGGCGGGGGTGCTGCGCCCCGGCGGCCTGCTGGCCCTGGTGACCACCCGGCATGTGGCGGGCGGCACGGAGGACTTCTTCACGCGGGTGCAGCGCTGCTACGAGCGGTGGGTGCCGGGCACCCCGCCCGCCCTGCGGCTCCGCGCCGAGACGGAGGTCGCCACGGACACGTCCGAGCTGGAGCGCTCACCGCTCCTCGGTCCGGTCGCGGTGACCCGCCGTCCAAAGGAGATCGGCTACTCCACGGCCGCCCGCCTGCTGTGCGCCTTCTCCAACCACCCGCGCCCTGGCTCCGGCCGCCCGCGAGGGCCTGCTGTCGTGCGTCCGGGAGCTGGTCGACGCCCGCCACGGCGGCCTGGTCGTCGAGCGCACCCTGCACGAGCTGGTCACCGCGCCCCGGACCGCGAGCGCCGCAGACTGAGGCCCCTCCCGCCTCCCCTTCCCCCCTCTCCCCCGGCGGTCCCGCCCCGGCGCCGCCGCGGGGACGCCTCCACGGATTCCCCACCCCGTGGGCACACGTTCGGCATGGGTCGCGTCGACCGGGGTATCCGCAGGGCACGCCCCGCCGGGAAGCGCGGGGCTCCGAGGCGGCGGTCCACCGATCGGCGCCGGGACCGGAACCGGGCATATGTTCCCGCGCAGCGGGTACCCGCAGGTCCCGGGCCGGCAGTCGCCGCCGCGGAACCGTTGGACAGACATGTACATGAAGGCCGAAGAGGCAGGGGGCGAACCGTGACTTTCGCAGGAGAGGCAATGGACACCGCCGAGGCCCGGTCCGGCGCGACGGTCGAGGAGATCCGGGAGAACCAGACGGACGGTGCGCCCCTCCCGGCGGTCGCCGACCCCCGTGCGGTCGCCCCGCGCGACGCGCGCGAGCTGTCCCGGCACTTCTTCCGCCGTCTGACGGAGCTCGAAGAGGGCACGCACGAATACCAGTTCGCGCGCAACACGCTCATCGAGATGAACATGTCGCTGGTGCGGTTCGCCGCGGGCCGGTTCCGCAACCGCAGCGACGACATGGAGGACATCGTCCAGACCGGGATGATCGGCCTGATCAAGGCCATCGACCGGTTCGAGCTGTCGCGCGAGGTCGAGTTCACCTCGTTCGCGCTCCCGTACATCGTCGGCGAGATCAAGCGCTTCTTCCGCGACACCACCTGGGCCGTGCACGTGCCGCGCCGGCTCCAGGAGCTGCGCGTGGAGCTGGCCCGGGCCCGCGAGGAGCTGTCCAGCCGGCTCGACCGCGAGCCGACCGTCGCCGAGCTGGCCACCTTGATGAACCTGTCCGAGAGCGAGGTCGTCGAGGCGCAGATCGCCTCCAACGGGTACAACTCCTCGTCCCTGGACGCCGCCCTCACCGGGGACGGCCCCGAGGGCGGTGAGGCGGTGCTCGCCGACTTCATCGGCGTGGAGGAACACGGGATCAGACTCGTCGAGGACTTCCACGCGCTCGCGCCGCTCGTCGCCGACCTCAGCGAACGGGACCGGCGCATCATCCATCTCCGGTTCGTCGAAGAGGCCACTCAGGCGGAGATCGGCGAGCAGCTGGGCTGTTCGCAGATGCACGTCTCGCGTCTGATCAAGCGGATCATCACGCAGCTGCGCCAGGGCATGCTGGGCGATCTGGGCGCCGTCTGAGACGCCTCGTCCGGACGTCGTTCCTCGCGCCCGGACGTCGACCGAGGAACATCGGGGGGCCGCCGCGCCGCGGTCAGGCCGTGGCCGGAGCGCGCGGATGGCCCTCCCACGGGCGACGAGCGACCGTCGCACGGGTACGGACGCACAGAAACGGGCCGGTCCAGGCCGCTCAGTCGCGCCCCAGGCGCACCAGCGCGCGGACACGTTTGCCGACCGGAACGCGGTCGGCGGTGACGTCGGCCGCCAAGGCGTGCACGATCTCCAGACCGTGCCGGCCGATCCGTTCCGGGTCGCGGGGATAGCGCCGGGGCAGGGCGGCGCTGCTGTCGTAGACGCACACGGTCACCGAGGCGTCCGTGCCCTCCAGCTCCAGGATGTAGGGGCCGCCGCTGTGCCGGTCGGCGTTGGTGACCAGCTCGCTCACCACCAGCAGCAGTGCCTCGCCGGAGCTGCGGCCGATCGGCGCGCACCACTCGGTCCTCAGCTCCTCCAGGAAGTGCGCGGCGAAGGAACGCGCCTCGGCGATGCACCCGGGTTCGCCGGTGTAGTGCGCCGCCCGTCGAAGCGGTTCCACGGGTATGTCGAAGCGAGTGGGTATCACTGCCCCGTCCGGATGCTCGATCATGCGTTTCTCTCTCGGAAGCCGGTCCGACCGGACGCTACTGCACCTGTCCTGTTACCCACAGCCGCGCCCCGCAGTCCCCCGTGGCCGCGCCGACGCGGACGGACCTCCCGGCGGGCGCCCCGGCGGGTCGCTGCTTAGCGTGACAGCGTGAGCCGCCCGCCGAATCCTCCCGCCGCCCCGCCGGGCTCCCCCGCCCCGCCGCCCGCGTCCGCCGCACCGGTCACCGTCCGTCCCGGTTGGGTCCTGGCCCTGCTCACGGTGGTGGGCGCGATGGCGGCCATGGGTGCGGTGGCGGCGCTGGGGCTGTGGGCGGCCGGGGCCACCGACCTGCCCGGCAACGCGTTCCCGCGGGTGGTGGCGGCCAGTGTGGTCATGGCGGTCGGCGGGAGCATGGAGCTGTCCGGCGACGCGGGCGCGCTGGCCGCCAGCCATGCCGGGGTGACGGTGCTGCCCCTGTCGATCACGCTGGCCGGGGCGCTGGTCGTCGGCGCCGGCTTCCTGCGGCCGGCCCGGCACCGGACGGTGGCGGCGGCCGGGCGGCTGGCCGGGTGGGCCGCCCGTCTCGCCGTGCTGTGGCTGGCGGCGCTGGCCGGCCTGGCGTTCGCCGCCCACCAGACCTTCGCCGTCGATCCGGGCGACGGGGTGCTCGGGGCGATCGGCGAGCTGTTCGGTGCGCTGCCGACGGTCGGCTTCGCCACGAACGTCCCGCTGACGGTGGTGTTCGGACTGCTGTGGCTGCTCGGCGTCCTGGTGATCGCCCTCCTGGTGGCACGCGGGGTCCCGCTGCCGGCGCGGCTGCGCCGTCCGCAGGCCTCGGCGCGTCCGGTGGCGTACGCGATGGTGGTGCTGCTGCTCACGTACGTGGCCGTGGGGCTGGTCGTCGCCCTGGTGACGGCTGCCACCCGCGGTCATGCCACGCGGACCTTCGCCCTGATCCTGCTCGGGCTGCCGAACCTGACCTGGCCGGCCCTGACCATCGGGCTCGGGGCCACCTGGAACGGCAGGGTGGACGGCCCCTTCGGTCTGCCCGTGCCGCATCTGCTCGACGAGGTGCTGCGCACTCCGGACGTCTCCACGCTGAACCTGGGCACGCTGGCCGAGCACGACCACCGGGTGTGGTGGCTGGTGACCGTCGACGCGGTGCTGCTGCTCGCGGCCGCGTTCCTGGCGGCGGCACGTTCCCCGGCCCGGCTGCGGCTGTGGGAGCACGCCCTGCGGATGGCGGTGGCGCTGGTGCTGACGGTGCTGCTGATCTGCCTGACGGGCCGGATCTCCGCGCACTACGGGCTGTCCCTGCTCGGCATCGGGGACGTGGGCGGCGGGCTCTCCGGGGAAGTGCTGCTGCGGCCCCGCCTGTGGTCGGCGCTGGGCCTGGCCGCGCTGTGGGGCCTGGTGGCCGGAGTGCTGGGCGCGTTGCCGGCCCGCCTGGCGCGCCGCCGGCACGGTTCCTAGTGCTGTCACCGGGAGGGTCCGCCGGAAAGCTCGCGGCGTCCGGTGACGGGGGCGCCTCCCGCGCCGTTCGGGCAGTGGGGGAGCCTCGCAAGGCGGAACATCACCCGCGTACCGGAGGTTCTCGGGTGAGGTGACGACGCGGCGAGGTGCCGTGCCGGGCGCCTCAAGCCGGTGACCCCCTCCCGGTCACAGCACCAGGGACGCCGGGCGGCTCGTGCCGGGGGCCGGGCGCGGCACGGCGGCGCCGTCAGCCCATCGGGAGCAGCAGCGCCGGGATGGTCCGCTGCATGCGCAGGGCGTCCACCGACTCGGCCAGCAGCTCGTACTCGGTGGTCTCGTCACCGGCGGCGATCCGTACCAGCCGCCCGCCGGCCAGCTCGTCGGCCACGAGTTCCTGCCGGACCGGGTCGGCGCACCAGGCGCGCAGGATGCCTGGCACGTCGGGCACGCTCTGCGGCACGGGCATGAGGGCGCCCACGGGGACGTAGGGGGTGTCCGGGTCGGGGTCCAGCCGATCGGCGATCCAGGAGGCCCGGTCGCGCAGCCACCACAGGGCCAGGGCCAGGGTGGGCGCCCGGTAGGTGCCGAGCGGTACGCCGATGCGACGGCCGTCGCACACGCCGTACCCGGTGACATGGCACAGGAATTCGTCGTGCACTGCTCCTCCCCCGTGGCGTGGTTCGCCTGCTGGTTCGTGCCTCGCTCCCGGTGCGGCTCCTGTGCGGTGAACGTCCCTGACGTTCGAGTATGTTGACTCCTGAAACAGTGTCACCATGACTTTCCGGCCAGTCTGTTGGCATATTCCGCGGGCTTGTTGGCCAGAAATCCACGGACCCCTCGCCGACCGGGCATTACCCCGGCGGTAATCGACCCTCCTGAACGGGGCGGGCAGAGTGGAGCCATCGGATCGCCGGTCGCGGGGATCCGGGTCCCGACCAGAACCGACGCCCTCGATGGAGGCTGATTTCCCATGTCCGCACAGACCGACGTCTACGAGAACGCCGTCGCCCGTTACCTGGAGGCCTGGAACGCGAGCGGGCCGGAGGCGCTGGAGAAGGCGGTCGCGGCCGCCTGGACGCCCGACGGCAGCTACACCGACCCGCTCGCCGAGGTGGCCGGGCACGAGCAGATCGCGGCGCTGATCACGGCGGCGCAGGGGCAGTTCCCCGGTTTCGCCTTCCGGCTCAGCGGCGCCGTCGACGGCCACCACGACACGGCGCGCTTCTCCTGGGAGCTGGTGAGCGCGGCGGACGGCACGGCGCCGGTCGCCGGGTTCGACGTGATCACCCTGGACGGCGAGGGCCGCATCAAGAGCGTGCTCGGCTTCCTGGACCGGGTGCCGGCCGGGGCCTGAGACGGCGGCCCCGGGCACGACCACGAGGCGGCCGTCCGCCCCACGGGGGGGTGGACGGCCGCCTGCCGTCGTCCCGGAAGCCGTCGTCCCGCCTGCCGCCGCGCCGGAAGCCGTCGGACCGGAAGCCGCCGGGCCCACCGGTCGGCAGCCGCGGCGCGGCGAGGACGGTGCGGTCCGGTACCGGCGGGGGCCGGCCGGTGCGGTCCCGGGGTGCCTCCGCTACGGGCGCACGATCGCGTCGATGCGGGCCAGTTCCTCCGCGTCGAAGTCGAGGTTGCCGATCGCGGCGACGCTGTCCTCCAGCTGGCGCGGGCTGCTCGCGCCGACCAGGGCCGAGGTGACCCGGCCGCCGCGCAGCACCCAGGCCAGCGCCAGCTGGGCCAGCGACTGGCCGCGGGACTCGGCGATCCCGTTCAGGGCGCGCAGCCGCTCCACCAGCTCCTCCGTCACCGCGTCGGAGTCCAGGAAGGGGCTGTCGCTCGCCGCGCGGGAGTCCTCCGGGATGCCGTCGAGGTAGCGGGCGGTGAGCAGGCCCTGCTCCAGCGGGGAGTAGGCGATGGAGCCGATCTCCAGCTCGTCCAGCGTGTCGAGCAGGCCCTCGTCCTCGGGGCGCCGGTCGAGCATCGAATAGCGCGGCTGGTGGATCAGCAGCGGGGTGCCGAGTCCGCCGAGGATGCGGGCGGCCTCACGGGTCTGCTCGGCCGAGTAGTTGGACACGCCGACGTAGAGGGCCTTGCCCTGCTGGACCGCCGAGTGCAGCGCGCCCATCGTCTCCTCCAGGGGCGTGTCCGGATCGAAGCGGTGCGAGTAGAAGACGTCGACGTGGTCGAGGCCCAGTCGTCTCAGGCTCTGGTCCAGCGAGGACAGCAGGTACTTGCGCGAGCCCCATTCGCCGTACGGGCCGGGCCACATCAGATAGCCGGCCTTGGTGGAGATCACCAGCTCGTCGCGGTACGGCGCGAAGTCGGCCCGCAGCGCCTCGCCGAGCGCCGACTCGGCGGCACCGGGCGGCGGGCCGTAGTTGTTGGCGAGGTCGAAGTGGGTGACGCCGAGATCGAAGGCGCGGCGCAGGATGGCGCGCTGGGTCTCGGCCGGGCGGTCCGGGCCGAAGTTGTGCCACAGACCGAGCGACAGCGCGGGCAGCTTCAGGCCGCTGCGTCCGGTGCGCCGGTAGGGCATGTCGGCGTAGCGGTCGGGGTGGGCGGTGTACAACGCGACTCCCTGAGGGGTTCGGCACGGCGATGACCGGCTCCGGCGGGGCCGGAACCGCTGTCCCACTCTCGCGCGGCCTGCGGGCAGTGGTCCAACAGGAGAATGCGATGGGATTCAGCGGTTAGGGTGCTCAATCATGGAACTGCGTCACCTGCACCACTTCGTCGCCGTCGCCGAGGACCAGCACTTCACCCGGGCGGCGGAGCGCCTGATGGTGTCGCAGTCGGGTCTGTCGGCGTCGATCCGGGCGCTGGAGCGCGAGTTGCAGACCACGCTGTTCGTGCGCACCACCCGCCGGGTGACGCTGACGGAGGCCGGGCGGGCGCTGCTCGGCGAGGCGGAGCGGATCCTGGCCCAGGTACGGGCGGCGCACGAGGCGGTGGCCGCGGTGCAGGGCGTGCTGCGCGGGACGCTCTCGCTGGGGACCGAGCAGTGCATCGCCGGGGTGCATGTGGCGGGGCTGCTGGCCGCGTTCCGGCGGCGGCACCCGGACGTGGAGGTGCGGCTGCGGCAGGCCGGGTCCGGGGCGCTGGCGGACGGGGTCGCCGCCGGGCGGCTGGACCTGGCGTTCGCCTACCGGACCCAGCCGGACACCGACCAGCTGCGCTCGGTGGCCCTGGGGGGCGAGCCGCCGACGGTGCTGTGCCATCCCGGGCACCCGTTCGCGGCGGCGGGCGCGCCGCTGGGGCCCGGGGACGTGAGCGGCGAGGTCTTCGTGGACTTCCACCCTGACTGGGGGCCGCGCCGCACCACCGACGCCGCCTTCGCCGCCGCGGGCGTGCGGCGCACGGTGGCCCTGGAGGTCAACGACGTGCACAGCCTGCTGGACCTGGTGGACGAGAACCTGGGCATCGCGGTGGTCCCCCGGCACTTCCGGCACAAGCGGCCCTCGCTCACCGCGCTGCCGTTCGAGGGCGTCGGCGAGACGGCGTACGAGACGGTGGCCCTGCTGCCCGCCGAGCAGGCCACCAGCCCCGCGGCTCGCGCCCTGATCGAGCTGCTGGCGGCCGAGGGCTCGTTCTCCCGGGACCTGCTGCCCGCCTGAGAGCGGCCCCGGGCGGGCCTGACGTCCTCCGGCCGGGGCGTCCGGTCAGGGCCGGAGTTGCGGGCGCGCGGGCGGCCGCGATGCGCGATGGTGGACGCATGCATGCAAAGGACATCCTCATCGACGGCTACGACCGTATCCGGGAAGAAGTCCACGCCGTGATCGACGGCCTGTCCCCGGATCTGCTGAACGCGCGCCCGGCCGAGGACGCCAACTCCATCGCCTGGCTCGTGTGGCACCTCACCCGGGTGCAGGACGACCACGTCGCGGACGCGTTCGACCTCGACCAGGTGTGGCTGACGCAGGGCTGGGAGAAGCGCTTCGGGCTCGGCCTCGGCCGCACCGAGACCGGCTACGGGCACAGTCCGGCCGAGGTCGCCAAGGTGCGGGTCGACTCCGGCGACCTGCTGACCGGGTACTACGACGCCGTGCACGAGCAGAGTGTGCGGGCGCTGCGCGGCCTGGCCGCCAAGGACCTCGAACGCGTGGTGGACGAGGGGTGGGACCCGCCGGTCACCCTGGGCGTGCGCCTGGTCAGCGTCCTGTCCGACGATCTCCAGCACGTCGGACAGGCCGCCTACGTCAGGGGGCTGCTTCAGAGCGCGGCGGCGTAACCCGGCAGGATCACGTCCTCGATGAGGGCCCTGCGCTCGTCGAAGGGGATGAACGCGCTCTTGACCGCGTTCACCGTGACGGTGCGCAGGTCCTCGACGCCCCAGCCGGCCTGCTCGACCAGCAGGGACATCTCCCGGGTCATCGTCGTGCCGGAGACCAGGCGGTTGTCGGTGTTGAGGGTGACCCGGAAGCCGAGGTCCTTGAGCGCGGTGATGGGGTGGTCGGCGATCGAGGTGGCGGCGCCGGTCTGGAGGTTGGACGTCGGGCACATCTCCAGGGCGATCCGGCGGTCGCGCACCCAGGCGGCCAGCCGGCCGAGCTTGCCGTCCACGATGTCGTCGGTGATGCGCACGCCGTGCCCGATGCGCTGGGCGCCGCACACCTGGAGCGCCTGGTGGATGCTGGGCAGGCCGTGCGCCTCACCGGCATGGATGGTGAACGGCACACTCTCGCGGCGCAGGTGCTCGAAGGCGTCCAGGTGGTCGGCGGGCGGGAAGCCGTCCTCGGCGCCGGCGATGTCGAAGCCGACCACGCCCGCGTCGCGGTAGGCGACGGCCAGGTCGGCGGCCTCGCGGACCCGGTCGAACATGCGCATGCCGCACAGCAGGGTGCCGACGCGGACGGGCGTCCCGGCGGCGGCCGCCTTGGCCATGCCCGCGGCGAGGCCCTCCTGCACGGTCTCGACGACCTCGGTGAGGGTGAGCCCGCCGTTGGTGTTCAGCTCGGGGGCGTAGCGCACCTCGGCGTAGACGACGCCGTCGGCGGCGAGGTCGAGGACGTACTCCTCGGCGGTGCGCAGCAGGCCCTCGCGGGTCTGCATCACGGCGAGGGTGTGCTCGAAGGTGGCTATGTAGCGGACCAGGTCGCCGGAGTTGGCGGCCTCGTAGTACCAGGCGGCGAGTTCGTCGGGGTCGGTGGTGGGCAGCTGGTGGCCGACCGCGGCCGCGAGTTCCACGACGGTGGCGGGGCGCAGGCCGCCGTCGAGGTGGTCGTGCAGGACGGCCTTGGGGAGCCGGCGGAGGGTGTCGGTGTCGATGCGGGGCGCGGTCATGGGTGTGTCCTCGGGCAGGTGGTGGTTCAGGGGGGTCGCGGCGGTGCGTGTGCGTCAGTCGGCGGCCGGCTGGAGCAGGTCCCAGCGGTTGCCGTACAGGTCCTGGAAGACGGCGACGGTGCCGTACGGCTCGTGGCGCGGCTCCTCCAGGAAGGTCACTCCCGCCGAGCGCATCCGCGCGTGGTCGCGGGAGAAGTCGTCGGTGTGCAGGAAGAACCCGACGCGTCCGCCGGTCTGGTCGCCGATCCGGGCCCGCTGCGTGTCTCCCTTGGCGCGGGCGAGCAGCAGTGCGGTGCCGCCGTCCCCGGGCGGGCCGGGCGCGACGACGACCCAGCGGGAGCCGTCCGGGCGTGCGGCGTCCTCGACGAGCCGGAATCCGAGTGCCTCGGTGTAGAAGCGGACGGCCTCGTCGTAGTCGTCGACGACGAGGGTGACCAGGGCTACGCGTCTCATCGGGGCCTTTCGGGAGGAGCGATTGACGGGTGAGGTTATACGTAAAACCTCCGGTGCGCCAGTTCGTCGTGCCCGAGGCCGCGTGCGCGGAGGGAGGCCGTGGTGCGGGGGCGGAACGACGCGGTATAGGGATACTCCGCGGAGGGAACCCCGTCCGTCGCCCGAGGCGCACGCGCCACCGCGAGACCCACAGGAGTTGAGCACGATGACCGAGCGGCCCAGGACCGCCGAGACCCCCGCCCGCCAGAACGTCACCTTCCCGAGCGCGGGCGGCACCGCCCACGGCTATCTCGCCCTGCCCGCCTCCGGCAGCGGCCCGGGCGTCCTCGTCATCCAGGAGTGGTGGGGCCTGACGGACCACATCGCCGACGTCGCCGACCGGCTCGCCGCCGCGGGCTTCGTCGCCCTGGCCCCCGATCTGTACGGCGGCAGCGTGGCGCACGACAGCCGGGAGGCGGGGCGGATGATGCAGGCCCTCCCGGTCGCCCGCGGTGTCGAACTGCTCTCCGGCGCGGTGGAGTATGTGCTGTCGCGGCCCGAGGTCACCTCGGACACGGTCGGCGCGGTCGGCTTCTGCATGGGCGGCGGCTTCGTGCTGTACCTGGCGGCCGTCGATCCGCGGGTGAGCGCGGCGGTGCCGTTCTACGGCGTCGTCCAGGGCGAGCTGCCCGACTTCTCCGGCCTGCGCGCGCGGGTCCTCGGCCACTACGGCGAACAGGACGGCACCGTGCCGCCGGAGCAGGTGGACGCGCTGCGCGAGACGATCCGGGAGCAGACGGGTGCCGCCCCGGACCTGCGTCACTACCCGGCGGGCCACGCCTTCTTCAACGACCGCCGCCCCGCCTACGCCCCCGACGCGGCCGACCGCGCCTGGCGCAGCACGGTCGGCTTCCTGCACGAACGGCTGGGCTGAGGGGAGAGGGCCGGGGTGCGGCGGGAGGCCGACAGCGGCCACGCGGCCGAGGCCGACGGCGGGCAGGCAGCCGGACGACCGGACCCACGGGGCGGCGGGCGGCCGGAACCGGGTGCCGGCCGAGCGGTAGCGGCTGCCGGCCGGGCGGGGGCGCGTGCCGGCCGGAAGCCGGGGCCGGTCAGGCGGCCGCGGTGTGCCGGGCGTCCAGCCGGGCCAGTTCCTCGTCGGTGAGGCGGATCGCGCCGGCGGCGACGTTCTCCACCAGGTGGCCGGGGTCACCGGTGCCGGGGATGGCCAGCACGTGCGGGCCCCGGTGCAGGGTCCAGGCGGTCCTGATCTGGACGGGGCTCGCGCCATGGGCCCGCGCGACCGCGTCGACCACCTCGTCGAGGTTCTCCGCCGCGCCCCGCTCACCACGCTCGCCGGCGATGGCGTAGAACGGCACGAAGGCGATCCCCTGCTCCTCGCACAGGCGCAGCAGTCCGTCGGCGGCGGGGGTGCGCAACCCGAGCCCGAAACGGTTCTGCACGCTCACCACCGGCGCGATGGCCTGCGCCTCGGCCAGGTGCCGGGGGTGGACGTCGGAGATGCCCAGGTGCCGGATCAGGCCCGCCTCGCGCAGATCGGCGAGCGCGCCGAAGTGCTCGGCGATGGACTCCTGGCGCATCCGGCGCAGATAGACCAGGTCCAGATGGTCGCGGCCGAGCTGGCGCAGGTTCTCCTCGACATGACCGCGCAGCTGGTCCGGGCGGGCGGCGGTGCCCCACTCGCCGTCGTACTCGCGGTGCGGGCCGACCTTGGTGGCGATGAGCAGGTCGTCGGGGTACGGCGCCAGCGCGCTGTTGATCAGCTCGTTGGCGGAGCGCAACGCGGAGAAGTAGAAGGCCGCGGTGTCGATGTGGTTCACACCGAGTTCGACCGCCCTGCGCAGCACGGCGATCGAGCGCGTACGGTCGCTCGGTGTGCCGAGGTGGAAGGCGGCGGAGCCGGTCAGCCGCATGGCGCCGAGCCCGATCCGGTGGACGGAGTGGTCGCCGAGTGTCCAGGTACCCGCGGCGTCCGCGGTGATCGTTTCCGAGGTCATCGGCGGAGTCTGGCACACGATCCGTCGCGGGAGCGGGGGGAGTTGCCGAGGAAGCACCGGCGTCCCGGCCCGACGGCCCCGCCCTCCGCGCTCTCTCCCCCCGCTCCCCGCCTGGCCGCAGGCCGGGCGGAGGACGGTGCGGACGGGCCGCAGCAGGCGCACCGGCGTCCGCGCGACCCGGCCACGCGCGGGAGGCGTGCAGGGAGCCCGAGGCTCGGCCGGGAGGCCGGGGTGCGCAGGGCACCGCCTCGGCTCCCGCCGGGCGGGGCTCAGCTCGCGAACGGCACCTGGGCCGGCCCCGCCGCCGACTGCCCCGCCGGGTGACGCCACAGCCCCTGCGCGGCCAGGCGCGGCAGCACCCCCTCGCCGAACCAGTACGCCTCCTCCAGGTGCGGGTACCCGGAGAGCACGAACTCGTCGATGCCGAGGGCGTGGTACTCCTTGATCCGGTCGGCGACTTCGTCGTGGCCGCCGACCAGGGCGGTTCCGGCGCCGCCGCGCACGAGTCCGATCCCGGCCCACAGATTGGGGTGGACCTCCAGTCCGTCGCGGCTGCCGCCGTGCAGCGCGAGCATCCGCCGCTGCCCCTCGGACTCGCTGCGGGCGAGTCCGGCCTGCGCGGGCGGTTCGCCCCAGGTGAGGTACACGTCGACATGACGGGCGGCGACCTCGCCCGCGACCGGGGAGGAACCGCCGAAGTAGATCTCGGGCACGGGGTCGGGCACCCGGGCGAGCCTCGCGTCCTCGACCCGGAGGTGCTCGCCGTGCAGATCGACGGTCTTGCCGTCCCACAGCCTCCGTACGACTTCCAGGAATTCGCCGGTCCGACGGTAGCGGTCGTCCTTGTCGAGGAAGTCGCCGTAGGCGCGCTGCTCATGGCTCTCGCCACCGGTGACCACGTTGAGGAGCAGCCGGCCGCCGCTGTGCCGCTGGAAGGTGGCGGCCATCTGCGCCGCCAGGGTCGGGGAGACGAAGCCGGGCCGGAAGGCGACCAGGAACTTCAGCCGCTCGGTGTGCCGGCTGACCATGGCGGTGGTCAGCCAGGCGTCCTCGCACCAGGCGCCCGTGGGGGTGAGCGCGCCGACGAAGCCGAGGTCCTCGGCGGCCCTGGCGATCTGGCTCAGATAGGCGACGGTCGGCGGCCGGTCGCGGCCGGAGGCGGTGGCCGGGGTGCCGTGGCCGCCGCCGACCACATGGCGGCTGTCGCCGTTGGTGGGCAGGAACCAGTGGAAGGTGAGGGACACGGGGGTCTCCGATCGCGCGTCTGCGAAGGCGTGGGCAGCGGGTGGGGCGGGCCGGGTCAGAGCAGGCCGTGGCGGGGCGGGCGGGTGCGGATGTCCTGCACATGCTTGGTGCCCGCCTCCGACTGGGCGTTGCCGAGCCGCCGCCCGGCCAGGACCTCCGCGAGGAGGAACTTCCGCTGCTCCGGCGTTCCCTGGCGGCACATCACACTGACGTAGACGAAGTGGCTCTGCGGGATCTGGGCGAGGCTCGGGTCGGCGGAGCCCAGGCTCGCCGAGTGCGGTGAACTCGTCCTTGAACCAGCCGGAGACGACGTTCACGGCGAACCGGCCGCCCGACAGCTGGTCGGCGGTGGCGCCGAACTCGGCCAGGACGCCCGCGTGCCACAGCCCGGGGTGGGCGGCCGCGATGACCGTGAGGCGTTCGGTGGCCGGCAGAAGGGCGAGGCTGAAGCCCGTGGAGTCGTGCTGGTACTCGGCGCCGTAGCTCGCCATGTAGCGGACCTGGGTGAGCGCGTACTCGAAGCCGTTGTTCTCCGCGAGGACGGCGAGTTCGCGGTTGTAGTCGTATTCCCAGTCCGTGCGTTGCTCGATCTTGCTGGTGACCAGTCCCCCGCTGACATTGGGGACCCAGTAGGCGAACTTCGCCGGTGCTGCGGGCATAGGGAACTCCTGCCTGCGCGAAAAGGCGGGGAAATGGAGGGCGCCTGAACGGCGGGGGTTCACGCGCACGCCGTATCGCACGGCCGGTCCCGGGCGGTGAACGCGCGGGCGGCACGGAATTCAGGCGGCGCGGTGGATACGGACGGTGCGGTGGACGCGGGCCGTGGCGGCGGCTGCCCGGGCGCGGGGCGCGGCAGCCGGGCGGAGAGTGGGGCGGCGGTGGATCAGACCGCGAGCCGACAGGAGGCGCTGGAGACACGCGCGAGATCGACATGGCGTCGCCGCGTGAGGTCCAGTCGCGTCTTCATGCCGTCGATCGTGGCAGCCGCCGGTGAGGACAGTCAAGGAAAACCCGACCGGTCTCGTATCCCGGACCATTGAATTTCACGAAGGTGTGACAGGGAAACCCTTGAACGCGCCGGAGAAAAGGGCGCACTGTGCCGGAGTGCGTACAGAACAGCTGGAATACATCGCGGCGGTCACCCGCCTCGGTTCGCTGCGCCGGGCCGCCGAGGAACTGCACGTGTCCCAGCCCGCGTTGAGCGAGACCGTGCGCAATCTCGAACGGGAACTGGGGGTCGATCTCCTGGAGCGCAAGCGGTCCGGGGCGACGATGAGCGCCCCGGGCCGGGAACTGCTGCCGCACATCGTCGGGGTGCTGGAGGCGGCGGACCGGCTGCGCGCGGCGGCCGGCGAGCAGCACCGCATCAGCCGCATGGTGCGGGTCGGCACGGTCAACGCCGCCACCGTCCCGTTGCCGATCCCCGTGGTGCGGGCCTTTCGCGCCCTCCATCCGGTGACCCAGGTGGAGGTGGTCGGCACACAGCAGACGGACATCCACCGGGCGCTGTCCGAGGGAGGGTTCGACCTGGGTCTGGTCAACCATCTGGAGGGGGACGACACACCGGCCGGGTTCGAGTCCACCGAACTGCTCAGCGGCCGGCCGGTGGTCTGCGTGCGCCCGGACAGCCCGCTCGCCCGGCGGCCGGCCGTCTCGGTGGACGAGCTGCTCGGCGAGCCGCTGATCGCCATGCGCTCGGGCTATGTCATGCACCGCTATGTGCACCGGCTGCTCGACGGCCGGACGCCGTCCTTCTCGTACTCCACCGACGGCGCGGAGATGGGCAGGCTGATGGTCGCCGAAGGACTGGGGGCGACGGTGCTGCCGGACTTCAGCGTCGTCGGCGACCCGCTGGAGCGGCAGGGACTCATCACCCACCGGCCGGTCGCCGGGGACGGCACCCGGGTACTGCTGATGCTCCAGCGGCGCCGGGCGGAGTCCGTGCCGCGGGCGGCTCAGGACCTGCACGACGTCTTCGTGCGCACGGCCCGGGACCTGGGCGGGACGCCCAGGTCCTGACACCGGGGCGTTCCCGCTCGCTCAGTCGCCCTCGGGAGCGGGCACGACGACCAGGAAGGCGTCGTCCTCCAGATCCATCACCACCGTGGCGGGCTGCCCCTCCGCCCGGCGCCGCGCCGCGTACTCCTCGGCCGGCCACGACCCGCGCGGAGATCCCGCGGGAAACCGTTCCAACACCTTCGCACCCATACCGGCAGACACCTCCGCGTGTCTCCATCCACTGCCCCGAACAGGCGTGACTCCTTTCCTCCGCCTGCCCGCAGCGGACCGGAACATGTCCGCGCGCCGCCGTTCCGCCCGCCGGACGGGGTGGGCCGCGGCTCCTGGCACGGACCCACCCCGGTGCGGCGCCGGCGGACGCCGGGCGTCAGGCGACGTCGAGCGCCGTGTCGTCGAGGACGAACGACGTCTGGAGCTTGGAGCCCTCGGTGCCGGTGAACTTGACGGTGATCTTCTGCCCGGCGTAGCCGCCGAGGTCGAAGCTGCGCCGGGTGTAGCCGGTTGAGGCGTCGAGGTTCGAGTACGTCGCCAGGGTGGCGAGGACGGCGCCGGAGCTGTTGAGGACCTGCGCCTTGAGGGTGTCGTAGGCGGTGGTGGTCGTGGTCTCCGCGGTGTCGACGTGGAGATAGAAGCTCAGCGTCGCGTCGCAGCCGGCGGGGACGGTCACCGACTGCGAGAGGGTGTCGGTGGCGGCGGTGCCGGTGCCGTCGAGCCAGGCGTAGTACGAGCCCGAACGGGCCTTCTCACCGGTGGAGGCGGTGATGACCCCGCTGGTGGCGCTCCAGGTGGTGGCGCCGGACTCGAAGCCGGCGTTGCCGAGCAGCTGCGCGGCCGTGCAGGATCCGGTGCCGGGGTCGCCGCCGCTGTCGGCGCCCGAGCCGGCCAGCCACGCGGTGGCGTTGAGGGCGAGGGCGGCGTTGGTTGCGCCGGAGTCGTTCCAGCCGTCGTAGAGGGTGTTGCCGGACTGGCCGGTGCCGTCGTCGATGGGCGAGCTGTCGCCCCAGAAGGCGACGCGGCCCTTTCCGAAGGCGCTGGTGACGAAGAACGCCCCGGTGGTGCCGGAGTAGCCGCCGCGGTAGACGAGGCCCTTGACGGCGGGGTTGTCGGCCGGCTTGAGCGTGGCCGTGGTCCCGTTGGCGAACAGGCTCTTGGTGACCGTGCCGAAGGAGCCGTGCAGCACCGGGTCGGTGCTGTCGTTGACGGCCGCCGGGTAGCCGGAGTCGATGTTGAGCGAGTCGATGGAGAAGCCGAACGGGTCGGTGGAGTCGACGCTGTTGTTGCTCATGAGATCGTTGAGGATCTGCACCGAGTCCTTGCCGTCGTTGTTGCGGTCGGACGCGGTGTGGTCGGAGATCATGAACAGCCCGCCGCCGTTCTTGACGAAGTTCATGATCGCGGTCTTCTCGGCCGCGGTGAACACCGTGTTCGGCTCGGGCAGGACGAGCGTGTCGAACTTCGACAGATCGGTCGCCGACGAGCCGCCGTACGCGAGGCTCGCACCGGACGGCAGCGTCTTGAGGCTGTAGCCGCCGGACTTCTGGAGGGCCACGCCCCAGGAGGAGAGGGCGCCGGTCCAGTCGGTCTCGGCGGACGGGGAGGGGTTCTGCCCGAGCGGATCGGGCTGGCTGGTGGAGATGATCCAGTCGGCGTTACCGGCCGTCTCGGCGTGGGCGTTGTCGAACAGGACGCGATGGGTGGCGGCGGCCGCGTGGGCGGGCGCGGCGCCGGCGGACGCCTGAAGGGCGGCCGAGGCGGCGAGCAGCCCGAGGGCGGCCAGCGCGGTGGTGAGCCTGTGGGGGAACCTTCGGGTACCGAGCATCCGGCGAACCTCCGTGTGGGGTGAGGGGCGGTGCGGGTGCTGCGTCTGCGCGCGTAGAGCAGCCGAGCGGGCCGAGTTTTCTACACGCGTCGACCGATTGAAAGGTACATGGCATAGCTGAACGGTGAACAGAAAGTCCCGGCAATGACACGAACGGAGTGCGCGCGGCTCCAGCGGGCATGCGAACACCGCAAGGGCGTACGACGAGAAGGGGCGAAGATGGAGATCGGCGGCATCATCAGTGCCATCGTCATCGGCATCATCATCGGTGCGCTGGGACGGCTCGTCGTCCCGGGCCGGCAGCACATCGGCATCCTGTGGACGATCCTCATCGGCATCGTGGCGGCGCTGATCGGCGCGGCCATCGCGAGCGCGCTCGGCGTGGACGACACCAAGGGCGTCGACTGGATCGAGTGGCTCATCCAGATCGCCCTCGCCGCGGTGGGCGTGGTCGCGCTGGACCGGGCGAAGGGGGGCAGCCGCTGAACCCAGGGGCGCGGCTTTCGACCGGACGGTGACTCCCGCCCGGCCGCGCCCCGCTCAGACGCCCATGGGGCCGGCCGAACCGTCCAGCGACGGTTCGGCCGGCCCCTGTCCGCGTCCACGGCCGCCTGTACGGCTGCGCGGTCGTACGCCCGCGCCCGCGGCGGCCGCGGCGGGAGTCGGCCCGGTGCTACGGCTCGTAGACGTACGGCGTCGTCGTGGTGAGCGCGGCGAAGCCGAGGCGTTCGAGGATGGGGCGGCTCTGGGCGGAGGCGTCGACGTGGAGGTGGCGGTAGCCGCGGTCGGCGGCGATCCGGGCGCGGTGGGCGACCAGGGCGCGATAGACGCCCCTGCCCCGCCACCCGGCCACGGTGCCCCCGCCCCACAGGCCCGCGAAGCCCGTGCCGGGCGGCAGTTCCATCCGGGCCGCGCTCACCGGCTCGTCACCGGCGAGGGCGAGCACGGCGACCAACGTGTCCGGTGCGTCGGTGAGTTGGGCGAGGACACGGTGGCGCAGACGGGAGCCGTCCGTCCCGAAGGCCCGCTCGTGCACGGCGACCAGCAGCTCGACGTCGGCGGCGTCGGCGACCGTGCGGAACCGGATGCCCTCGGGCGCCCCTGCGTCCAGGTCCAGGTCCGCGATGTCGGCGACCATCAGGGTCTCGTCCGGCTCGGGCACGAAGCCCGCGGCCAGGAGACGCTGAGCCAGGTCCGCGGGCCGGTCGTGACCGTACAGCTTCCACTCGAAGGGGTGGCCCAGCGCGCCGAAGCGGGCGATCTGCTCGGCGATCGCCGCGGCGGCGTCCCCGTCGTCCAGCGCCGACCACAACACGCCGTTCCAGTCGTCGGCGCTGTCGCCGACGTGGCGCACCACCCCCCCGACGCGTTCGACGCGGGCGCCCGGCCCGTCGGCGCGGGCGCCTTCGCGCAGCTCTCGGTCGTAGCGGGCGAGCACAGCGGTGTGATCCATGCGGTCACTTCAGCAAAAGGGGGGGCCGGTGGCAACGCGTTTTACGGCGCGGGGTCCGGGGCCGGGCGGGGCGGCGGTGCGAGCGCCTCGCGGCTGTGCGGGGCGCGAGGACACCGCACGGCCCGGCCGCCGGCCGGGCCTGTCGGGGCCCGGACCGGAGGCCGGGCCGGAGGAGGAGACCGGACGAGGAGGACACCCGGGGCGAGCCCCGCCGGTCATGTCGTCTCACCGGCGCGCTGGGGCCGTCGCGTGGTCGGGCGTCCGCCTCAGCGGGTCGCGCCGGGGCGGCAGCGGCGGTACAGGACCGCGCCGCCGAGCAGGAGGGCCGCGCTCGCGGCGGCGGCCGGCAGCGTCGCGTCCGCGCCGGTGTGCGCGAGGGACGGCTGCGTCCTCGGCGCGGCCACGGGGTGCGGCAGCGGCTTGGGCGCGGTCCGCTCGGGCGGCGCGACGGGCGCGGGGGCCGGCTCCTGCGCGGAGCCGTTCGTGGAGGTGTTGCCGGTGGCGGGGTTGCCGACGCCCACGACGTTCACGCTGTTGCCGGTGACGTTCACCGGGACGTGCACCGGGAGCTGGACGACGTTGCCGGAGAGGACTCCGGGTGAATCCTTTCCGCTCGCCCGGGCCGCCGCGCCGTCGGTCGAGGACGCCCGGTCCTCGCCGGCGGACGTGTTGGCGCAGTGGTTGCCGGCGGCGGGGTTGAGCAGACCCACCACGTCGACCGTGTTGCCGCACACGTTCACCGGGACGTGCACCGGGAGCTGAAGGGTGTTGCCCGAGAGCAATCCCGGCGAGCCGACCGCGGCGCCGTCCGCCGCGGCACCGCCGTCGGCGGCGAACGCGGCGGACACCGGCACCGTCATCACCATCGCGCCTGAGGCGGCGACGACGGCGATCACTCCGTTTCGGGTAACCCGTTTCATAGGATCTGTGCCTTCCAGACTTGGTCGCGGGCGCTCGCCCGCACCGGGTAGAACGCCGGTGGACGACCGGGGTTATGGCCGACCGCCCTTCCACCCCTTCGGGCGACCCCGTTTTCGAATGCCCCGGTGAGCCTCGCACGGGCGGCCGACACGGCGGCCCGCCGCGCGGCGCGCGGGCGCGGGCCGCGCCCTCCGCTCACCGGGAGGCGGCTCGTGCGGGGGCCGTTTATGGTGAGCGAGGGCGTTGTCCCGGTCCGCGGCGGCGCGTCCCTGGAGGCAACGATGCGGGCGAAGTCGTCGACGCGATGCGCGGCCCGGCGTTGTGCGGGCGCCGCGGCCGCCGCACTGGCCCTGTCCGGTTCCGTGCTGCTGCCCCCGGCTTCTCCGGCGGCGGCCGCGAGCGGCGGACAGCCGGGCCTGGAGCGCTTCTACCGCCAGAAGGTGACCTGGTCGGCGTGCGAGGCCGGCGCGCCCGGGGACATGCAGTGCGGGAAGGTCACCGTGCCCGTCGACTACGCCCACCCGGGCGCGGGCACCCTCGACCTGGCCCTGGCCCGCTACCGCGCGACGGGCACCGCCAAGCGGGGCTCGGTGGTGCTGAACTTCGGCGGGCCGGGCGGCTCGGGCGTCTCCGGGCTGGCTTCCGACGGCAAGCAGTTCATGGACCTGACCAACGGCTACGACGTGGTCTCCTTCGACCCGCGGGGCGTCGGCCGCTCCGCCCCCGTCAGCTGCGGCGTGGACGGGTCGAGCGCGGACACCGGCGGCGACACGGCCGACGCCGACCTGGCCGACGCGCAGGCGGCGCGCAGGGCGCTGGAGGAGTGGAAGAACGTGGCGGCCCAGTGCGCCCGGCACTCCGGGCCGGTCCTGCCCCACATCGGCACCGTCGACGCGGCCCGCGACCTGGACGTGATACGGCAGGCCCTCGGCGACGGGAAGCTGAACTACCTCGGCTTCTCCTACGGCACCCGGCTCGGCGCGGTCTACGCCGCCGAGTTCCCCGGCAAGGTGGGGCGGGTGGCCCTGGACGGGGTGGACACGCTGACCGAGTCCCTGGCCGAGCAGGGCCGGGTCGCCGTCGAGGGCCAGCAGACGGCGCTGGACGACTTCCTCGACTGGTGCGTGCAGGACATCGCGTGCCCGTTCGGCCAGGACCGGCGCCGGGCCGGCGACCAGGTGCTCCAGCTCGTCCGGTCGCTCGACGAGAACCCGGTGCCCACCGGCTCCGGCGGCAAGCTGTCCGGCCAGGACCTGGTGGGCTCGATCGGCCAGGCGCTCTACAGCCGGTCGCTGTGGCCGTCCCTGGAGCGGGCGATCGCCTCGCTGGTCGAGGACGGGGACACCCGGGGCGTGCAGGCCTTCTCCCCGGCCGGCGCCGCTCCCCCGGGCCCGGCGGCCCGGCAGCGTCCTCCGGTCCGCTCGGGCGACGGGACCGCGGACGGCGGTGCGGTGCCGCCGGACAACACGGCGGCCGCGATGATGGCGATCAACTGCGCCGACGACCCCGACCGGCCGGCCGCCGGGCAGCTCACGAAGGACCTCGGCCGGCTCTCCGACGAGTACCGGCAGGCCTCACCGGTCTTCGGCCGCTACCGGCTCAACGAGCTGATGATGTGCTACGGGCGGCCCAGGGGCACCGACTACATCCGCGCGAGGGTCAAGGACGTGCACACGGCGAAGATGCTGCTCGTCGGCACGCGCGGCGACCCGGCCACGCCGTACCGGTGGACCGTGGAGACCGCGCGGCGGCTCGGCTCGTCGGCCGTGGTGCTCGACAACCGGGGCGAGGGCCACACCGGGTACGCGTCCTCCGCGTGCGTGCACCGGAAGGTGAACGACTTCCTGCTCTACGGCTCCCTGCCGCCGAACGGCAGCTCCTGCCCGCCGGACGCGGAGCCGGACGGCGGCGGGTGAGGGGCTCCCGCGCGGTGACCCCTCGCACGGTCGCCCCTCACCCGGCGGGCCTCACCCGGTGACGATCTCCGGGCGGTACAGGTCCAGCCACAGCGCGAGGTCGAGGGTCTTCTCCAGGCCGCGCCGCGCCGCCTGCGTGCTGACCGGGGTGTCCCGGTGGGCGGCCTCGCGCACCCGCTCGCGGTCGACCAGCTCGAACACGGGGTGGCCCGGCCGGGCCAGCAGGTCCTTGACGTGGCTCTGGAGGGCGAGCGCGTAGGCGGGGTCCTGGGTGGAGGGGTAGGGGCTCTTGACCCTGTCGTACACGGACTTGGGCAGCACGTCCGCGGTGGCCTCCCTGAGCAGGGTCTTCTCCCGGCCGTCGTACGACTTCAGGGACCAGGGCGCGTTGTAGACGTACTCGACGAGCCGGTGGTCGCAGAAGGGCACGCGGACCTCCAGGCCGACGGCCATGCTCATCCGGTCCTTGCGGTCCAGCAGGACGCGGACGAACCGGGTCAGGTGCAGGTGGCAGATCCGCCGCATCCGGTACTCGAAGTCGCTCTCGCCGTCGAGGCGGTCGATGCCGGCGATCGCGGTGCGGTAGCTCTCGGCGACGTACGTGGGCAGGTCGAGGGCCGCCGCGAGGTCGGGGCGCATCACGTCGCCGTCGTCCCCGAAGTCGCGGCTGAAGCGCACCAGCCAGGGGAAGGTGTCGGCGCGGCGCGCCTCCTCGTCGAAGAACTGGAGGTAGCCGCCGAACACCTCGTCGGCCGACTCGCCGGACAGGGCGACCGTGGAGTGGTCGCGGATGCTGCGGAACAGCAGGTAGAGCGAGGCGTCCATGTCGCCGAAGCCCATGGGCAGGTCGCGGGCGCGCAGCACCCTGGCCCGCACCTCGGGGTCGGCCAGGCTCTGCGCGTCCAGGACGATGTCCTGGTGGTCGGTGTCGGCGGCCTCGGCGACGTCGTGGACGAACGGCGTGTCGGGGGTGGACCGCAGTTCGTCGGCGACGAAGCGGTCGGCCTGGCCGACGAAGTCGACGGCGAAGCTGCGCACCTTCTCGCCGCGCTCGGCGAGCTGCCGGGCGGCCAGCGCGGTCATGGCGGAAGAGTCCAGGCCGCCGGAGAGCAGGGTGCAGCGGGGCACGTCGGCGACGAGCTGGCGGCGGACGATGTCGTCCAGGAGGGTGCGGACGGTGGCGACGGTGGTGTCGCGGTCGTCGGGGTGCGGCCGGGTCTCCAGCCGCCAGTAGGCGCGGGTGCTGAGGCCCGTGCGGTCGACGGTGACGACGGTGCCGGGCTCGACCTCGCGCATGCCGTCCCACACGGCGTGTCCGGGGGTCTTGACGAAGGTGAACAGCTCGCGCAGGCCGTCGAGGGTGACCCGGCGGCGGGCCAGCGGGTTGGCGAGGATCGCCTTGGGCTCGGAGCCGAACAGGACGCCGTCGGGCGTGGGGTGGTAGTAGAACGGCTTGATGCCCATGCGGTCGCGGACCATCACGAGCTTGTCCTGGCGGCCGTCCCAGACGGCGAAGGCGTACATGCCGTTGAGCCGTTCGGCGACGGCGTCGCCCCACTGGAGGTAGCCGCGCAGCACGACCTCGGTGTCGGAGTCGGTGGTGAAGCGGTGGCCGCGCGCGGCGAGGTCGGCGCGCAGTTCGGTGAAGTTGTAGGTCTCCCCGGAGTAGACGAGCGCGACCGTGCCGTCCGGGGTGGCGGCGGTCATGGGCTGGCGTCCGCCGGGCAGGTCGATGATGGCGAGCCGGCGGTGTCCGAGGGCGGCGGGCCCCCCGGTCCAGACGCCGCGGTCGTCCGGGCCACGGCAGGCCATCGTCTCGGTCATCGCGTCCAGTGTGGCGGCCTCGGCGCGCAGGTCGCGGTCGAAGGAGATCCAGCCGGTGATGCCGCACATGTCGTAACCTCCTGGCGAGAACCAGTTGCATCCTGCATCTATATGACGAGCGTGTGTCACCGGCGGCGGGCCGTCAACGCGGACGTAACACGAACGCCCGGGCGGACCTCGCACTTTCAGCCGCTCTTTGCTCTCGCGACACCCGCGGACCAGCCTCGGAACAGGGGCGGGCCGCCGGAATCCGGCCACGGGCAAAGATTTATCAATGGCCCGGATCGCATCCGATCACACCGCTCGCTCCGGGCGGGCCGGGCGGGGACGCGGGCCGGGCGGCCGGGTCGGGCGCGAGCCGGTCCGGGCGGACCGGACACCCCGGCAACCGGACGGCCACCGCAGCCGACCACCCTCCACGGCCGCCCCGATTACCCCAAATGCCCGATAGGGGAATCAGTCCTATGGTGCTGTCATGGAGCACGATCTGAGTCCCGCGACCCTGACCGAGCTGCGGCGCCCGCGCAGCTATCCCGCGGTGTCCGTGCTGACGCCGACGCACCGCCGGGAACCCGGCAACAACCAGGACCGGGTCCGGCTGCGCAACGCCGTGACCGAGGCCAAGAAGCAGCTGGAGAGCGATCCGGCGGTCACCCGGGAGCGGCGCTTCGACGTCGAACGCCAACTCGACCAGGCCCTCTCCGAGGTGGACCTGACCTACGCCGAGGACGGCCTGCTGATCCTCGCCGCCCCCGGTGAGCACCAGGTGTGGTCGCTGGGCCGCACCGTGCCGGAGCGGGTGGTGCTCTCCGACACCTTCCTCACCCGCAACCTGGTCTCCGCGCACGCCGCCGAACGCCCCTTCTGGGTGCTGTCGCTGGCCGCCGACCGCGTGACCCTGTGGAGCGGCGGTGGCGGTCGTGTCGTCGAGGACCGCGTCGGCGGCTTCCCGCGCACCCGGGACCTCACGGAGAACTTCGACGCCGAACGGCAGGAACAGATCGGCGACGCGCCGAGCACCTTCCGCGACGAGCGCACCCACCGCTTCCTGCGCGAGGCCGACGCGGCGATGGGCATGGTGCTGCGCCGCCACCCGCGCCCCCTGTACATCACGGGTCAGCCGGGGGCGCTGGCCGTCCTGGACGAGCTCGGCGGCGTCGCCCGGCAGGCGGTGCACGTCCCGCGCGGCGGCCTGGCGCACGGCTCCCCCGAAGCCGTGTGGCGGGCGGTCCGGCCGGTGCAGGAGGAGCAGGCCCGCCGGGAGACGGAGGCCGTTGCCCGGGAGCTGGAGGCGGCCCGCGGACGCAAGGAGTTCGCCGCCGGCGTGGACGAGCTGTGGCGCACCGCCCGGGAGGGCCGGGTCAGGCTGCTGGCCGTCGAGGAGAACTACCAGGTGACCGTGCGCGACGACGCCGGCGACCATCTGGTCCCGGCCGAGGGCGGTGATCTGGACGCCCGCGAGGACATCGTGGACGAGATCGTCGAGCAGTGCCTGGAGACCGGGGCCGAGGTGCGCTTCGTGCCGGACGGCATGCTCGGCGACGAGCAGTGCATCGCCGGCGTGCTGCGCTACTGAAGGCCGCCCCCGCCGGACGGCGTCTACGCTACGGCGTGATGATCGTCGGTGAGGAGGGAGCGGCCGGTGGCTGATCTGCTGGGCGTGGCCGTGCTGGGTGCCGGGCACATGGGGGCCGATCACGTACGGCGCCTGGACCGGGTGGTGAGCGGGGCACGGGTGGCGGCGGTGGCCGATCCGGACACCGCGCGGGCGGCCGAGGCGGCCCGCGGGATCGACGGGGTGTCCGTGCACGCCGAGGCCGAGGCCGCCCTGGACGCGCCCGGCGTCGAGGCCGTGCTGATCGCCTCGCCCGGGCCCGCGCACGAGGAGGCGCTGCTCGCCGCCTTCGCGCGCGGGCTGCCGGTGCTGTGCGAGAAGCCCATGGTCCCCGACTCGGCGGGCGCGCTGCGGGTGGTGGAGGCCGAGGCGCGGCTCGGCCGGCGCCTCGCCCAGATCGGTTTCATGCGCCGCTACGACGCCGGGTACCTCCGGCTGAAGTCGCTGCTGGACGACGGGGAGCTGGGGCGCGCGCTGATGCTGCACTGCGTGCACCGCAATGTGTCCTCGCCGCCGCACTTCACCAGCGCCATGCTGATCAACAGTTCCGTCTCGCACGAGATCGACGCGGCGCGCTGGCTGCTCGGGCAGGAGCTGACCGCGGTGACCGTGCTGCGGCCTGCGTCCTCCCCGGGCGCGCCCGAGGGCCTGGCGGACCCGCAGCTCGTGCTGTTCGAGACCGAGCGGGGGGCGCTGGTGGACGTGGAGGTCTTCGTCAACTGCGGGTTCGGCTACCAGGTGCGATGCGAGGCCGTGGGCGAGGCGGGCAGCGTGCGGATCGGCGAGGAGCAGGGGCCGGTCGTGACGGCGCGGGGCGGCGCGCGCAGGGAGGTGCCGCAGGACTATCTGGTGCGCTTCGCCGAGGCCTACGACCGCGAGGTGCAGGCATGGGTGGACGCCACCCGGAGCGGGCGGGTCACCGGTCCCGGCGCGTGGGACGGGTACGCCGCCTCGGCCGCCGCCGAGGCCGGCGTCCGTTCGCTCGAGGACGGCGGCCGGGTGGCGATCGACCTGGCGCCCCGCCCGGACCTGTACGCACCGGCCGGCGGTTGAGGAGCGCCGGCCGGGCCGCGACGGTGGGCGGTTTCGCCCGCCCGGTTCCTCAGACCGTGCCGAACAGGGCGTCGAGTCCCCGTTCGACGGCCGCGCCCACGTCCTCCCGGCCGGGCGCGACGACGGCATGGGTCCGCAGCAGGAAGCGGCGCAGCTCCGGGGTGTCGAACTGGAGGAGCGCCCTGCCGGACGGCGCGTGCAGTTCGAGGACCGTACGGGCCTCGCCGCAGGGCCACAGGCGCACGTCGCCCGTCCCGGCCGGCCGGGCGAGTCCTTCTTCCAGCAGGGACCGGGCGAAGGTCCAGGAGACGTCGTCGCCGTCCACGGAGGCCTCGGGCGGGAAGTCCACGTGCACGGCCAGCGGGTCCGCGGCGGCGTAGCGGAGGGCGGCCGACACGACGAGGTCACGCTCGTCCAGGGTGATCAGACGGGCGCTGACCGTCTGCGCGATGGTGATGTCCATGGTCGGTCTCCCCTGCGGGTCGGAGGGCGGCCGCTTTCGCCGTGTCTTCTTAGGAGTCCGCAGGGGCCGTTCGCCGTACGCCCCCACCCGGGTCGATTTGTATGACGTGCGTCACTTTCCTGTCGGGGTGGGGCATGAACCGGTCGGGATAGAACACATTGCCGTCGAACACCCACTTGGATGTCCGCCGGATCGCCTCGCCGACTCGTCAATTCACGTACTCGCCCTACGACGGGACGGCCCGGCCGCCTACACCGAAGAGACCTGGGAGCTGCCCCGGGAAGACTGTGGCATATGCCAGAAGCACCACCGGTTCGGGTGTTGCCAAATCCCTTACGGGCCGTCGCCCGCTGTGCAACAGTCATAGCGGTTCTCCTGCCGCCCCGGCCCACCGTTCCCGCATCGGAGTGCGTCATGCCGTCCCACCTGTCCGCGGACCGCTCACCGGCACCGCTGCCGGGACGCGGTGCGGTCGACGCCCTGATCTCCCAGGCGCGCCGGCTCAAGGGCGAGGTGGACGCCGTACGGCGGGAGGCGCCGGGCGACACAGCGGACCCGCGCGGCCGCTGGGAGCGCGCCCTGTGCGATCTGGCACTGCACCAACTGCACGACCTGGACGAGCACTTGGCGCAGCTGCGGGACGGTCCGCCGCCGCTGCCGATCACGGCCGGCACCACCTGCACCGCCGACGCCGATGACACCGACTCCGGCGCGCCCGCGGAACCGGCCGAGGAGCACTGCGGCTCCCTGCTCGGCCGGGTCGGCAGCGCCGAGTGGAACCTGCTCACGGACGAGGCCGGCTGGTCCGTCGAGCTCTACCGCATCCTCGGCCTGGACCCCGCCGGTCCCGCGCTCACCCTCGACGAACTGCCCTCCCTGGTGCTCGAGGAGGACCGCCCCCTGCTGACCGCGCTCGTCACCGACTGTCTGGTCGACGCCAGACCGGTGGACGGGGAGTTCCGCGTCGTACGGCCGGACGGCGCGGTCCGCACGGTGCACCTCATGGGCGAGCCCGTGCTCGACGCCGACGGCGCCACCGCCGCCATGTGGGTGGTGCTGCGGGACGTCAGCGAACTGCGCCGGAGCCAGTCGGCGGTGCGCGAGACCCGTGACTCGCTGCGCCACCACCGGCATCTGACGCGGATCGGGCACGGGCTCGCGGTCGAGCCGGGGGACGCCGGGCACCTCCCGTGGCACGGCTTCCCCCGGCTCCCGCACCCGGGCGGCCCCGCCCTCGACGTGGCGGCCCCGGACGGCCCGGTCCCGGGCGGCTGGTGCGACGCGCTGGAGCTGTCCGACGGCGCCACCGTTCTCACCGCCGGCGGTCTCGCCGCCCCGGCACCGGGCGGCGTGGCGGACCCCGCGATGCTGCTGGGGGCCCTGCGCGGCATGGCGATGGCGGGCGCGGCCCCGGACCGGCAGCTGGCCTGGCTGGACCAGTTGCTGACCGCCGCCCCGCCCCCCGCACCGGCCCTCGACGGCGCCCTGTGCTGCCGCTACCGCCCGGACACCCGCACCCTGGAGTGGGCGCGGACGGGCGGCCCCGCCCCGCTGCTGTTCCGCGACGGGACCGGCCGGGTGCTGGGCGCACCGGACGACGCCCCGTCAGCCGCCGGGCAGGCCGAGGAGACCCTGCACACCGGTGACGTCCTTGTGCTGCGCACCGGCGGACCGGTGCCCGGACAGGACGAGGCGGACACCGTGCACCGCCTCCTCGCCCTCGCCCCCCGCTTGGGTGCGGCGCGCGGCGCGCGCGACTGTCTGCGGGTGGTCCTGGCGGAGTTCGGCGGGAGCGGGCACGCCGACGGACCCGGGGTGCTGGTCGCCAGGGTGCTGCCGTAGGTAGCGGCACGACGCGGTGCCGTAGCCGTACGGCACGGTGCCGTGGTAGCCGGATGACGCGGTGCCGTCGTGGCCGGATGACGCCGCGGAGGTGCTCCGCCGGTGAATGAGGGCGCCGTCACGCCGGCGCGCTGCCGGCGCCCTTGCTCCTCGGCTTGGGCAGCACCTGCCGGATCTCCTCCCGCAGTTCGTGGATCTTCGGGTAGGTCGCGTACTGGGCGGTGAGCCGGTACATCTGCCGCAGCCGGTCCCAGGTGCGCTGGGAGGAGTTGGAGCCCATCGCCATCAGGGCGAGGCGCGCGTAGCCGACCGCCTGTTCGGGGTCGTCGGCGATGAAGCACGCCGAGGCCATGGAGAGATGGTCGAAGATCTTCGACCGCTCCCGGCCGTCGATCCGCAGCGCGAGGGCCTTCTCCGCGTAGTGCTGGGCGTGCACGGCGGCGGCCGGGTCGAACTCCGCCAGCGTGCGGTAGGCGAGGGCCTGCATGCCGTAGAGGTCCTCGTCCTTGAAGGTCTGCATCCAGTCGAGCGGTTCCGCCTCGCCCCGGGTGGCGACGAAGAGGTCCTCCGCCTGGCCGAGGGTGCGGCGCATCGCCTGACCCTTGCCCATCGACGCCTGGGCCCACGCCTCGATGGTGTGGAACATCGCCTTGGTGCGCGGCTGGAGCCGGTCGCCCGAACCGGACTGGGCGAGCTTCATCAGGTCCAGGGCCTCGTCCGGGCGGCCGAGGTGCACCATCTGGCGCGCCGCGCGGGACAGCGCCTCGCCGGCCCGCGGCCGGTCGCCGCCCTCCCGCGCGGCGTGCGCGGCGATGACGAAGTACTTCTGGGCGGTCGGTTCCAGGCCCACGTCGTGCGACATCCAGCCCGCCAGGACGGCGAGGTTGGCGGCGACGCCCCACAGGCGCCGCTGCAGGTGGGGCGGGTGGCGGTAGGCGAGCATGCCGCCCACCTCGTTGAGCTGGCCGACCACCGCCTTGCGCTGGAGCCCGCCGCCGCGGGCCGCGTCCCAGGCGCGGAACACCTCGACCGAGTGTTCCAGTTCCTCGACCTCCTGCGCCCCCACGGGCGCGGCGTCGTAGCGGTCGAAACCGGCGGGGTCGGCGTGCAGGGGGTCGGTGAGCCGGGGGGCGTCGGCCGTCAGGGTCGGGTCGGTGTGCAGCCAGTCGTGCATGGCCGCGCTGAGTGCGGAGCCCGCGGTGAGCGCGGCGCCCGCGCCCACCAAGCCGCGTCGGTTGAGCATGAGGTCCATTCCCGTGAATTCGGTGAGGACCGCGGCGGTCTGCTCGGGCGCCCACGGCACACCGTCGGGATGTTCCACGTCCCCGGTGGCCTGCCGTCTTCCCGTGCGCCCGTGCCGTACCAGACCGAGATCCTCGATGGTCACGACACGGCCGAGACGCTCGGTGAACAGGGCCGCCAGCACCCGGGGCACGGGATCGCGCGGGATCTCTCCCGTGTCGATCCAACGCCGCACCCGGGAGGTGTCGGTCGCCAGCTGGGGGTGGCCCATCGCCGCCGCCTGCCGGTTGACCAGCCTCGCGAGTTCTCCCTTGGACCAGCCGGCCAGGCCGAACAGGTCCGCGAGACGGGTGTTGGGTTGTCCTGTCACGTCAAGCCCCCAGGTACTCGGCTGAGTTGACAGTAGACCCGGTGAGAGTTGCCGGGCGACTATTCGCCAGGGTTCGCCAGGGTGCGCCAGATGGTGTGCCACCGGGCGACGGGTGTCAGGTAGGAACGCGCCACCCCGACCCGGTCGCCGAGGGACATTCCCCAGGGTGCACCCGGGCGGCCGGGCCGGGCAGCGCGCGTCAGCAGCAGGCACACGAAGGGATCTGTCTCGCCCATGTACGCAGCATCGTCCTCCGTGTCCGCCCCGCCCCGGCCGCTGCGCCCCCGCCAGGGTGTCGGCGTCCCCTACCTCGACCCCGCGCGTACGGCGACGGCCCCCGCGCTCGGTGTGGGCCGCCCGCGGCGCTCCCCGGGGCCCGGCGGCGTACCGCCGCTCAGCGGCCGGCTCGACCTGTCCGGCCCGCAGGGCGCCCAACTGCGCGCGGCGCTCGTCTCGGTGCAGCGGATCTGTCCGGAGTTCGCGCCGGTCCAGGTCCTGCGCCGCAGCGGGCGGTCCGTCCTCCTGGTCGGCACGACGGGACGCAGCACAGCCGTAGCCAAGTGTTTACTGGACCACTCCCCCAAATGGGCCGAGCGGTACCGCCACGAGATAGCGGCATACCGCTCGTTCGTCCGGCACCGGCCTCCGGTCCGTGTGCCCCGGCTGATCGCGGCGGACCCGGACAACTGCACACTGGTCATCGAGCGCACCCCGGGCCGGGTGGCCGCCCTCCAGCGGCATCCGGTGGAGGCGCCGCCGAGGGCGGACATCAGAGCGGCCCTCGGCGCGATCTGCCGGCTGAACGCCTGGCGGCCGCCGACGGGCACCTTCGACGCCCCGCTGGACTACGCCGAACGCATCGCCAAGGACCATGAGTCGGGGCTGCTCACCGACCGGGACCTCGGCGACCTGCAGAAGCTGCTGCACGGCATCGCCCAGGCGGCGGGACGGCAGGGCATGGGCCAGTTCTGCCACGGTGACGCCCTGCTCTCCAACATCCTGCTCTCCCCGGCCGGTCCGGTCCTGGTGGACTGGGAGCACGCGGGCTGGTACCTGCCGGGCTACGACCTGGCGACGCTGTGGTCGGTGCTCGGGGACGCCCCGATGGCGCGGCGGCAGATCAGCCAGCTCGCCCAAGGGGCGGGCCCGGCGGCCCGGGACGCGTTCCTGGTGAACCTGATGCTCGTGCTCACCCGCGAGATCCGCACCTACGAGACGGCCGTGCAGCGCTCGATGAGCGATGCCGCCCCGGCCGGCGGCCAGCCCGGCGGCGGGTCGGCCGGCGAGGAGCAGCGGCTGCTGCTGCGACGGCTGCACGACGACTGTCAGATGGCCCGCCGGGCCGTACGCGCGGCGGTCGGCACCCGCTGAGGTGTGACGCAGGTCCGTGGCGCGCCCGCCCCCGGCGGCGCACCGCGGACCTTGGTCATGTCCGGCCTCCGGTCACCCGAAGCGGCCTCTTCTCCGGACGCCCCTCCGCAGCTTCTTCCGGCCCCTCCACCGGTGCCCATTGGTGTACGCCACTGACGCCCCGCAGGCCTGCGGGCCGCCGTCCGGAAACTCGCCGGAACCCCGCTTGACGTGGGAAATCGCCTCCGTGTGCGCATGATTGACGGATCGTCGGCCAGCCGGTACCACTGATCCACGCCGGCCCCGCACGCCCCGCCCCGCCCGAGCGCCCCAGGAGGCTGCATTGCGAGGATCCGCCACCGACCCCGGTCCCGTCCCCGGCCGCAGACCCGCGCCCGAGCGCGGACATACACCCGGCGCGGGCGGACGCACGCGCCGGACGGCGGCCGCCGCGGTCGCCTCCGCGGCGCTGATGCTGCCGCTGCTGGGTGCGGCCCCGTCCGCCGGCGCGACCGCCTCGGCCGCCGGGGACGACACCGGCCGGCTGCAGCGGGCGTTCACCTCCGCCGCCGCCGAGTACCACGTACCGCTCAGCGTGCTGCTGGGCGTCTCCTATCTCCAGTCGCGGTGGGACGGGCACGGCGGCGCGCCGAGCGTCACCGGCGGCTACGGCCCGATGCACCTGACCGACGCGCACACCGCCCTCGCCCGCGCCCCGCACCACAGCGACAGCGCCGAGGACGCGCGCGGCGACAGCGCGCGCCCCGCCCTGCACCCCTCGCAGACGGTGCCCACCGAGGCGCAGCTGCCCGTCCGGCTGAAGACGCTGACCGCGGCGGCCGGGCTGACCGGCCTGCCCGCCGAGCGGCTGCGCACCGACGAGGCCGCGAACATCGAGGGCGGCGCCGCCCTGCTGGCCGCCGCGCAGCGGAGGCTCGGCGAGCCGCTGAGCGCGGACCCCGCCGACTGGTACGGCGCCGTGGCCCGGTTCTCCGGCGCGGACGACAGCGCCACGGCGGCGGCGTACGCGAACGACGTGTTCGGCGTGATCCGGTCCGGCGAGGAGCGCACCACGGACACCGGGCAGCGCGTCGTCCTGGCCGCCCGGCCGCAGCTCGCCCCGGCCACCGGCCAGCTGGCCCGTACCGGCCTCCGGCGCGCTTCGGCGGCCGGCACGGAGTGTCCGCAGACGGTGTCGTGCGAGTGGATCCCGGCGCCGTACCAGGAGTTCGGGACCGACGACTACGGCAACCACGATCTGGGCCGGCGGCCGACGTCGGAGCGCATCCGGTACATCGTCATCCATGACACCGAGGGCGCCTGGGACGGTGTGATCAACCTGGTGCAGGACCCGACCTATGTGTCGTGGAACTACACGCTGCGCTCCACCGACGGGCACATCGCCCAACACGTGAAGGCCAAGGACGTGGCCTGGCACGCGGGCAACTGGTACGTCAACGCCACCTCGGTCGGCCTGGAGCACGAGGGCTTCCTCGCCGCGCCGGACGCCTGGTACACGGAGGCGATGTACCGCTCCTCGGCGCGGCTGGTGAAGTACCTCGCCGGCGAGTACGGCATCCCGCTGGACCGGCAGCACATCCTCGGCCACGACACGGTGCCTGGCCCGACCACGTCCTCGATCCCGGGGATGCACACCGACCCCGGGCCGTACTGGGACTGGCGGCACTACTTCGAGCTGCTGGGCCGCCCGTTCGGGCCGACCGCCGGCAAGAACGGCGGCCTGGTGACCATCCGCCCGGACTACGCCGCCAACCGGCCCGGCTACACCGGCTGCGAGACGCCCGGGCAGCCGTGCGCCGCACACGGCTCGAACGAGGTGCGGCTGTACACGCAGCCCGACACCTCCGCGCCGCTGATCAAGGACATCGGGCTGCGTCCGGACGGCGGCGACTCCACCACCGACGTGAACGACGTGGCCTCCCGGGCGGAGACCGGGCAGCAGTACGCGGTCGCCGGGCGGCAGGGCGACTGGACGGCGATCTGGTACCTGGGGCAGAAGGCCTGGTTCCAGAACCCGGCGCAGCAGCCCACGGCGGTGAACGCGGCCGGTCTGGTGGTGACGCCGAAGGCCGGCCTGGACAGCGTCCCGGTGTACGGGCGGGCGTACCCGGAGAAGGAGGCCTATCCGGCGGGCGTGCCGGTGCAGTCGGTCAGCCCGCTGCCGTACAAGCTGCTCGCGGGGCAGAAGTACGTGGTCGGCGATGTGCTGCCGGGCGAGTACTACTACTCGGTCACCTTCACGGAGGACTCGCACAAGGTGGTCGTCGGCAAGGACCTTTACTACGAGATCCAGTTCGGCCACCGGGTGGCGTTCGTCCGGGCGGCGGACGTGCGCATGGAGCCGTCTAGGCCGTGACGGCGCGCGGGGCCGGCCCCGGTGTGGAGCCGGCCCCGCGCGGTCGTGGCCGTCCGGTCAGCCCTGCTGGAACAGCTCGGCGGGCAACGGCTTGAGGAGGGCGTACAGGTCGTCGGTGATCGGGCGGTCCCAGGCGGCGATGGTGACCAGGACGCCGTCACTGCGGTCGAACTGGACGCAGGAGATCCGGCTCTCCGACAGCTTGAGCCGGCGCACGATCAGGAGGTTGTCGCCCTGGAGGACCGGCATGTCCTCGGTGCCGACGACGGTGACCTCCTCGTCGTTCTCCAGGGCCAGCAGCAGCTGGGCGACCTCGAAGGGGACCTCGTCGTCGGCGACGTCGCGGGCCGGGGAGCCCTCGGGGAGGTTGCCGATGATCATCGCGGTGCCCCGGCCGCCGAACAGGTCGTAGCGCAGGAAGACGCCCTGGCAGGTGCCGTCGGGCGCGGGCAGCAGCCCGGCGCCGAGATTGCCGGGCCAGTCGCCCGGGTCCATGGCCAGTACGTCGAAGTCGGGCCCGGCGGGGGTGGCGCTGCGGCGACGGAGGAACGACATGCCGCCATGGTACGTGCCCCGGCGTCCCGCGCCACGTGCGGGCGGCACCCGACCGGGGGGGCGGGTGCCGCCGTATGCGGGGGTACGGCACGGCACCGGCGCACCGGTGCCGTGCCGCGCGTGCCGGGGCGTGCGCGCCCGCGCTCACTCCTCCGGCGGCGCCGGGGGGACGACCGCGATGGGGCTCGCCGCGTGCAGCAGGACGGCGTGGGTGACGGAGCCGAGCATGCGGGCCGGGGCGAGCAGACGGCGGCGGTGCCGGCCGACGACGACCAGCTCGGCGCCCTGTGAGGCGGCGACCAGGTGGCCGGCCGCGTCTCCGGGCGCCACGGTGGTGCCGGCGGGCACGTCGGGGTGCCGGGCCTGGTGCGGGGCGAGGAGGCCCTCGACGAGGGCCCGGGTGTCGCGCTCCACCTCGTCCTGGTCGATGACCGGCGGGGCGATCTCGCCGGGGGTGAGCCAGGGCTGGACGGGCCACGGGTAGGCGGCGACCACCTCGAGGCGGGCGCCGCGCAGGGCCGCCTCGGCGAAGGCGAAGGAGAGGACGGCCTCGTCGGGGCTGTCGGCGTTGACGCCGACGACCACGCGCGGTCCCCGCTCGGCCGGCGGCTCGCCGTGGGCGGCGCGGTCGGGCCGGGGCACCACGACGACGGGGCAGTCGGCGTCGCGGGCGACGGAGAGGCCGTTGGAGCCGAGCAGCAGGCTCGCGAAGCCGCCCCGCCCCCGGGAGCCGAGCACCAGCAGTTGTGCGGTGGAGCCGAGTTCGGGCAGGAGGGCACCGGGCAGCCCGTCCAGGCCGAGGTACTCCACGGCCGTGGCGCCGCTGTCCTGCTGCGCGAGGTGGGCGCGCGCCTGGTCGAGCACCGGGTCGTCCGCGCCCTGCGGGGGGCCGGCGACCAGGACGTCCGGCTGGTACCAGGCGGCGTACTGGCGCACATGGACGGCGTGCAGCGGCGCCCGGCGGCGCCGGGCGACGTCGAGGGCCCAGTCCAGGGCGCGCAGGCTGTCGTCGGAGCCGTCGACCGCGGCGACGACCGGTGCGGTGCTCATGGATTCCTCACCTTCGGGTGGCGACCTCTCCCCTGCCGGGGCCGGTTCCAGCCTTGCTCAGGCGGTGGCCCCGGCGGGGCTTTCCTGGTCGCGTGTCCGCAAAGGCGCGGTGAACACCCCCTGATGGGCGTCCGCTCAGGTGAGGTCGAACTCCCCCTCCCGGGCGCCCGACACGAACGCGCCCCATTCCGCCGGGGTGAAGATCAGGGAGGGACTCTCCGGGCGGCCGCTGTTGCGCATCGCGATGAATCCCTCGACAAAGGCGATCTGGACATCCCCCAGGCCACGGCTGCTGGACTGCCACTCGGCGTTGCTGAGGTCCAGCTCCGGCTTGTCCCAGCCCGCGAGCGGGTGCTCCTGGACAGTGCTCTCGGCCACGTCCGTGCTCCTCCCGAATTCCGTCGTCCGCGGGTCAGCCTAGCGATCGCGCCGGGCCGCCGACAGGCCACGTGAGGGGGACCTTCGAGGAGCCGGGCGGCTGGTCGCCGGGACGCGGCGCGGGGACTCGGGCGGCGCCGGTCCGGCCGGGTTTTCCCCGCCGGCCCCTTGCCTGGTGGCGGGGGGCCTGGACTACTCTCCCCGACATCTCGACCGAATGATCGGTCGACCGGGTTGTCGTGGTAGGTGAGGAGAGTCCCGATGGCGGACGCGGACCAGCTTCTGGACTCGGGGGAACGGCTCGACGCCGGGGCGCTGCGGGCGCTGCAACTCGAGCGGTTGCGCTCCTCGCTGCGGCACGCGTACGAGAACGTGCCGTTCTACCGGGAGTCGTTCGACGAGGCGGGCGTACGCCCCGACGAGTGCCGCTCCCTCGCCGACCTGGCGCGGTTCCCGTTCACCACGAAGGCGGACCTGCGCGAGAACTACCCGTACGGGATGTTCGCCGTGCCCCTCGACCGGGTGCGCCGCCTGCACGCCTCCAGCGGCACCACCGGACGTCCCACGGTCGTCGGCTACACCGAGGGCGATCTGTCGATGTGGGCGGACGTGGTGGCCCGCTCGTTGCGCGCGGCCGGCGCCCGCCCCGGCGACGTGGTGCACGTGGCGTACGGGTACGGCCTGTTCACCGGCGGGCTGGGCGCGCACTACGGCGCGGAGCGGCTCGGCTGCACGGTGGTGCCCGCCTCCGGCGGCATGACCGCCCGCCAGGTGCGGCTGATCCAGGATCTGCGGCCGCGGATCATCATGGTGACGCCGTCCTACATGCTCACCCTGCTCGACGAGTTCGAGCGGCAGGGCGTCGATCCGCGCTCCACCTCGCTGGAGGTGGGCGTGTTCGGGGCCGAGCCGTGGACGGAGGAGATGCGGCGGGAGATCGAGGACCGGTTCGGGATCGACGCGGTCGACATCTACGGCCTGTCGGAGGTGATCGGGCCGGGGGTGGCGCAGGAGTGCGTGGAGACCAAGGACGGTCTGCACGTCTGGGAGGACCATTTCTTCCCCGAGGTGGTCGACCCGGTCACCGGCGAGGTGCTGCCCGAGGGCGCCGAGGGCGAACTCGTGTTCACCTCGCTCACCAAGGAGGCGATGCCGGTGATCCGCTACCGCACGCGGGACCTGACCCGGCTGTTGCCGGGCACGGCGCGGGTCTTCCGGCGGATGGAGAAGATCACCGGCCGCAGCGACGACATGGTGATCCTGCGCGGGGTGAACCTCTTCCCGACCCAGATCGAGGAGATCGTGCTGCGCACCCCGGGCGTCGCCCCGCACTTCCAGCTGCGGCTGACCCGCGAGGGCCGTCTCGACGCCCTCACCGTCCGGGCCGAGGCGCGTCCCGGCGCGGGCCCCGAGGTCCGCGAGGCCGCCGCCCGGTCCATCGCGGCGGCGGTGAAGGACGGCGTCGGGGTGTCGGTGGCGGTGGAGATAGTGGAGCCGGAGTCCCTGGAGCGGTCGGTGGGCAAGATCAGGCGGATCGTGGACCTGCGGTCCTGAGCCTGCCCGGCCGTCCCGGCGGGCCGCCCGCCCCGGTCGCCCCGGCCCCCGGGCGTCACTCCTTCGCAGCGAACCGGTCGCGCAGGTCCCGCTTGAGGATCTTGCCGCTGGCGTTGCGCGGCAGCTCCGGCACGAAGACCACCCGCTTGGGCGCTTTGAAGGCGGCGAGGCTCTCCCGGGCGTGGGCGATCAGCTCCGCCTCGGTGACCTCGCCGCGCGGGACGACGAACGCGGTGACGGCCTCGATCCAGCGCTCGTGGGGCAGGCCGACCACCGCGGCCTCGGCGACCCGCGGATGGGAGTACAGCGCGTCCTCGACCTGGCGGGAGGCGACCAGCACGCCGCCGGAGTTGATGACGTCCTTCACCCGGTCCACGACCGTGTGGTAGCCGTCGGCGTCGCGGACGGCGAGGTCGCCGGAGTGGAACCAGCCGTCGCGGAAGGCGGCGGCCGTCTCCTCGGGCTTGTCCCAGTAGCCCTCGCACAGCTGCGGGGAGCGGTAGACGATCTCACCGGGCGTGCCGTCCGGGACGTCCTTGCCGTCCTCGTCGACCACGCGGGCGTCCACGAACAGCACCGGCCGGCCGCAGGAGTCCAGCCGGCCGGTGTGCTCGTCGGGGCCGAGGACCATGGCCAGCGGGCCGATCTCGCTCTGCCCGAAGCAGTTGTAGAACGCCAGGTGCGGCAGGCGGGCGCGCAGCCGTTCCAGCACGGGCACCGGCATGATCGAGGCGCCGTAGTACGCCTTGCGCAGCCCGCCGAGGTCGCGGGTGTCGAAGTCGGGGCGGCCGGCCAGCGCGATCCACACCGTGGGCGGGGCGAACAGGCTGTCGGCGCGGCCGGCCTCGACCAGGTCCAGGATGCGGTCGCCGTCCGGGGCGTCGAGGACGATGTTCGTCGCGCCGACGGCGAGGTAGGGCAGCAGGAACACGTGCATCTGCGCCGAGTGGTAGAGCGGCAGCGAGTGCACCGGCCGGTCACCCGCCTGGAGGTCGAGGGCGCTGATCGCGCTCAGGTACTCGTGGACCAGCGCCCGGTGGGTCATCATCGCGCCCTTGGGCGCCGCGGTGGTGCCGGAGGTGTAGAGGAGCTGCACCAGGTCCTCGGCGCGCGGCTCGGGGCCGTCGTACGGCGGGGTGCCGGCCAGACGGGCTAGCAGCGAGTCGCCGGTGTCGCGCAGCGACAACCGTCCGGCGTGCTGCGGCAGCCGTCCGGCGAGATCCGGGTCGGTGAGGACGAGGGCGCTGCCGGACTGTTCCACCAGGTAGGCGAGGTCCGCGCCGGTGAGGTTCTGGTTGACGGGCACATGCACCAGGCCGGCGCGGGCGCAGGCGAGGAAGGCGATCAGGTAGGCGTCGGAGTTGTGGCCGTAGGCGGCGACCCGGTCGCCGGGGGCGAGGCCCCGGCCGAGCAGGACGGCGGCCGCGCGCGAGACGGCGTCGTCGAGTTCGGCGTATGTCCAGGAGCGCTCGCCGTACTCGACGGCGACCCGGGCGGGGGTGCGCCGGGCGCTGCGCCGCAGGACCGCGTCGACCGTGCTGCCGTGTCCAGACGTCATGGCAGTCGATCCTCGGCCCGCGGCGGGGGCAGGTCAAGGAGCAGGACGTCCCGGAGCGCGGGGCGCGCGGCGCGGGGCCCCCGCCCCCCGGGGGGGGGGGGGCCCCGGGGGGGGGGGGGGGGGGGAGAGGTTTATTAGGCCGTGATTTACACAGTGGGGGCGGGGGAATTGTGCAGGGTGAGTACGGCGGGG